>NZ_CP011994.1:3370000-3550080 GCF_001632845.1 Ectothiorhodospira sp. BSL-9 | reverse complement strand
CCCTCGGTGTACCTGGGCATCATCAAGTTCCTGGGGTTTGAGCAAATCTTCAAGAACGCTCTCACCGGCATGCCCATCGGTTGGTGGCAAGGGTGGCAGTGACTCGATCCCAAGGGCCGTTCCGACGCCGAGATCATGCGCTTTTGCCAGAGCATGATGACCGAACTGTATCGCCACCTGGGCGAATACACCGATGTGCCCGCCGGCGACATCGGCGTGGGTCAGCGTGAGATCGGCTACTGTTCGGGCAGTACAAGCGCATCACCAACCGCTATGAGTCCGGCGTGTTCACCGGCAAGGGGCTGGACTGGGGCGGCAGTCGCGCCCGCAAGGAGGCCCACGGGTTTTGGCACCGTGTTCTTCACGAACGAAATGCTCAAGGTGCGTTCCGATTCCCTGGACGGCAAGACCTGCGTGGTCTCCGGTTCCGGCAATGTGGCCATCTACGCCATGGAGAAGGCCATGGAGCTGGGCGCCAAGGTGGTGGCCTGTTCCGACTCCAACGGCGTGATCGTGGACAAGGAAGGCATCGACCTGGATCTGGTCAAGCAGATCAAGGAAGTGGAGCGTCGCCGCATCAACGCCTACGCCCAGGAGAAGAAGAGCGCCAAGTATCTGGAAGATGGCAACATCTGGGAAGTGCCCTGCCATGTGGCGCTGCCCTGTGCCACCCAGAACGAACTCAATGGTCACGATGCCAAGGCCCTGGTGAAGAACGGCTGCATCGTCGTGGCCGAGGGCGCCAACATGCCCTGCACCCCGGAAGCGGTGCGCATCTTCTCTGACGCGGGCATCGCCTTCGGTCCTGGCAAGGCGGCCAATGCCGGCGGCGTGGCCACCAGCGCCCTGGAGATGCAGCAGAACGCCAGCCGCGACTCATGGACCTTCGAGCACACCGAGGAGCGCCTGCGGGAGATCATGGTGGATATCCACCGCAACTGCTACGAGACTGCCGACGAGTTCGGTGCCCCGGGTAACTATGTGACCGGCGCCAATATCACCGGTTTCCTGAAGGTGGGTCGGGCCATGATGGCCATGGGCGTGATCTGACGCCCTGGGGCACGCCGGCCCCTCACCCCAACCCCTCTCCCGCAAGCGGGAGAGGGGCTCTCATTTGCCTTCCTGATAACACACCAGCCGCTGACTCACCACGTCGGCCAACAGCCTCAGGCCAACCCCGGTCACGTCGTGCACCGTGACGGCGCTTAGTACGTCGGCATCCAGGCCATCCAGCACATCTTCATCGATCACCTCCCGTGGCGCGCGATTCAGCCACTCGGGGCGGTAGTCAGTGTGCCGGTCGTGAGGGCGCACGGCCACGTAGGCGATGCGTGATTCCACCAGATCCTGGAAGAAATGCGAACCATAGGACAGGTCCGGCACCACGCCGCCGCCCAGCTCCGCCACCTCCATGAGGACCGCCATGCGGCTGATGTCCGCGAACCGGATGGGCACGCCCAGCTCAGGCGTGCTGGTGCCCCAGCGCCCTGGACCGATCAACAGGGTAGGGCAGTCATCCCGGTTCTTCATGGCCCGGTTGATCTGACCCACCAGGCGGGCCACGGCGAATTTCTGGTGCGAGGTCAGGGCACTGTAACGCCCGCCGTCCACGCGGATCACCCGGTGAATGGGCTGATCCATGCTGCCGCCCATGAAATGCCCCTGGGTTGCCAGCAGTAATCGGTCACTCGACACTGCTTCCGGCACCGTCACGGGCCGGTTTTGCCCCAGGGTCTGAAGGGGGCGACACTGCACCAGATTGAACGAGGGTTGACCCTCAAGGCCGATGTGTACCGTGAATTCCACGTCCACCGGATACTCATAGGTGGCTTCCAGCGTTCCCAGTAGCTGCTGCATCAGTGGCACGAAACGGGTTCGAGAGAGAAGCGGGGCAAAACTGATCCGCCAAGGGGGAGTCAGTCCGTGGTCCCGGGCCCGCCGTACAGCCTCGCGATCCTGCTCTCCACACCAGCCCAGGATGCGTTCCATATCCGCATCCAGTGATGCCAACTGGCGCAAGGGAACACTGGTCAGGACGTTGTCGGTTACATCCAGGGTGTCGGCCTGGTGCTGGGAGAAGCGCATGGCATCCTCGTCATCCCGAAACGGGCGCTTCTCCGGCTGATCCAATGGGACAACACAGGCGTGGTCGTCATCATTGCGATCCACGGCCCGCGTGCCCAGGCCCACCACCAGTCGTGCCATGCCGGCGGCGGGATCCATCTGGGGATCCCAGGTGAAGATATTGCGCGACACGCCCACCCCGGCCGCATCGGGCAGGTAATGACGACCGTGATAGCGACCGTTCACCCGCTGCAGCAGCAGGGCCATGGGTTCCTCCATGCCGTCCAGGCCACGCTGCTGGCGATACACCAGGGCGTCTTCGCCCATGGTACTGGCGAAGACCTGGCGGATGGCCTCCTCCAGCCGCGCCAGTCGCTCCTCGGGGCGCCCTGGTTCACCAGGAAGACGCTGTCATACTTGCCTGCGAAGGCGTTGCCAAAGCCGTCCTCCAGCAGGCTACTGGAGCGGACCAGGATGGGATACTGGCCGAAATAATCCAGCATCCGGGCCAGTTCCAGGCGGGTTTCCTCGGGCAGTTCGCCCTTGAGCATGCGCGCGTGCAGCTCGCGACCCTCGCTGTAATAACCCTCGGGTTCGTGCTGGCGCATGAGCAGCGGCCACAGGCCGTTGTGTACCAGGAAGGAGTAGTACACATCGGTGCCCAGAAAGAATGAATCATGGGGCTCCAGATGCTCCTCCCAGGTGGCCGTATCCGTGTCCAGCAGGATGCGCCGGGCCAGCAGCATGCCAGCCGCCTTGCCGCCGATGTAGCCGCTACCGATCACCCGGGCGCGAATGGCCATCAGGTCCTCGAGGCGGAAGAATCGCCGCGCCAGCCCCAGGATGCGTTCATCCCGCCCCAGTAGCACCCGGCAGAGGCGTTCCACCTGGGCGGCCTGGCCTTCCTCGTCATCCGGCCGTTCAAGCTGCCGGGCGGCCTCCAGGAACAGGGTGTCCCAGTAGTCCAGCTGGCGTTGCGGGCCCTGGCTGTGATCAGGTTGCAGGGCCGTTTGCACGCGGGTGGCATCGCTGCTGTCGATCACCGGTTCGAACCGGTGTCCCCGATGACGGTGAGGCAGGAACATGGTGGGAGACTGGCGCCGCCAGACCTTCACCGGTTGCACATGGCATTCGCTTGCGGTGCGGCGCATGTCCATGAGCACCTGGGTGGTCTCGCGGATGCGTGCCACTGTGGTGTGAGAGTGGCGATCGTTGAGCAGACCGAAATAGGCCACGGTATCCAGCTCGAACAGATAGGGGCAGACCACCCGGAACAGATTGCCCACCATCAGGTCGGTGGCCCAGTCCTCCAGCAGGTCGGAGAGGCAGTCGAATACGTAGAAGGCCCCGCGCCCATGGTCGGTGATCAGGCGGTAGACATGTTCGGTGAAGGCCTCGAAGCCACTCAAGGCATCCAGATGGACCACCCGCACGTTGGGGCTGGCCTCCACGAGCGGGGGGTGGTGACCGAAACGCAGGTAGATGATGCTTCGATTCCTTGCCACGGCTGCCTGCACAAAGCTGTCGATGAAGCGTTGATAATCATCCACATGGTCCACGCGCCAGACCACGTTGTCGCCGATGCGCAGACAGTCGATCACTTCGTCCAGGCCTGGCAGCCCGGTGGAGACGCGTGTAACCTCGGCTTCGTGTGTCATGAACTTGCCCTGGATCATGGGAACGGCGGCTTGTGCCGTCGTGGATGAACTTCCCGGGAGTAAGTATTCACCCGGTGTTGATCGCCTTGTATCATGCGCGGGGTGATGGGCCCAAACCGGATCAGACGCGGGACATGGCAGGCCCGGGCGGCAAGGGGCCCGATTTGCGCTTCAATTTACAAGGGGATGACCAATGGCGTTAATTGAATGTCCCGAATGCGGCCGGGAAGTATCGGACAAGGCCCCCACCTGTCCAGGCTGTGGGGCACCCATCGCGGCTCAGGAGCACATGGAGGTCAGGGAACAGGAGCCGGGTATGGAGTACGAGCAGGATGTGGACGAGGAGTGGGTGCGGGGCGAGCAGGAGTACATGGCCTTTACTGACCGTGTGGCGCGTCATCGCGTGATGTCGGTATTGCTCTTCTTCGGCGGCCTCACCCTGGGCATGGGCATGAAGGCCTGGGTTGGGCAGGAAGGCGACGGACGCGCACTGATCTACTATGTGGCCGACCTCATGGTGTGGGGCGGGATCATCTGGCTGGTGGTCAACGAAGCCCGCAACCTCTGGTTTCACCGTAAACTCGGCGGCTGATTTCAGCGAGCCCGCCGGGGGCGCGTGCGCTTGTTTTTGCGGATGCCGCACGCTAACCTCCGGCGCTTGGCCGCGATCCATTCCCTCACCTCGGCCCGGGCGGCCAATCATCTGCTGGAAGCCTGAGCATCCCCCATGAACGGGCCCGGACGCCGAGAAGCCAGGGGTCCGCCCCCGGCGCGTGTGAAGAACCCTAGACCGTCCTGACGGTATGACCGAGGAGAATACGGCGTGAACTCGACTTGCAATAACGACTGCCCCGCACCGCCGGACGGCGAGGGCAGCGTACAGGTATCCATGGACCCCAATCTGCACATTGGCAAGGCCAAGGTGTTTGCCATTTATGGCAAGGGGGGCATTGGCAAGAGTACCACCTCGTCCAACCTGTCCGCCGCCTTCTCGCGACTGGGCAAGCGGGTGATCCAGATCGGCTGCGACCCCAAGCACGACTCGACCTTCACCCTGACCAAGTCCATGGTGCCCACGGTCATCGATGTGCTTGAGTCCGTGAACTTTCATGAGGAAGAGCTGCGCCCCGAGGATTTTGTCTTCGAGGGCTACAACGGCGTCATGTGCGTGGAGGCCGGAGGCCCCCCGGCGGGTACCGGGTGTGGTGGCTACGTGGTGGGCCAGACGGTCAAGCTGCTCAAGCAGCACCATCTGCTGGAAGACGCCGATGTGGTGGTCTTCGATGTGCTCGGCGACGTGGTCTGCGGCGGCTTTGCCGCCCCATTGCAGCATGCCCATCAGGCGCTGATTGTCACTGCCAACGATTTTGATTCCATCTTCGCGCTGAACCGTATCGCTGCGGCCATCGAGGCCAAGGCCAAGAATTACCAGGTGCGCATCGGCGGGGTGATCGCCAACCGCAGCGAAAACACCGATGAGATCGACCGTTTCAATAATGCCGTGGGTCTCAATCGCCTGGCGCACTTCCCGTTGCTGGATGTGATCCGCCGCAGCCGCCTGAAAAAGTCCACCGTCTTCGAGATGGACGACGAGCCGGAACTGAGAACGGCCCAGGCCGAGTACATGCGCCTGGCTCAGAGTCTGCTGGATGGTGTGCAATCACAGCGCGCCACGCCGATGAAGGATCGGGATATCTTTGATTTTCTGGGCTTCGATTGATGATCGCCGGAGGAATCGCATGCACCAGACCATTGGGAGTAATCAGCGATGAAGGATAGAAAGGCCTCGAGCGCCTTCATGGGCATCCTCAAGCGGCTGGGTCCCTCGATCCTGCCGTTCGCCGATGCGGCCACCAAGGAACTGCCCTTGCCGCGGCTGTTGCGTCTGGCGCTGTTCCAGATATCGGTGGGTATGGCCATTGTGCTGCTTACCGGTACCCTGAACCGGGTCATGGTGGTGGAAATGGGGGTCGGCGCCTGGCTGGTGGCCCTGATGGTCTCCCTGCCACTGCTGTTTGCCCCCTTGAGAGCCCTGTTGGGCCACCGTTCCGACAATCATCGATCTGCCTTCGGGTGGCGACGCGTGCCCTATCTGTGGTTCGGCACCATGCTGCAGTTCGGGGGGCTCGCCATCATGCCGTTTGCCTTGCTGGTGCTCGCTGACGGGAGCGGCCCGGCCTTTCTGGGCCCCATGGCGGCGGCCCTGGCTTTCCTGCTGGTGGGGGCAGGCCTGCATACCACGCAGACGGCTGGCCTGGCCCTGGCCACGGATCTGGCGGCCCCTGAGCAGCGGCCCCGTGTGGTGGCGTTGCTCTACGTGATCCTGCTTTTGGGCATGGTCCTGGCCTCGAGTGTATTTGGCTGGCTGCTCACCGATTACAGCCCTGGTCGCCTGATCGAGGTGCTGCAGGGCGTGGCCGTGGTCACCATTGTGGTGAACCTGTTCGCCTTGTGGAAACAGGAAGCGATCGATCAGGATCGAGCCAAGGCCCGCCATGAGCCGGGGGTGCCATTCATGGAAGCCTGGCGTGCCCTCGCCTCCGTGGGGCACGTGCGCCGACTGCTGGTGGTGATTGCTCTGGGAACCGCCGGCTTCAACATGCAGGACATCCTGCTCGAGCCCTATGGAGGCGAGATCCTGGGCATGTCGGTGGCTGCCACCACCACGCTCACGGCCCTGTGGGCCATGGGGATGCTCATGGCCTTCTCCCTGGCTGGCTACGTGCTCACCCGTGGGGGTGACCCCTACCGGGTGGGCGCCATCGGTGCCGTCATCGGCGTGGTGGCCTTCATCATCGTGGTGCTGGCGGTGCCCTTGCAGTCCACCCTGATCTTCCGCCTCGGCACGGGCCTGATCGGCTTTGGGGGGGGGTTGTTTGCTGTCTCCACCCTGCTGGCCATGATGGCCTTTGCACGCGACCAGCAAAGCGGTATGGCCGTGGGCGCATGGGGGGCGGTGCAGGCCACGGCCGCTGGGGGAGCCATTGCCCTTGGAGGCATCATCCGCGACCTTGTGGGCCTTATCACCGGCGGTGGGCTGCTCGGGGAGACCCTGGCATCGCCAGCGACGGGTTATCTGGCGGTGTATTACCTGGAGATCGGCATCCTCCTGGCAGCATTGGTGGTCATGATTCCGCTGCTGCGAGAGGGCGGGCCGCGCCACGGTACGGGGGATGCGCGTTTCGGCATGCCGGACTTCCCCAGCACTTGATGGCGATGGGGTGAGGGGCGTCGCGGTGGGAAGCCGTGGCGCCCCTTTTTTGTTGCAGGTCTGACCTCCTGTGTTGGGGAGCGCCGTCCGAGTGACAAATGATGATCTGGATCAGAAAAATGGCAGCCACTCGTGTGGGCATGGCCTGGGTGGCTACCCTTCGAGTGCCATGATGGTTTTTTAAGTTGCTGTTTGTTTTGCTTTATTAAGGAAGTTCCGGGCTCTTCTGTTCACTCATCCAGGAGTGGTAGGCCAGCTTGACATTTAATCCTGTCAACGTAGACTTACAACCAGACCGAAGCAGGGGTTTTTGGATCAGAAATACCCTGCCAGGCAATAAGTTAAAAAAAGACTGTTCAGGGAGTGTTCCGGCCTTTTGTGCCGGAGTCGACCGAATCTGATTCAAGTGTCAACCTTGGCTACATGTCTGACATGTGGCGGTTGAAAACATCCTGGCCTCCACAGGGGCCTGGTCTTAAACCAAGAGGGCTTTATCTATGAGCGAATACAGACCGAGCAAGCCAAGCAACCCCAGAGACGACTGGAAGCTGTGGCTGGTGGTTAACCCCGGCACCTGGTTGATGCCCATTCTGATCACGGTTCTGGTTGTTGCTCTGGCTGTGCACGCTTTCGTGTACTCCAATGACAACTACAACCCGCTGACCTATGATGCGTCTGCGGAAGTTTCCGAGTAAGTCTGGATTCCTCTGAATCCGACCGACTTCTTGATTACACGTTAGAGGGCTTTCCCAATGAATGACAGCATCTCCGGTCTGACCGAAGAACAAGCCAAGGAATTCCACGAGCAGTTCAAGACCACCTTCACCGTGTTCATGGTGCTGGCGGCTGCTGCCCACTTCCTGGTGTTCCTGTGGAGACCTTTCTACTAAGGTCTTTACCGTCGCCTCTTTGAGGTAACGGTGCAGGTAGAGGGGGTTTGGTGTATCCTTCGGCGCGGGATGGTGACTTGCAGAGGCCAGTCCCCCGCCTGGGTTCACCTGCCCCCTCTACCTTTTTGTGTTTCTGATATGTCTGCCCCTACGGCCCCGCATCTCCCTCTTCGTCGGTTTGAGCGCCTTGATGCCGGGTTACCCTCCAGCACCCCCCTTGATTGCCTTGCATACCCCCGCGCGACGGATGTGTTGAGTCCGTTGGCCCGCTTCGGGCTGTACTAGCATGGCCCATTCCGGTTCCTCGCCCCGTCTGATTCCGGGAGCGACCGTCAAGGATTCTGATCCCACTCATGTGATTCGGCCAGGGTTGCTGGTGGTCTTCATGGGTATCATCCTGCTGGTCGTGGCCCTCGCCATGTCGGCCTGGCAGGCGAGCCTGGTGGAATCCAATCAACGCGACCGATTATTGATCCAGGTTGTCGAGGTGGCCAATGCGCTGCACTGGCGGCGCGTGGACAGCCTCACGTTCTCCGCCGACGACCTGGGCACGCCGATTTTCGAGAGCATGCGGGGTACGCGTCCGCTAGAACCCATATTTCATAGCCCGCCCTGATCCCCCATCGTCCACGGCACGATCTCAAGCAACCAAGGAGATGTGCCGGTATGAACAGAGGTGTCCGACAGCGCAAGCGCGCTTTCTGGAAGGGACTGGTCCAGCAGTGGGCAGCTTCAGGCCAGAGCAAGGCGGCCTTTGCCCGTCAGCACGGGGTCACACCCCAGCAGTTATCGCAGTGGGCAGTGCGCTATCCGGAATGGGTGGTGGCCGCGACCGAGGCCAAGGCGGAGCATTCGCCCTCGAAGCCCGCCACCGGGACGCAGCGCTTTTTGACGGTGCGCACGGTGGGGGACGACCCTGATCCCGTAGACCTGTCGCCGCAGCTCGGTGGACCGGTGGTGGTGACCTTGAGCCACGGTCGTCGGCTCGAGCTCTATCCGGGGTTTTGCGCCCAGACCCTGCAACGGGCCATGGAGGTCCTGGAGGCATGATCGCCTGGCCCACGGGGGTGGCCATCCACCTGGCAGTGGCGCCGGTGGATTTCCGCAAGGCCTTCGATGGTCTGTGCATCGAGATCGTCGAGGCCCTGGAGCGGGATCCGCTCAGCGGTGAGTTGTTCGTCTTCCGCAACCGGGCCGGGGATAAGCTCAAGGCCCTGTACTGGGATGGCCAGGGCTTTGTGATGATCTACAAGCGCCTGGAGAAGGGGCGCTTCAAGTGGCTCCAGCAGGTGGATGGAGATGCAGAGGGTGAGGTTCGGCTCTCCCGCAGCCAGATGCAGGCGCTGTTCGAGGGTATCGATTGGCGGCGCCTGGAAACCCCTCGAAAATGCCTTGCCACAGCCACCCGCTGATAGATAAATACCATCAACAAGTCAGCCACTTAGCGCTTTCGGCGTGGTAAAATGCGGGCATGTTAAAGGGCGCTGCACAAGACCTGCCGACACCCCCTTCCGGCCTGCGCGAATCGCAGTTCCGCGCTGCCCTGGCGGACCGTGATCAGCTCATTGAGCAGCAGTCCCAGCTACTCGCCCAGCAGCAGTCCACGATCAATGAGCTGAGCGAACAACTGGAGAATCTCAAGCGCCAGGTCCTTGAGGCCCAGCGCAAACGCTTCGGGCAAAGCTCCGAGCGTGGCTGTTACCTCCAGCAGGATCTCTTCCACCCGCAGGAAGCCCCGATCCCCGAGCAAGACGAAGAAGAAACCACCGAGGCGCCCAAAAAGCGGCGCAAGACCCAGCCCCCTCGAGGTCGCCGTGTCCTCCCACCGGAATTGCCCCGGGAGACGCAGCGCTACGACTACGACGACGAAACCCGGGCCCAACTGGAAGCCCAGAACGGCGGCCCGCTGGTGGAGATCGGTGTCGAGGTGACCGAGACCCTGGAGTACCAACCCGGGCAGCTGTACGTGAAGCGCCACGAGGTGCCCAAGTATGCGATCCAGGGGGATGACGGGGAGCGCACCATCGTCTCTCCACCGCGCCCCTCGCCACCGATCCCCGGCGCCCAGGTGGGTGCCAGCCTGCTGGCCCATACCGTGATCAGCAAGTTCGCGGATCATCTGCCGCTCAACCGCATCAGCCAGCAGCTGGCCCGGGATGGTTACGACGTCCCCCGCCAGCGGCTGTGCGACTACGTGCTGCTGTCCGCCTCGGTCCTGGCCCCGCTGGCCGACCTCGTTCGCCAGGATGCCCTGGCCAGTCCGGTCGTTCACAGTGACGACACCACGGTGCCGCAACTGGAAAAGGGCCGACGACAAACCCGAACCTGTCGCCTGTGGCTCTACCTGGGCCGCGGGCGGGAGGACGGCATCATCCCGGTGTTCTACGACTACACCACCAACCGATCCCAGGAAGGTCCGCTGGAACACCTGCGTGACTACCAGGGATATCTGCAAGCCGATGCCTATGCGGGCTACCTGAACGCCGAGCGGATCCAGGAGGCGCTGATCTGGTGTGCCTGCTGGGCCCATGCGAGGCGCCCGTTCGAAAAGATCGCCCGCAAACACAAAAAACGCGGCCGGGTGCATCTGGTGATGAAGCTGATCACGGCGATCTACCAGGTGGAATCGCGCCTGCGCGAACAGGGGATCACGGACCCCGAGCAGATCCGCGAGGCCCGCCAGCGCCGCACGGTGCCCATCCTCAAGCGCTTGCGTCGCCTGCTGGACCGCATCCTGCCCAGCCTGCCGCCCCGGGGAGACTTCGCCAAGGCGATCGGTTATGTCCTCAACCACTGGCAGGCCCTGATGCGCTTCACTGAGGATGGCCGCCTGGAGCCCGACAACAACCGCGGCGAACGCGCCCTGCGCGGGGTATGCGTGAGCCGCAAGAACTGGAACTTCACCGGCTCCGAGAATGGTGGCCACGCCCTGGCCATCCTGCTCACCCTCCTGGAAACCTGCAAGCAGAACGGGGTGAACCCGCGTCACTACCTGATCGATGTGCTTGAGCGCATCCAGGATCATCCCGCCAATCGCCTCCACGAACTGCTGCCCTATCACTGGGAACCGCCCACCCAGGCCTGCGGGGAGAATGACAGCGGGGAGTGAGGGTTGGGTATACGTGCCCTACCGGACACTTACCCCAGACCCTGCAACGGGCCATGGAGGTCCTGGAGGCATGATCGCGTGGCCCACGGGGGTGGCCATCCACCTGGCAGTGGCGCCGGTGGATTTCCGCAAGGCCTTCGATGGTCTGTGCATCGAGATCGTCGAGGCCCTGGAGCGGGATCCGCTCAGCGGTGAGTTGTTCGTCTTCCGCAACCGGGCTGGGGACAAGCTCAAGGCCCTGTACTGGGATGGCCAGGGCTTTGTGATGATCTACAAGCGCCTGGAGAAGGGGCGCTTCAAGTGGCTCCAGCAGGTGGATGGAGATGCAGAGGGTGAGGTTCGGCTCTCCCGCAGCCAGATGCAGGCGCTGTTCGAGGGTATCGATTGGCGGCGCCTGGAAACCCCGCAAAAATGCCTTGCCACAGCCACCCGTTGATAGATAAATACCATCAATAAGTCAGCCACTTAGCGCTTTCGGCGTGGTAAAATGCGGGCATGTTGAACGGCACTGCACAAGACCTGCCGACACCCCCTTCCGGCCTGCGCGAATCGCAGTTCCGCGCTGCCCTGGCGGACCGTGATCAGCTCATTGAGCAGCAGTCCCAGCTACTCGCCCAGCAGCAGTCCACGATCAATGAGCTGAGCGAACAACTGGAGAATCTCAAGCGCCAGGTCCTTGAGGCCCAGCGCAAACGCTTCGGGCAAAGCTCCGAGCGTGGCTGTTACCTCCAGCAGGATCTCTTCCACCCGCAGGAAGCCCCGATCCCCGAGCAAGACGAAGAAGAAACCACCGAGGCGCCCAAAAAGCGGCGCAAGACCCAGCCCCCTCGAGGTCGCCGTGTCCTCCCACCGGAATTGCCCCGGGAGACGCAGCGCTACGACTACGACGACGAAACCCGGGCCCAACTGGAGGCCCAGAACGGCGGCCCGCTGGTGGAGATCGGTGTCGAGGTGACCGAGACCCTGGAGTACCAACCCGGGCAGCTGTACGTGAAGCGCCACGAGGTGCCCAAGTATGCGATCCAGGGGGATGACGGGGAGCGCACCATCGTCTCTCCACCGCGCCCCTCGCCACCGATCCCCGGCGCCCAGGTGGGTGCCAGCCTGCTGGCCCATACCGTGATCAGCAAGTTCGCGGATCATCTGCCGCTCAACCGCATCAGCCAGCAGCTGGCCCGGGATGGTTACGACGTCCCCCGCCAGCGGCTGTGCGACTACGTGCTGCTGTCCGCCTCGGTCCTGGCCCCGCTGGCCGACCTCGTTCGCCAGGATGCCCTGGCCAGTCCGGTCGTTCACAGCGACGACACCACGGTGCCGCAACTGGAAAAGGGCCGACGACAAACCCGAACCTGTCGCCTGTGGCTCTACCTGGGCCGCGGGCGGGAGGACGGCATCATCCCGGTGTTCTACGACTACACCACCAACCGATCCCAGGAAGGTCCGCTGGAACACCTGCGTGACTACCAGGGATATCTGCAAGCCGATGCCTATGCGGGCTACCTGAACGCCGAGCGGATCCAGGAGGCGCTGATCTGGTGTGCCTGCTGGGCCCATGCGAGGCGCCCGTTCGAAAAGATCGCCCGCAAACACAAAAAACGCGGCCGGGTGCATCTGGTGATGAAGCTGATCACGGCGATCTACCAGGTGGAGTCGCGCCTGCGCGAACAGGGGATCACGGACCCCGAGCAGATCCGCGAGGCCCGCCAGCGCCGCACGGTGCCCATCCTCAAGCGCTTGCGTCGCCTGCTGGATCGCATCCTGCCCAGCCTGCCGCCCCGGGGAGACTTCGCCAAGGCGATCGGTTATGTCCTCAACCACTGGCAGGCCCTGATGCGCTTCACTGAGGATGGCCGCCTGGAGCCCGACAACAACCGCGGCGAACGCGCCCTGCGCGGGGTGTGCGTGAGTCGCAAGAACTGGAACTTCACCGGCTCCGAGAATGGTGGCCACGCCCTGGCCATCCTGCTCACCCTCCTGGAAACCTGCAAGCAGAACGGGGTGAACCCGCGTCACTACCTGATCGATGTGCTTGAGCGCATCCAGGATCATCCCGCCAATCGCCTCCACGAACTGCTGCCCTATCACTGGGAACCGCCCACCCAGGCCTGCGGGGAGAATGACAGCGGGGAGTGAGGGTTGGGTATACGTGCCCTACCGGACACTTACCATGCGGGTGCAATTGCGGGCGCTGGCCGAGCGCCATGGGGGTGGCGAGCTCTGGACGGTTGCGCCACGCGATGGAGAGTGGTTCTTCGGCCCGGAAAGCTTTCACCCGGACGACCCATTGGCCAGTCCGCCGGGCACTCGCTATGAGTCCCCGCCTGATGAACTGGGCTGGGTTCTTCAGTCCCTGCAGGCCACGACCACGCAGCCCTATACTGACGAATACGGCCAGTTCGTATCCAGCCTGGCGCCTGTGGTGCATCCGCAGACGGGTCAGTTGCTGATGGTGGTTGGGCTGGACGCCCCGGATACCTTGTGGTGGTCACAGATCCACCGTGGCAGCCGCCCCGCCCTTTTGGCGGGACTGGGCCTGTTGGTGGTGTTTGGCCTGGGTGTGGCCATCGTCACGCGGCGTGGCCGAAGCGGGGTCGTTCGACCGGCAGCCCCTTATCTGGAGGCTGCTTTTGTGCTGGTCAGCGGTTTGTTGCTGACCGGGCTGGGGGTGAGCGTGGCCCAGCAACTGGATCAGCGCGAGCAACAGATGGAATTTGTGCGCCTTGCAACCCTGCACTCCCAGGCCATGCATGGGGTGCAGGCACCGGTGTCGAGCCCTCTGGTGCTTCCGCCCTTGAGCCAGAACCAGGGTCTTGCCGGCGACCGGACCTGGGGAGTGGGTGGGCTGGGGATGCTTTTCACAGTGCTGGCGACGATGCTGGTCATGCTGCTGAGGGTTCGGCATTTGTCAGTGGAGCGGCAGGTCAAGGAACGCTCCGGCGAACTGAAGAAGAGTCAGGTGATGCTCACTGCCATCACGGATGTGGCCCAGGATGCCATCGTCATGATGGACCCTCGTGGCCAGGTGGTCTTCTGGAATAAATCTGCCGAGCGCTTGTTCGGTTATCGCAGGGATGAAGCCCTGGGGCGTGATCTGCACCAGATGGTGATGCCGGGAGGCCCGACCCCGGCAGTGAACCATGCCATGGACCACTTTGCTCAGACAGGGACCGGAGACGCTGTCGATCGGATCGTGGAAGTTTCTGCCCAGTGTCGTGATGGCAGCCGTTTGGCCGGAGAACTGTCCCTGTCTTCGCTGCAGATGACGGATGGCTGGTACGCGGTGGGGGTCGTCAGGGATGTGGAGCGACGCAAGCGGATGGAGCGCCGACTGATTCGCCTGAATGAATGCCTGGCCAGCCTGGGGCCCGACTATCAGGAGAATGTCACGCGAATCACCCAGGTCTGCGGCGAACTCCTGGAGAGTGAGGCCGCGCTGTACCATCGGTTGAAGGACGGTCGACTCTTTTCCCTGGGACGTTGGCGAACCCCCGAGGACATGCCCCTGAGCGATGCACCCGAGGGGCATGTTTGCCATGACGTGATCAACGGCACCCTCGGGAAGAATTACGTCACCGGGGACCTGACGCAGACGCCCTACGCTGAGCGTGACCCCTATGTGAAACGCTACGGGATCAAGTCCTACATGGGCCATGCGGTCCGCTGTCAGGATCAGGTGGTGGGGAGTCTCTGCGTGGTATCCACCGGTCATATGCAGCCTAACGATGAGGACGAACGAATCCTCGGGATCCTGGCGGCGGCCCTGAGTGCCGAAGAGGGGCGTCACCTGGCCATGAGTCGATGGCAGGAGGCCAAGGAGCAGGCGGATCGGGCCAACCAGGCCAAATCGGAATTCCTGTCGCGCATGAGTCATGAGCTGCGCACGCCCATGAACGCGGTGCTTGGGTTTTCCCAGTTGCTGGAGGCCGACCCGTCACTGGATGAGGGTCAGCAGGAGAGCGTGAGGGAGATCCTGCGCGGTGGGCGTCATCTGCTGGATCTGATCAACGAGGTGCTGGATCTGGCCCGGGTCGAGTCCGGCCGGATCGAGATGTCCATCGAGGCCGTGCCCCTGTCGGATGTGGTCAGGGATTGTCTGACACTGTTGAGGCCACTGGCCCAGGATAAGGGCATCACCATCCACGTGGGGCAGGTGGATCAGGTTCTGATGGCGGATCGCACCCGGCTCAAGCAGGTGCTGATCAATCTGATATCCAATGCCATCAAGTACAACCGCCCCCATGGCGAGGTGTGGCTGGATGCCCAGGCGCGTGCCGAAACCGTGCTCGTGCGCGTGCGTGATACGGGGCGCGGTGTACCCGAATCCCTTCGGGGCTCCCTGTTTCAACCCTTTGCCCGGCTCCATGAGGACGGCGACGAATCCATTGAAGGCACCGGTATCGGCCTGGCCATCAGCCAGCGCTTGATGGAACTCATGGGGGGAGTGATCGGCATGGAAGGGCTGGAGCAGGGCAGTTGCTTCTGGTTCGAGCTCAAGGCCGGTGAGACTGCGGCTCAGGAGGGTGGGGATGAGCTCGGCCCGTTGCACTCGTCAGCCGCCGTCGCTGGTCAGGATCGTCGTTTCACGGTGCTGCATGTGGACGACAACCCTGCCAATCTGCGATTGGTGGAGCATGTGCTGCGCCAGCGTGTTGGCGTGCAGGTGCTCAATGCCCCCTCGGGTGGTCTGGGTCTGGAGTTGGCCAGAGCCCACCGACCGGATCTGATCATCCTGGATATCAATATGCCGGGGATGAATGGTTATGATGTGCTGCAGCGCTTGCGCCAGGAGCCCCAGACCGCTGAGATCCCGGTGATCGCCCTGACCGCCAACGCCACCGAAAGGGATATCGAGCGAGGCCAGGAGGCCGGGTTTGATCAGTACCTCACCAAGCCCCTGGATATGGCGGTTTTCATACGAGTGGTGGAATCGTTCATGAAGGCCCGCGGGGCGGATCTCACGGAGGTCTGAGATCCGCAGAGGTCTTCAGTCATCATGCCTGCGATGATGCTGCGTTTCCTCCCGCTCCAGTACCAGCAGGGTCCGCAGCAGATGCCGCTCGTCCTCCGGGGTCAGGTCGAAGAATCGCCCCCCCACCAGTCGCAGTCCCTTGTCCTTGTCGTCCCTGGCGAACCGTACCTGAAGCCCGCAATCGATGGGGGGGATGCCAGGGAGTTGCAGACCTTTGACGTCAAGCAGTTCCGGGGCGCTGATGGGGGTGTCCAGGTCGAAATGGGCGCTCAGCCCGCCCAGGGATACGTCCACCAGCCGACCGGTGAACTGGCGTCCGTCACGGTTGGTGAGCGTCACTCTGGTACCCAGGGAATGTTCCACGGGGGTTCGGAAATGGGTGCGTTTTTGTTCCGAGTCCATTTTCTCCGGAAGTCCCAGAACATAGAAGGCCACGCCATCATGCTCGCCGGTGTGCATCACCTCGGTGCAGAAATGAGCGCCCATGTCACCGAAGACGGCGTACACATGCATGGGTTGCCCGGGTGCGACCCGCAGGTGGCCCTGGTAGGGCTTGAGTTCCTCCAGGAACAACCATCCATGGGAAGGATCCATACGCAGTAAGCGGCTGTTGAAGAAGTCCTGTTCATTGCCCAGTCGCACGCTGAGCGGAGCATGGCGTGCTTCCAGATCCCTCAGTTGTGCCAGGATATCGTCCGGGGTCATCATCGGCTGTCCCACTTCTCTGGCCGGCGTTTGGCGGGCCAGTGTCTGCATCTGTGCCATGGCGCTTGTTCCTCCCATGCGGGCAGGTGTGCCTGCGGGTTTGACTTAACCCGTCAATATAAGGTTAGCACAGCGTGGGATACATGGCGGTCGGGAATCACCGCCGGGTGGTGCGCGGGATCAGGCTTTGGTGATCGGGCGGGATGAACTTGCCGAGAAGGCGCGACCGCGGGTGTCGTAGAGTTCGGTGCGGGTTTCTTCCCCGCGCAGGATGTGCAGCGCCTGGTCCACACGGCGTCGGCTGGTTTCCACCACGCCGCCATTGACCTGATTCAGGCGATGACAATGGGACATGACTTCCACCAGGCGATCCCAGACGGGACGCAGCACGCCTTCTTCGTCCCAGTCGCGCAGCACACAGTCCATGCCGTGGGCATTGGTTTCATAGCCTCCCCGCTGCAGCAACTCCGTTTGTTGGCGGGTCAATGCTTCCAGTGCCTGTACACGGGTTTGCTTGTCAGCCACGGCGGCATTCAGCTCATCCAGGTCGCGAGACGCCAGGGCTGCGCCCTCACGCTGCAAGGCCGATTCCAGGCTGGTGGCCTCACGCACGGACTGACTGAGTATCTGGTCCAGGTGCTCTGGGAAGGGGGTGTGGTTCATGGGATCAGAACAGGGTTTCCGACTTTATGAGCCCTTCTGCCACGGCCTGCGCATTCACCTGGTAGCTGCCGTCCTGGATGGCCTGGCGCAGTTCAGCCACGCGCTTCTCATCCACCTGTGGCTGGGAAGCCGCAGTCTGCTCCAGGTCACTGAGGCGTCTTGCGGCCCCGGTGAGGGTGATCTTGTCGGCCGTGTTATCGGCCGGGCTCGGGGCTTGACCAGCCCCCTTACCGCCGCGGGCGCTTTCGGACGTGCCGCGGCTATCACCGGCACCCCGCGCCTGCGGCTGGCTTAGATTCTTGATTTCGATGGACATATCCATTCCTCGCACATACAGACATCGCCTCTCATAGTCCTTTTATCGGCTCGTCCTGGGAATTCTTTAACCCGTATTATGTGTCGGGTGTCACATATTAACACCCACCACCCCGGCAGACAGTACCCGGCCCTCGACGACACGCTTGGATGACAGGTTGCGGACCCGTACCCGGTCTCCGTAGGAGCCGTCCGCCATGGCCTCGCCGGCCATGCGCACGGTGACCACCGAATTTTCCGAGATCAGGGTGACTCGCTCACCACGATGCACAAGGCGTTGCGGCTCCACCATGTGGGGTGTGAGCACCGTGCCACCGCTCAGGGCGCGTCTGAGCACCATGTCCTGGGCACCCTCCGGGTCCACCAGGTAGCCGCTATGCAAGCTGTTGAGTTCCCGATGCTCCAGTCTGATGTCACCGGAGGATAGTACAGTGCCGCGGGGCAGGGAACGGTCAAGAACCACGACTTCGCCACGCAGGTTGACCTGCATCGGTACATACAGGCTCCAGGGCGCGGGACCGGGGCAGCGCACGCCCACGGTGGTGCTGCCCACCATGCGCCCCCCGGGCGGAAGCTGGGCTTCCAGGGGGCTGCCGCAGGCCCGCAGGCGGAGTCGCGGGTCCAGCCGTCCCGGGACCACGCGCACCTCAAGGGAGTCGCCGTGATGCTGGCGGGCCTGCTCGGTGAGAAACTCCCGGGCTGCCTTGAGGATATTGCCATGGGGCTCCACCTCCGAGCTCAGGGCTGTGGGCGGCAGCGCCAGCGCGCACAGGGCCAGGCACGACAGGACGGACCTTCTCCACCCGCGGCGTTGATGAACGGAGCGGGGGCCATGAGCTCGGGGTATGAGACAGGTGTGTACAAGTTGGTTCATAATCGTGGTCCGCGCAATCGTTGCCGGGATTCCGGCGCCGGGGGCTATTGGTGTTAAGGGGATGCAATCCCGGTGCCAGATCAGGTATCAAGGATTGTCCCAAGCCGCCGATAACCCGGTCGACTGGCCATGTTTATCCCCGGGTGTTCCGCAGGAGGGGCCCATGAGCGACTTGATGGATGGTGTCAATCGGCGTACCCAAATGGTGGGGCAGAACCGCCTTGAGCTGTTGCTGTTCTCCCTGGGCACGCGACAGATGTTCGCCATCAATGTCTTCAAGGTGCGCGAGGTGATCGCCTGCCCGCCCCTTAATCGCATGCCCAGCGCCCATTCGGTGGTGCGCGGCGTGGCCACCCTGCGAGGACAGACCGTCTCGGTGGTGGACCTGGCCCACGCCATCGGCATGGCAGCGCCGGAACACGAGCAGAAGGCCTTTGTCATCCTCACCGAGTTCAACCGCTCGGTGCAGGGCCTGCTGGTGGCCTCGGTGGATCGCATCATCAATCTCAACTGGGATCAGATCCGCCCGCCGCCGCGGGGCACTCACAAGGACAGCTTTTTGACGGCTGTCACCCAGGTGGAAGACCGCCTGGTGGAAATCATCGACGTGGAAAAGGTCCTGGAGATGGTGACCGGTCCGTCCAGGGATGTGGACGAAGCCCTGTCCCGTACCATCCGCGAGGGCGGGCGGGTGCGCCGCGCCCTGGTGGCCGACGATTCCTCGGTGGCCCGCAAGCAGATCGTGCGCGCCCTTGCCCAGATCGGTGTTGAGGCCATCGTGGCCAATGATGGTCAGCAGGCCCTCGACAAGCTCAAGGACATGGCGAAGGAGGGCCCCATCGATGAGCAGATCGGCATGGTGATCTCGGATATCGAGATGCCCGTCATGGACGGGTATACCTTATCGTCGGAGATCCGTCAGTCACCGGAGTTGTCGGGACTGTACGTGTTGTTACATTCTTCCCTGAGTGGCACCTTCAACGAGGCCATGGTGCGCCAGGCGGGGGCCAATCGATTTCTGCCCAAGTTCAGCCCCGACGAGTTGGCCGAGGCCGTGCTCGGTCACCTGCAGCCCGAAGAGGTCGGCGAGTGACGGGGCAGCGGGAGGCCACGGGCGGCAAACCGTTGCCGCCCGGGGAGCACGTTTGCGGGTATACTGCGCCTTCCGGCTCCATGCCGGGCGCAGTCTCAATACACTAACCGGGAAGCAGCAGCACATTGTCATCGGGCCCGATCGAACCCCAGGATTACGAGGACTTCAAGATCTTTCTTGAGCGGTCCTGCGGACTTGTACTGGGAGATAACAAGCACTATCTGGTGACCAGCCGGTTGTCCCGGCTGATGAAGGAGTTCTCGGTCTCCTCGGTCAGTGAATTGCTCAAGCTCCTCAAGCGGGGCGGGCGCTCGGGCTTGCGTGAGCGGGTGATCGAGGCCATGACCACCAACGAAACCTACTGGTTTCGTGATGTCTTCCCCTTCGAGATCCTGAAAAACCAGATCTACCCGGAATTGGCGAAAAAATCCCCGAGCTCCACGGTGCGCATCTGGTGTGCCGCCTGTTCCTCGGGGCAGGAGCCGTATTCCATCAGCATGACCACCAGCGAGTACCTGCAGTCGCGGCCCGGTAGCCTGCGGGACGTGCAGGTCCTGGGTACGGATATCTCCGGTGCCGTGCTGCGCGAGGCCAAGGAAGCCAGCTACGACTCCCTGGCCGTGGCCCGGGGGCTGTCGCTGGATCGGCGCAACCGGTTCTTCATTCAAAAAGGCGATCGCTGGGAAGTGAAGCCGGACATCAAGGCCCGTGTCAGCTACCGGGAGTTCAATCTCCTGGACAACTACAGCACCATGGGTCGGTTCGATATCGTCTTCTGCCGTAACGTGCTGATCTACTTCTCCCTGGAGTCCAAGCGCACTATCCTCAAGCGCATCTCCCAGATACTCAACCCGGGCGGCTACTTGTTCCTGGGGGCCTCGGAATCCATGGCCAATTATTCCGACGCCTTCGAGATGGTGCGCTGCAACCCCGGTGTGGTGTATCGCCTGAAGAAGTAACCTCCCCGCAGCGTCAAACTTCCGACTCTGCTCACCGCGCAACGGCCCCCAACGGCGGGTTGTTGCCGGATTGCCCTTTCTTTCTGGTTTATCCCTCCCTCCAAGTGCCTGAAACTACGAGAATTTATCGTATGGCACGCTGTTTGCATTTCGACTGCCAAGAGATTTTCTTGAGGTCGAAGATCATGCCGCTCTCATTTGACAATGCCTTGGGTATTCATGGCGAAGCGCTGCAGGTGCGTTCCAGGCGCATGGAACTGCTCGCCTCCAATATTGCCAACGCCGACACCCCCAACTACAAGGCCCGCGATCTGGACTTCCGGCAGGTGCTCAAGCAACAGCACCAACCGGACCAGTTGTCCATGAGTCGCACCCATGCGGCTCACCTGGACGCAACAGGTGGTGCGGGCGGCGTGGGGGAGGCCATGTATCGGGTACCCAATCAACCATCTCTGGACGGCAATACGGTGGATCCGCAGCTGGAGCAGGCAGCCTTTGCCGAGAACGCTGTTCAATACCAGGCGAGCCTGGATTTTCTCAGTGACAAGTTTGTGGGTCTGCGCAACGCCTTCCGGGGCGGCGAGTAGGCCGGAGGATTGAATCATGAGCAACATGTTCAAGGTCTTTGATGTATCCGGCTCGGCGCTGAGTGCCCAGTCCGTGAGGCTCAACACCATTGCCAGCAACATGGCCAACGCCCAGGTGGCCAGCACCACCGAGGAAGGGGCCTACCGCTCCAAGCAGCCGGTGTTCCAGACGGTGATGGATCAACTCAATCCCGGCAATAACTCCACCATGCCTGTTCGCGTGATGGACATCGTCGAGAGCGATGCGCCGGCGCGGGTGAAGTATGAACCTCACCATCCCCAGGCCAACGAGGATGGGTATGTGTTCATGCCCAACGTGAACATGGTGGATGAAATGGCCAACATGATCTCGGCCTCGCGCAGTTACGAGAACAACGTGGAAGTGATGAACACCACCAAGCAGTTGCTATTGCGCACGCTGCAGTTGGGGCAGGGCTGAGGAGGTATGAGCCATGAGCGTTGATCTGAACATGCTGGAGGGCCTGGGGCTGGCGTCGACAAACTCCAGCAAGGCTAACACGGGCAAGCGTGACGAGCTGGGGCAAGAGGAGTTCTTCAAGCTCATGATCACCCAGTTGCAGAATCAGGACCCCTTCGAACCCATGGAAAACGGTGACTTTCTGGGGCAGATCGCCCAGTTCGGCACGGTGAATGGCATCGGTGAGTTGCAGAAGTCTTTCGAGAGCATCGCCAAGTCGGTTCAGTCGTCCCAGACCCTGCAGGCGGCGAGTCTGGTGGATCGTGAGGTGCTGGTGCCGGTGGATATGGCAGCAATGGGTCACGAGGGGGGCGTGCGTGGCGCGCTGGACCTCAAGTCCTCTGCCGAGAATGTGACCGTGGGAATCTATGATGCGGCCGGGGCGCTGGTCAGGCGTATACCCATGGGGGCTCAGGCCTCGGGCATGCAGTCATTCCATTGGGATGGCATGACGGACCAGGGAGAGCGGGCACCGCCGGGTGTGTATGAATTTCGTGCCAATGCGGTGCGGGATGGCAGCAGTGAGCAGCCTGAATTGCTGTTGAACGCACGGGTGGAGAGTGTGCGCACGGATCAGAGAAACGGCGGCATCAAGCTGCAGATCGAGGGGTTCGGGGAGATGGATTTCTCCCAGGTACGACGCATCGGCTAGGGCCAGCGCCCAGTGAAGCACAAACAACTTGAGGGTTAGATCATGCCGTCTTTCAACATAGGACTCACCGGAATCAACGCGGCCTCCAAAGATCTGGAGGTGACCGGGCACAACATTTCCAACTCATCCACTGCGGGCTTCAAGGGCTCCCGGGCGGAGTTTGCCGATGTGTTCGCCCTGTCATACACCGGGGTGTCCAGGCTGGCCACCGGCAGTGGCGTGAGCCTGGCGGATGTGTCCCAGCAGTTCAATCAGGGCGATCTGGAGTTTACTGACAATAATCTGGACCTGGCCCTGAACGGTCGCGGCTTTTTCATCGTCGAGCGTGAAGGTATCCGGGAGTACACCCGCGCCGGACAGTTCCTGGCCGACAAGGACGGTTTTATCGTCAATTCCGCTGGACAGCGTTTGCAGGGGTATGGCACCGAAGGCGGTAACATCCTGGGTGATATCCGCCTGACGACCGGCGACGCGGAGCCTCAGGCCACCACCGGGATTGAGGCGCTGATGAATCTCAGTGCGGCTGCGCCTTCGATTCCTCCTGAGGGGGACCCCGGAGATGTCGTGTTCGATCCAGACGATCCCGAGACCTATAACGAATCCACCTCACTCACGGTTTACGACTCTCTGGGGGCTGAACATACCCTGTCACTGTTCTTCCAGAGAAACCCGCCACCGGCAGACAAGAGCTGGGATGTCTTTGCCACTTTTGATGGCGAAGAGATTGAGTTTGATAATTCGACTCTCTCATTCAACACCGATGGCACGCTTGCCGTCGCAGGCGGCGTGGAGGGTGGCAGGTCACTGACGTTACCGTTTGGTGATGATCTACTCCCCAATGGAGCGCTCATCGGTGACGAAAATAACGATATCACCATCGATTTTTCGGAAACCTCACAGTTTGGGAACCGCTTCAGCGTCAGCCGTCTCAACCAGGACGGGTTTGCTCCCGGGCAGCTGATCGATGTGGATGTGGATAATGATGGCACCGTGTTTGCGCGTTTTACCAATGGGGTCAACCGCGTTCTGGGGAACGTGGCTCTCGCCAACTTCGATAATCCCCAGGGGCTGCAGCCTGTGGGTGGCACCAATTGGGTGGAAACGACCGCGTCGGGCGAACCGCTTCTGGGCCGCCCCGGTGATTCCGGTTTCGGCCTGGTTCAGGGCGGCGCCTTCGAAAACTCCAATGTCAACATCGCCGAGCAGTTGGTCAACCTGATCACCGCCCAGCGGAACTTCCAGGCGAATGCCCAGGTGATCAGCACCGCCGACACCATCACCCAGACCATCATCAACCTCCGGTAACGGAAAGGGTAAGGCCTCATCATGGACCGCATGCTCTACATCGCCATGACCGGTGCCCGGGAGGCGGCGCATTCCCAGGAGGTGAACAGCCACAACCTGGCCAATGCCAGCACCACCGGGTTCAAGAAGAACCTGGAGGCGTTCATCAACCACCCCATGCGCGGCCCGGTGTACGACAGCCGGGATTACGTCCAGCTGGAATCCATGCGTGCCGATTTTGCCCACGGGCCGCAGATCTCCACCGGTCGCGACCTGGATGTGGCCGTGCAGGGCGACGGCTGGATCGCCGTGCAGGGTGTGGATGGCAATGAGGCCTTTACCCGGGCCGGTAATCTGCAGGTGGATGCCGTGGGCCTGTTGACCACCGCCGATGGCCGACCGGTCCTCGGGGATGACGGACCCATCGCCATCCCACCCTCCGAGACCATCCTCATCGGCGGCGACGGCACCATCAGTGTGCGTCCGCTGGGGCAGGAACCCAATGTCCTGGCCGAGGTGGGCCGCGTGAAGCTGGTGAACCCGCAGGGTCAGGATCTGGAGCGCGGAGAAGATGGTCTGTTCCGACGCGCCGACGGTGCCATCGAACCGGCGGATGCCCAGGTGAGGCTGCAGTCCGGGATGCTGGAGGGCAGCAATGTGAACACGGTGGAAGCCATGGTCAACATGATCGAGTTGTCTCGTAACTTCGAGACACAGGTAAAACTCATGAAGACCGCCGAAGAACTGGATCGTAGCAGTGCACAACTGCTGCGCATCTCCTAAGGCCCAGCCGGGAGACTCTCGTCATGAATCAAGCACTCTGGATTTCAAAGACTGGCCTGGATGCTCAGCAGACCCGCATGAATGTGGTGTCCAACAACCTGGCCAACGTGAATACCACGGCCTTCAAGAAGGGGCGTGCCTCTTTTGAGGACCTGATCTATCAGACCATCCGCCAGCCCGGTGCCCAGGAGGCCCAGAACAACCAGTTGCCCACGGGACTGATGACCGGGGTAGGGGTGCGCACCGTGGCCACCGACAAGATCTTCACCCAGGGCAATCACACCCAGACCGACAACGCCCTGGACGTTTCCATCCAGGGCCGGGGATTCTTCGAGATCCTCACCCCGGAGGGCAACGTGGCCTACACCCGGGATGGCAGCTTCCAGCTGAATGCCGATGGTCAGATGGTGATGTCCAACGGTTATGAGTTACAGCCGGGCATCTTCATCCCCGAGGGTACCAAGAGCATCCATATCAGTCAGGACGGCATCGTCAGCGCCACCCTGGCCGGTGAGGAAGCAGCCCCGGTGGAAGTGGGCAACATCCAGTTGGCGGATTTCGTGAATCCCGCCGGCCTGGAGCCGGTGGGGCAGAACCTCTTTGTGGAAACCGCCGCCAGCGGGGCGCCCCAGCAGGGCAACCCCGGTCAGGATGGCCTGGGTCGGCTCATGCAGGGCTCCCTGGAGAGTTCCAACGTGAACATCGCCGAAGAACTGGTGAACATGATCGAGACCCAGCGGGCCTACGAGATCAACTCCAAGTCCATCTCCACCTCCGATCAGATGATGCAGTTCCTCAACCAGAACCTGTAACCAGGTCGACGTAGCGCCGTATTGAAGGGGTAAGGCCATGAACAGTCAGGCATCCACGAACGAATGTGGCATTAGAGGTGGGCCCGGTCTTCAGCGTCTGGGACTGCTCATGGTCGTGTTGTCCTTGTTGATGAGCGGTTGCGCCACAATGACGCCGGTGGAACGCGGTGATGATGCGCAATTCACCGCCATCACGCCGCCCCAGCCGCTGCCACCGGAGCAGAATAACGGCGCCATCTTTCAGCCCGCCTCCAACCAGGGCCTGTTTGCCGACTACAAGGCCCGCCAGGTGGGGGATGTGCTCACGGTGGTATTGGCCGAGCGGACCCAGGCCCGCAAGTCTGCCAGCACCTCCACCAGCAAGGACTCCAACGTGAACATGAACAACCCCACGGTGCTCGGTCGTCCGGTCACCCGTGGCGGCGTACCGGTGCTGGATGCCTCGGTGAGCGGCTCCCGGAGCTTTGAGGGGGAGGGCGATTCGGCCCAGAGCAACCAACTGGACGGCTCCATCACCGTGATGGTCTCGGAAGTCCTGCCCAACGGTAACCTGGTGGTGCAGGGCGAAAAGTGGCTGCAGATCAATCAGGGGCAGGAGTACATCCGTCTGCGGGGCATCGTGCGGCCGGTGGATATCCGCGCCGACAACACGGTGAACTCCAACCAGATCGCCGATGCCCAGGTGGCCTATGGCGGCAGGGGCACCCTGGCGGACAGCAACAATCCCGGCTGGTTGACGCGATTCTTCAACAGCCCCGTGTGGCCCTTCTAGGGGAGATCCGATCATGAAATCCATACGCACATTGCTGATCGTCTGGGCCCTGGTGTTGATGTCCCTGGGCCTGATCCTGCCGACCTCTGCGGGCGCGGCCGATCGGGTCAAGGACCTGGCCTCGGTGGATGGGGTGCGCAGCAACCAGCTCATCGGCTACGGTCTGGTGGTGGGCCTGGATGGCTCGGGTGACCAGACCACCCAGGCCCCCTTCACGGTGCAGAGCCTCAAGAACATGCTGGGTCAGCTGGGCGTGACCATCCCGCCCAATGTGAATCCACAGCTGCGCAACGTGGCGGCTGTCATGGTGCATGCGGACCTGCCGCCTTTCGCCAAACCCGGTCAGACGATCGACGTGACCGTTTCTTCCATCGGTAATGCCGGCAGCCTGCGCGGCGGCAGTCTGCTGATGACGCCCATGAAGGGCGCCGATGGTCGCACCTACGCCATCGCCCAGGGCAACCTGGCCGTGGGTGGGCTGGGTGTGGAGGGGGCCGACGGCTCCCGGGTGACCGTGAATGTGCCCAGTGTGGGTCGCATTCCCAATGGGGCCACGGTGGAGCGGGAAGTGCCCTCCGGCTTTGCCCGGGGCAATCACGTCACGCTCAATCTGCATCGTCACGACTTCACCACCGCCAACCGGCTCAGTGATGTCATCAACGACACCATGGGCCCGGGCACGGCCCATCCGGTGGACGGCTCGTCGGTGCGGGTGAGTGCCCCGCAGGATCCGGGTCAGCGGGTCACCTTCATCTCCATGCTGGAGAACCTGCGGGTGCAGCCTGGCGAGCCGCCAGCCAGGGTGATCGTCAACTCGCGAACCGGCACGGTGGTGATCGGCAGCAATGTAAGGGTGAGCCCGGCCGCCGTCTCCCACGGGAACCTCATCGTGACCATCACGGAACAACCACAAGTGACGCAACCTGCTCCCTTGGCCGCTGGCGAGACCGTGGTCACTCCGCAGACCGACATCGAGGTGGTCCAGGAGGATGCCCGCATGTTCCTGTTCGACCCCGGCGTGACCCTGGATGAGATCGTGCGTGCGGTCAACGAGGTGGGGGCTGCCCCGGGGGACCTGGTGTCCATCCTGGAAGCCCTGCGTGAATCCGGTGCCCTGCGGGCCCAGTTGGTCATCATCTGATCCGGGACGGGGAGCGCTGCCATGAACGCCTACATCGCCGATAGCTTCAACTACACCGATATCGCGGGTCTGAGTGAGTTGCGGGGTCGCGTGCAGAGTCAGTCGCCCGAGGCGGCCGATGAGGTGGCGCGGCAGTTCGAGGCCCTGTTCATTCAGATGATGATCAAGAGCATGCGCGAGGCCGCACCGGCGGAAGGTCTGCTCAGCAGCGATCAGACCCGCATGTTCGAGGGTATGTTCGATCAGCAGGTGGCTTTGGATATGGCCCGAGGGGAGGGCATCGGTCTGCGTGAGCAGGTGGCGCGGCAACTGGCCGGCCCCGAGGCGCGTCGCGACGACGACCGGGAATTGCACATGCCCACGCATCGGGTGCCCGCCCTGCGCGCCGCTATCGAGGCGGCGGTGGCGGGGCCGGCTGCATCCACGGGTCGTCACGACACCCCGGAGGCTGACGGCATGAAACCAGGTCAGGGTACGAGTAAGGCAGGGCCGACCGGCAACGATGGGTCCTGGTCGCCCCGGTCCCCTCAGGAGTTCATCCGTGACGTCTGGCCCCATGCACAGCAGGCCGCCGCCGAACTGGGTGTGGCCCCGGAGGTGCTGGTGGCCCAGTCCGCCCTGGAAACAGGCTGGGGGCAACACGTCATCCAGCATGGGGATGGGCGCAGCAGCCACAACCTGTTCGGTATCAAGGCCGATGGTCGCTGGCAGGGGGATCGGGTGACGGTGCAGACCCTGGAATACGTGCAGGACATCCCGGAGATGCAGCGGGCCCAGTTCCGCTCTTACGGCAGCGTGGCCGAGAGCTTTGAAGACTATGTGGATTTCCTGCGCAGTAACCCTCGCTACCGGCATGCGCTGGAGGCCGCTGGTGATCCGGAACAGTATGTGCGCGGCTTGCAGGATGCAGGCTACGCCACCGACCCCGACTACGCTGACAAGATTCTGAACATCATGCGGCGTGGCACGCTCAGCGACACCCTGGCCGGACTCAAGTCTGGCGGCGAGCGGCCGCTATCCTGAAGGAGGTAACGAACATGTTCATGCACCACATTCACTTCACACTGCGGATCGCCGCCAGGAGGGCATCATGAGTGCGGGACTCTTTGGTATCGCCACCTCCGGGCTCAATGCGGCGCAGCGCGCGCTGGATACCACCGGCCACAACATCGCCAACGTCAACACCGAAGGCTACAGCCGCCAGCGGACTGAGCAGGGCACCCGCCCGGCTCAGTTTTCCGGGGCGGGCTACGTTGGCCGGGGGGTGGATGTGAACACCGTGCGGCGGATGTACGACGAGTTTGTGCAGACCCAGTTGCGCAACAACACCACCAGCAGCGAGTACTACAACACGCAGCGGGATTTCATCAGCCGGGTGGACAATCTCCTGGCCGATCCGGCAGCGGGCCTTTCCCCGGGCTTGCAGCAATTCTTTTCGGCCACTCAGGAGCTGGCCAATGACCCCACCTCCAGTGCCAACCGCACCGTGTTGATCTCGGAGGCGGAGTCGCTGGTGGACCGCTTCAAGTTCCTGGACCAGAGGCTCAAGGATCAGCAGACCATCGTGGATGGTCAGATCGGCTCGGGGGTGGACGAGGTCAATGGCTATGCCGATTCCATTGCCAAGCTGAATCAGCAGATCGTGGCCGCCCAGGGCCGTGGTCAGCCACCCAACGACCTGCTGGACAAGCGGGACCAGATGGTGCTGGAAATGTCCAAGTTCGTGGACGTGAACACCACGGTGCAGGATGACGGATCCATGAACGTCTTCATCGGCCGCGGCCAGGGTTTGGTGCTGGGCAACAAGGCCACGCCGCTATCCGCGAACCGCCCGACGCCGGGTGCGCCCCTGGAGGTCAAGTTCGGTGGCCAGGGGAATAAAGAAGTCAATGTCACCAACCTGATCTCGGGGGGCAAACTGGGCGGCCTGCTGGATCTGCGCAGTTCGGTGCTGGACAAGGCCCAGAATGAATTGGGACGGGTGGCGGTCTCCATCGCAGTGGGGTTCAATAATCAGCATACCCAGGGCCTGGATGCCGAGGGGAAGCTCGGGCGGGACTTTTTCAAGGTGCCTGAGCCCGAGGTGCTGGCAGGAAGAGGTGTTGATGAACCCAAACCCGAAGTGAGTTTTGATCCCGCTGGGCTATCTGGTTTGAAGTCCAGTGACTATCGCCTGCAGTACCAGGATGGCGACTGGAATCTGACCCGTCTATCGGATGGTCAGAAGTTGGGCAGTTATGGAGATGGTAGCGAAGTCAAAGTGGATGGGCTCGTCATCAAGATGCCTAACGGATCGCACGAAGATGGAGCCAACTTCCTGATCCGTCCCACCCGCTCCGCTGCGCAGGGGATCGACGTGGCCGTGCGTGAACCTCAGCGTATTGCGGCGGCTCAGGCTTTCTCCACTAATCTGGCTGAGGATCAGGAACTGGTCTTTTTCTCGCCGGGTGCGGGATACGAGCCGGGCGACGATCTGACCTTTAGCGCATTTGAGGAGGATCCCACTCAGTCAGGGCTGTGGAGGGCCACCACCCCGGATGGTGCAGAGATTGTCATCAGGTCTACGGAGGAGCCTGATGGTGGCGTGTTGCTGACAGGCAATGATGCATTCGGTCCGGGCGATAATCGCAACGCCCTCGCGCTGGCACAGGTGCAGGGAACCAGGTACCTGGACGATGGCCGCAGCTCTATCGAGGACGCCTACAACGGCCTCATAGGCAAGGTAGGCACCCAGACCCGTCAGACTCAGGTGGCTGCAGAATCCCAGGCGCGGCTGCTGGCGGATGCCAAGGCCCAGCGGGAAAGTCTCTCCGGCGTCAATCTGGACGAAGAAGCGGCCAACCTGCTGAAATTCCAGCAGGCCTACCAGGCCTCGGCGCAGGTCATTGCCGTGACCAGCACCCTGTTTGACACCCTCATCGGTGTAGCGAGGCGTTAAGTCATGAGGATATCCACCAGCCAGATCTTCCAGAACGGCATCGACGTGATTCAGCGTCAGCAGGCCGAGATCTCCCGCACCCAGAATCAGCTGGGCACCGGGCGGCGCATCCTGTCACCCTCGGATGATCCCAGTGGCAGTGTTCAGGCCCTGCAGTTCGAGAGCCGCATCGACCAGACCAAGCAGTTCCAGCGCAACGGCGGCCTGGCCGAGCAGCGCCTGCGCCTCACCGAGGTCACCCTGGCCTCCGTGGGCGATGGCCTGCAGCGCATCCGTGAACTCTCGGTGAAGGCCAACAACGCCACGGAAACCGACGAAACCCGGCGCTACATCGCCGGCGAAATGCAGCAGGTGCTCAACTCCCTGGTCGATCTGGGTAACACCCGCGATGCCAACGGGGAGTACCTGTTCGCGGGTTACAAGTCCCAGACCCAGCCTTTTGTCATGAAGGATGGCGAGGTGAAGTATCAGGGAGATGATAATGCCCGGCAGGTGGACATCAGCCCCGTGCGCAAACTGGCGGTGGGGGATCCGGGTAATGCGGTCTTTGGGGATGCTGGTCTGCCCGGGGCGCTCAAGGATGGGAATGGGACCTTCACCACCCTGCCTGGTGATGAGAACGAGGGCTCCGGCGTCATCGGGGGCGGGAGTGTGGTGGATCGTAAGGCCTGGCAGGAAGCCGTTGACGCTGCGTCGGGTGAATTGAGCTACAGCGTTACATTTGCTGACGATGGCGAAACCTTCACTGTCCAGGCTTTTGAGAACGGTACGCCAGTTAACACTGCGCCGTTCGATGAGCTACCCGTGGATGCGCCGTTCAAGAGCGGGGAATCCATCGCCTTCAATGGCATCAGCTTCGATATCAAGGGTACTCCGAAAGTCGATGACGAGTTCACCATCCGTCCCTCGAAACCCCAAAGCCTCTTCACCGGTGTCCAGAACATCATCGACGCCCTGCAATCCCCCGTGGGCACCAGCACCGCCCCGGTGAACAATGCCATCAACCGTGGCCTGTCCGAACTGGACAGTGCCCTGGGCCATGTCCTGGATACCCGCGCCACCGTCGGTGCCCGCCTCAACGCGCTGGAGAACCAGGATAACCTCAACCGGGATCAGATCCTGCAACTGGAAACCACCATCTCCGAGATCCGTGACCTGGACTATGCCGAGGCCATCAGCCGATTCAACCTGCAGCAGGTGGGTTTGCAGGCAGCGCAGCAATCGTACACCCAGGTGGCGCGCCTGACCTTGTTCGATTACATCCGCTGATCGAAGGGTTGGGGATGAGGGGGCGGCGGGCACCATCCCCTCCAGCATGTTAAAATCCCCGGTTTTCCCAAACATCCGTCGGAAGGCCGCCCCATGCTGGAACTCAACCCACTGTTTTCGCACATCAAGGATCTGCAAGGGCGTGTGGACGCCCTGAGGGGGTATCTTTGACTTCGATACCAAGCGCGAACGCCTGGAAGAAGTAAACCGGGAACTGGAAGACCCCAATATCTGGAACGACCCGGACAAGGCACAGGCCCTGGGCAAGGAGCGTTCCCACCTGGAAGGCATCGTCCACAACCTGGAGCGCATCGGCGGTGGCCTGGATGATGCCCAGGAACTGCTGGAGATGGCCCAGGCCGAGGGCGACGAGGACACCGTCCAGTCCGTCCAATCGGACCTGGACCAATACGAATCCACCGTCGCCGGCCTGGAATTCCAGCGCATGTTCTCCGGCGAGATGGACGACTCCGCCGCCTTCCTGGAAATCCAGGCCGGCTCCGGCGGCACCGAGGCCCAGGATTGGGCCGAGATGCTGCTGCGCATGTACCTGCGCTGGGGTGAACGCCGTAACTTCAAGACCGAGCTGATGGAAGTCTCCGCCGGTGAAGTGGCTGGCATCAAGAGCGCCACAGTGCGCTTTGAGGGCCCCTATGCCTTTGGCTGGCTGCGCACCGAGACCGGGGTGCACCGGCTGGTGCGCAAGTCTCCTTTCGATTCCGGCAACCGCCGCCACACCTCCTTCACCTCCGTGTTCGTGTCCCCGGAGGTGAGCGATGATATCGACATCGAGATCAACCCGGCGGATCTGCGCATTGATGTGTACCGGGCCAGTGGCGCCGGTGGTCAGCATGTGAACCGGACCGAATCCGCCGTGCGTATCACCCACTTGCCCACCGGGGTGGTCACTGCCTGCCAGAACGGTCGTTCGCAGCACAAGAACAAGGACTTCGCCATGAACCAGCTGCGGGCCAAGCTCTACGAGCTGGAACTGCAAAAGCGCAATGCGGAAAAGCAGGCCATGGAAGACAGCAAGGCGGACATCGGCTGGGGCAGCCAGATCCGCTCCTACGTGCTGGACCAATCCCGTATCAAGGATCTGCGCACCGGCGTTGAGGTGGGTAACACCCAGGCGGTGCTGGATGGGGATCTGGACCAGTTCATCGAGGCCAGTCTCAAGAGCGGCCTTTGATGCCGCTCGCACCCTATTCCGCGGAGCAGTGTTGCCGCGTCATCCCGTTACATAGCATTCCATTGGCAGACTGATGAACGACCACACCCAGGACGAGAACAAGCTCATTGCCCAGCGCAGGGAGAAGCTGGGCAAGCTGCGCGAAGATAACGGCGCGGCCTTCCCCAATGACTTTCGCCGCAACGTGATGGCCGGCGAGCTGCATGCCGAGTATGGCGAGCGGGAGCCGGAATGGTTCGAGAGCAATGCCATCCGCGTGGCCGTGGCCGGCCGGATGATGGCCAAACGGGTGATGGGCAAGGCCAGTTTCACGCAACTGCTGGACATGTCCGGGCGCATTCAGTTGTTCGTGCAGCGGGATGAACTGCCCGAAGGGCGCTATCAGGAATTCAAGGCCTGGGACGTGGGCGACATCCTGGGCGCCGAGGGCACGCTGTTCAAGACCAAGACCGGAGAGCTGTCGGTGAAGGTGGACAGCCTGCGCCTGCTCACCAAGTCCCTGCGGCCGCTGCCGGAGAAGTTCCACGGTCTGTCGGACATGGAAACCCGCTATCGCCAGCGCTATGTGGACCTGATCATGAACGAACCGGTGCGGGAGATCTTCCGCACCCGCACACGCATCATCCAGAGCATCCGCCATTACCTGAATGCGCGGGACTTCCTGGAAGTGGAAACCCCCATGATGCAGTCCATACCTGGTGGGGCCACGGCGCGGCCGTTTGCCACCCACCACAATGCCCTGGACATGCAGCTGTTCCTGCGCATCGCCCCGGAGCTGTATCTCAAGCGCCTGGTGGTCGGGGGCTTCGAAAAGGTCTACGAGATCAACCGCAATTTCCGTAACGAGGGGTTGTCCACCCGGCATAACCCCGAGTTCACCATGCTGGAGTTCTACGAGGCCTACGTGACCTACCATGAACTCATGGATCTCACCGAGGACCTGCTGCGCACCCTCACCCGGGATGTGCTGGGCACCACCACAGTCAGCTACCAGGGCGAGACCTATGACTTCGGTCAGCCCTTCGAGCGCCTCACCGTCAAGGAGGCCATCCTCAAGTACAACCCGGATCTGACCGCGGCCGATCTGGAAGACGAGCCCAAGGCCCGCGCCGTGGCCGAGCGCCTGGGCATCCCCCTCAAGGATGGCTACGGCCTGGGCAAGGTGTGGATCGAAATCTTCGAAAAGACGGCGGAGTCACGCCTGCGGCATCCCACCTTCATCACCGCCTATCCCACGGAAGTCTCACCCCTGGCCCGACGCAATGACGACGATCCCTTCGTGACGGATCGCTTCGAGTTCTTCGTGGGCGGGCGGGAGATCGCCAACGGCTTCTCCGAGCTCAACGACTACGAGGACCAGGCAGAGCGCTTCCGCCAGCAGGTGCAGGAGAAGGAGGCCGGCGACGACGAGGCCATGCATTTCGATGCCGATTATCTGCGCGCCCTGGAGCATGGCATGCCGCCCACGGCGGGTGAGGGCATCGGCATCGATCGTCTGGTGATGCTGTTCACCGATTCCCCCTCCATCCGGGATGTGCTGCTGTTCCCCCACATGCGACCCGAGGCAGGCTAGGCTCCACCCATGACCCCGAACATGCCCGTGGCCCGCCGCATGGCGGACATCCAGCCCTTTCACGTGATGGACCTGCTGGCCCGGGCGCGGCGGCTGGAGGCCCAGGGGCGGGACATCATCCACCTGGAGATCGGTGAGCCCGATTTCCCCACCCCGGCGCCCATCGTCGAGGCGGGTCGTCAGGCCCTGGCCGATGGTCATACCCATTACACCCCGGCCACGGGCTTGCCCGCCCTGCGCGAGGCCATTGCCCGTTTCTATCAGGATGAATACGGGGCCCATGTGCCCCCGGAGCGGATCGTGATCACGCCGGGGGCCTCCGGCGCGCTGCTACTGGTGATGGGCGTGCTGGTGGACCCGGGCGCCCAGGTGATCATGGCCGATCCCGGCTATCCCTGTAACCGGCATTTTGTGCGCGCCATGGAGGGGGAACCGGTGGGCGTTTCCGTGGGGCCGGATACAGCCTATCAGCTCACCCCGGATCATCTGGCCGACACCTGGAACGAACGCACCGCCGCCGCCATGGTGGCCACCCCCTCCAACCCCACCGGCACCCTCACCGACGTCCACAGCCTCAAGTCCATGATCGACTTTGCCCGCTCCCAGGGCGGTAACCTGATTGTGGATGAGATCTATCAGGGGCTGGTTTACGGGGCTCAACCCATGACCGCGGCGGGCCTGTCCCATCAGGTCTTCGTGATCAACAGCTTTTCCAAGTTCTTTGGCATGACCGGCTGGCGTCTGGGCTGGGTGGTGGCCCCGGAACCCTATGTGCGGGAACTGGACAAACTGGCCCAGAATCTCTTCCTGGCGGCCTCCACTCCCGCCCAGCATGCCGCCCTGGCAGCCTTCACGCCTGCCTGCCGGGAGATCCTGGACGAGCGCCGGGAGGCCTTTCGGCAACGCAGGGATGTATTGCTGCCCGGCTTGCGCTCGCTGGGTCTGCGGGTGTCGGTGACGCCGCAGGGGGCCTTTTACATCTACGGCAACAGCACCGCCTGGGGCGAGGACAGTTTCGTGCTGGCCGAGCGCCTGCTGGATGAGGCCGGTGTGGCAGTCACGCCGGGGATCGATTTTGGAAACTACGGGGCACGCCAGCATCTGCGCTTCGCCTACACCCGTGATGTACCGGTGCTGGAGGCTGCACTGGAGCGGCTGGGGAAGTGGTTGGCCTGAGTGGTTTTGGCTGGTTACACTGGCACCCATGCGTACATTGATGATGGTGGTATTGATCGGGCTGGGTGCCTACGGGGCCTTCGTGGGCATGCTCTACCTCACCCAGGGGCAGATGGTCTTTCTGCCCATGTCGGCTCACAGCGCCTCACCCTCCGATGCGGGTCTGCCCTACGAGGAGGTCTGGCTGGATACCGAGGACGGGGAGCGTCTGCACGCCTGGTTCATCCCGGCCCGGGAGGGCGCGGAGGGGCAGGCAGGCGCGCAGTCCAATGAATGCCGGGCCCCCGTCCTGCTGTTCCTGCATGGCAACGCCGGCAACATCAGTCATCGCCTGGAATCCCTGGATATCTTTCACCGAATCGGATTGTCGGTGCTGATTCTGGATTACCGTGGCTATGGCAAGAGTAGCGGGTCACCCACGGAGGAGGGCACCTATCGGGATGCCCTGGCAGGTTGGCATCACCTGGTGGAGGAACGTGATTATGCCCCGGAAGAGGTGGTGATCTTCGGGCGCTCACTGGGTGCTGCGGTGGCCGCGTACACGGGGGCCCAGGTGCAGCCGGGCGCATTGATCCTGGAGTCGGCCTTCACCAGCGCCCCGGATCTGGGAGCGGAACTCTACCCCTGGGTACCGGTGCGCACCCTGCTGCGTTTCGAGTATGACACCCGCCGGGCACTGGAGCAGGTGGAGTCCCCGATACTGCTGGCCCACAGCCGTGACGATGAGATTGTCCCCCACTCACACCTGGAGCGGCTCAAACAGGCCGCCGGGCAGGCAAGGGAAGTATCCGTGCTGGAGATGCGCGGTGGCCACAATGATGGCTTCATGCGCAGCGGAGAGGATTATGTGCGGGGACTGGGGGGTTTTCTGGAGAAGTCCTTCGACTGCCTTTGAAAACAATAAATGGGGACGGATACCTTTTTAGGGGACGGATTAAAATCCGTCCCCTAAAAAGGTATCCGTCCCCATTTGTCCCTTACGCGCTTTCCGGCACCCGCGGTGCTGCCTGGCGAATCTCCTCGCTGGCCTGGTCCTCATACGTTCTGAAGTTGTTGTGGAACAGCATGGCCAGTTTCGCCGCCGTGTCCTGATAGGCCTGCTTGTCTTCCCAGGTGTTGGACGGGATCAGCACCTCGTCGGGCACGTTGGGGCAGGTGGCCGGAATCTGCACGCCGAAGATGGGGTCCTTCACCGTTTCCGACTTTTCCAGCGAGCCATCGTGGATGGCATCGATGATGGCGCGGGTGTGGGCGATGCTCATGCGCTTGCCCACGCCATAGGGGCCGCCGCTCCAGCCGGTGTTCACCAGCCAGACGCGCACATCATGCTCACGGATGCGCTCCGCCAGCAGTTCGGCATAGCGGGTGGGGTGCCAGACCAGGAAGGGCGCTCCGAAGCAGGCGGAGAAGGTGGCCTCGGGCTCGGTCACGCCCACTTCCGTACCGGCGACCTTGGCGGTGTAACCACTGATGAAGTGGTACATGGCCTGGGCAGGGGTGAGGCGGCTGACCGGCGGCAGCACGCTGAAGGCATCACAGGTGAGAAACACCAGATTGCGCGGATGTCCACCGGTGCAGGGGATCTTGGTGTTGGGGATGAATTCCACCGGGTAGGAGCAGCGGGTGTTCTCCGTGAGGGAGCTATCCTCGTAATTCACCTCGCGGGTGTCCTTGTCGTAGACCACATTCTCCAGTACGGCGCCAAAGCGGATGGCGTTGAAGATCTCGGGTTCGGCCTTGGGGTCCAGATTGATGGCCTTGGCGTAGCAGCCACCCTCGATGTTGAACACGCCCTGGTCGGACCAGCAGTGCTCGTCGTCGCCGATGAGATAGCGATCCGGATCGGCGGAAAGGGTGGTCTTGCCCGTGCCCGAGAGGCCGAAGAAGATGGAAACATCACCTTCCTTGCCTTCGTTGGCGGAACAGTGCATGGACAGCACATCCTGCTTGGGCATGATGTAGTTCATGATGGTGAACACGCCCTTCTTCATCTCCCCGGCGTATTCGGTGCCCAGAATGACGAACTCGCCCCGGGCAAAGCACAGGCTGACGCTGGTGGGGTTTTTCACGCCCAGGATGCTGGTATCCGCCGATGCGCGGCCAGCGTTGTAGATGACGTAATCGGGCTCGCCGAAATTCTCCAGTTCTTCCTGGCTCGGGCGGATCAGCATGTTGCGCATGAACAGGGCATGATAGGCCCGTTCGCAGATCACACGAATGCGCACCCGGTAGCGTGGGTCCCAGCCGGCGAAGCCATCAATGACATACAGGCGCGAGCAGGTGTTCAGGTGATCCACCGCCTGGGTGCGCAGGGCATCAAAGCTGGCCGCTTCCAGACCCACGTTGACCGACCCCCACCAGACGTCATCATTGATATGATCGTGGGAGACGACCCGCTTGTCCTTGGGGCTGCGACCGGTCTTGTCGCCGGAGCGGGCGATCAGGGCGCCCGTGGAGGAGATGGCGGTGCCGTGTTCGTGGGCGAGGGCCTCTTCGTAGAGGACGGCGGGGGAGGGGTTGCGCAGCACTTTCGCCACGCTGATGCCATGCTGATTCAGGCTGAAGGTCATGCAGATCTACCTGTGGGGAAAGGGGGGAGGTTTGAGACAGACTATTGAGATGTGTGGGTTAAAACAACAGCCGTAGAGGCCATTTTGAGTATTTCATTGATAAAAGGCACGTGGGCGCCGAGGAATCAAGGTCTCTGGCTATTGCCCTGAGGTTCGCTTCCTGACACGCTTTACGGTTTTTCCTTATAAGTATCTATTCAAAAGTGCTGAAGGCCTCGCGGCGCGGGGTCACATGAGGTGCCCTCCATGAGCCTGAAGTCGCTGTTGACCCTGTGAGATACCGTTCCGATTACGCCTATTCGGATCAGCGCGTGAACTGGCGGATCCTGCTCAGTCTGATCCCCTATCTGATGGAGTTCAGGGGGCGGGTGATCCTGGCCCTGGTCCTGCTCACCCTGGCCAAGCTGGCCAATGTGGCGGTTCCGGTGGCCCTGAAGTATATCGTCGATCATTTCGAGTCATCCCCCGGGACAGCGGTGATGGTGGTGCCGGTGGCCCTGCTGGTGGCCTACGGTCTGCTGCGCTTCGGGTCGGTGTTCTTTTCGGAGCTGCGGGACGCCGTGTTCGCGCGGGTGGCGGAGCGGGCCATGCGCCGGGTGTCGCTGCGGGTATTCGAGCATCTGCACCGCATGGATCTGGGGTTTCACCTGTCCCGCCGCACGGGTGGGCTGGCCCGGGACATCGAGCGTGGCACCACCGGCATCAGCTTCCTGCTGCGTTTCACCCTGTTCAACATCCTGCCCACCCTGCTGGAGATCGCCATGGTGGCGGTGATCCTGTTCGTGTTCCTGAGCCCTGGTTTCGCGGTCACCGTGGTGGTGGCGGTGGCCATCTATATCGCCTTCTCGGTGGTGGTGACCGAATGGCGCAACCGTTTCGTGCGCCAGGCCAACCAGATGGACAACCGCTCCAACACCCGGGCGGTGGACAGTCTGCTCAACTTCGAGACGGTGAAGTATTTCGGCAACGAGGGTTACGAGGCCCGCCGTTACGACACGGACCTGGAGGCCTGGGAGACGGCGCGGATGAACAATCGCCTCTCCCTGGCGGCCCTGAATTCGGGGCAGGCCTTCATCATCGCGGGGGCGATCACGGTGATGATGGTGATGGCGGCCACTCAGGTGGCCGATGGCAGCATGACCATCGGTGATCTGGTGATGGTGAATGCCTACATGATCCAGTTGTTCATTCCCCTGAATTTCCTGGGTTTCGTGTACCGGGAGATCCGCGAGTCCCTGATCAATATCGAGCGGGTGTTCCGGCTCATGGATCAGCCAGCGCAGGTGGTGGATCGCCCGGATGCCCGGCCGTTGGTGCCGGATGGGGGCGAGGTGGCCTTTGGGGGGGTGAGTTTCGGTTACGGGGCGGACCGGCAGATCCTGCATGAGGTGAGCTTCCGGGTGCCGGCGGGCCACAAGTTGGCCCTGGTGGGCAGCAGTGGGGCGGGCAAGTCGACCATCGCGCGGCTGTTGTTCCGTTTTTACGATGTGGACAGGGGGCGCATCACCATCCACGGTCAGGATATCCGCGAGGTCACCCAGGACAGTCTGCGAGCGGCCATCGGGGTGGTGCCTCAGGATACGGTCCTGTTCAACGATACCATCTATTACAACATCGCCTATGGGCGCCCGGATGCGACCCCGGAGGAGGTTCACCGGGCGGCCCGGTTGGCGCATCTGGAGGCGTTCATCCAGCGTTTGCCGGAGGGGTACGATACGGTGGTGGGCGAGCGCGGGCTGAAGCTGTCGGGTGGTGAGAAGCAGCGTATCGCCATTGCCCGGGTGATCCTCAAGGATCCACCCATTCTGGTGCTGGACGAGGCCACATCCTCCCTGGATTCCCACTCGGAGCAGGCTATCCTGGGGGCCCTGCGGGAGATCGCCCGCGAGCGCACCACCTTGGCCATCGCGCACCGGCTGTCCACGGTGGAGGACGCGGACACCATCCTGGTGCTGGAGCATGGTCGTGTGGTGGAGCAGGGTACGCATGATGCGTTGCTGGCGGCGGAGGGTTCCTATGCGGCGTTGTGGCGGCGTCAGCAGCGGGGAGAGGGCTAACCTGCGGTCTCGGGATTGGCGGGCTTAGGGCTCCTTTCCCCTCATCCCCAGCCAACCCCCAACAACGCCACCCCATACGCCGCCTCCGTCTCCCGGGCCGCCACCATGGGTACACCACACCGGATCTCCCGAATTCGGGTCCAGGCCGGATTCCGCGCGCCGCCACCCACGCTGCGGATGGAGGTCAGCGCGGGTGCCCCCAGTTCCCTCAACAACGCATACCCCTGAGCCTCGATGGCCGCGATCCCTTCCAGCAATCCCTGAAAGAACACCACATCACCCTCCGGACGGGGCGAGACCCTGGGCGCCATGGTCGGGTCGCAGACGGGAAAACGTTCCCCCACACCAGACAGCGGGTAGTAATCGAGACCGGTGGGTTCCTCGGGCCTCAGTCGCGGGGCCATGTCGGCCATCTGTTCATCGCTGAAATGCTGACGCAGCACCGCCCCGCCGCTGTTGGAGGCCCCGCCCACCAGCCAGCGGTCGTGCAGACGATGGCTGTAGATGCCGTATTGCGGGGCAAAGATGGGATGATCAGACAGCAGCTTGATGGCCAGGGTGCTGCCCAGGGAGGTAACCGCCTCGCCAGGGCGATCGGCGCCAGTGGCCAGGAAGGCGGCAACGCTGTCGGTGGTGCCGGCGATGATCCGGAGGTCAGGGGGCAACCCCAGTTGCCGGGCCAGATCGGGCCGAATGTGCGCCAGCGGTGTGCCTGGCGGTGAGACTCGGGGGAGAAGGTGTTCCGGTAAGTGCAGCCTGTTCAGCCATTGCGGCCAACGGCGTTCAACGGGGTCATGGCCCAGTTTCAGGCAATTGTTCTCATCGCTGTCACCGAAGCGGCCGGTCAGGCATCCCGCCAGCCAGTCCGCTTGGTGCAGGGCATGAGCGGCGCGCCCGGCCTGGTCCGGGTGATGTTCCAGCCACCAAAGCAGCTTGGCCAGGCTGGAACTGGCTCCATGGGCGCCGCTGTCACTGGGTGCCACCGCGGCGATGCGATCAGCCTGCATCCGTGCCCGGGCGTCGTTGTACATGAGCGCCGGCCCGAGGGGTTTGCCTTCGGTGTCTGTCAGCAGCAATGTGGCTGAGGTGCCGTCAATGGCCAGGGTGCGGGGCGGGCAGGGCAGGGTGGAAGCGAGTTGGGTCAGTACCTCCTGCAGGGCGGTCCACCAAAGGGCAGGGTCCTGTTCCACGGCCGGGCCGTTGCGCAGCGGGGCTTCAACCGCCACGGCGTGGCTGGTGATGAGTGCCCCATCGGGTGCCACGGCAGCCGCGCGACATCCGGAGGTGCCCATGTCGATGCCCAGGTGACAGGAGGGATATGGCATGGTGAGATGTTCGGGTTGGGGAGAGAGGGGTTTTAGTAACGGCGAAGCCACTCAAGCTCGGTGCAGATTCCCGGGGGTGGGTTCCTTACGGCGTCCCCGGGAATCTGCTGGCCCCAAGGTCAAGCCCTGGGAGTGCCGGCCGCGATATCAAACCCGGGCACAACCCGGCAGCCCCCGGAAAGATGCCGCCCCAACGCAGCCCCCGGGCACTGCCAGCCCCAAGCTCAAGGCAGTTTCACCTCCTCAGGCGCCACCCACTGCGGATCCCGGTGCTCCACCACCACCGTGGTGTACACCCCTCCGCGCACATTGAACTCCGCCGTCAGCCGCATGAAACGTGGCTGGGTCGCCTTGACCAGATCCTCCAGGATGCGGTTGGTCACCGCCTCGTGGAAGGCACCCTCGTCGCGGAAAGACCACACATACAGCTTGAGTGACTTCAGTTCCACACAGCGCTCATCGGGCACATACTCCAGTCGCAGCTCGGCGAAGTCCGGCTGACCCGTCTTGGGGCACAGACAAGTGAACTCCGGCACCTGGATACGAATGGTATAATCACGCGCTTTATTGGGGTTTTCAAAGGTTTCCAGTTGCTTACTGGGCTGGGTGGTCATCAGTATCAATCCAGTCTGATCGCGGCGCGCCGGGCGCCACCGCGAGAATCGAGGGTTCATGGGTTACAAGCCGTATAGTTTAGCGTTTTCTTCTGGATTCGGCAGTCCATCATGCGTTTGAGCAAGATCAAGCTCGCCGGGTTCAAGTCCTTCGTGGACCCCACCACCATTCCCTTCCCCAGTAACCGGGTGGGCGTGGTGGGCCCCAATGGCTGCGGCAAGTCCAACACCATCGACGCCGTGCGCTGGGTGATGGGCGAATCCTCCGCCAAGTACCTGCGTGGCGATTCCATGGAAGACGTCATCTTCAACGGCTCCTCCTCCCGCAAGCCCGTGGGCCAGGCCTCCATCGAACTGATCTTCGACAACAGCGACGGTGGTCTGGGCGGCCAGTACGCCCAATACAACGAGATCGCCATCAAGCGTCGCGTGAGCCGCGATGGGCAATCCCAGTATTTCCTCAACGGCACCCGCTGCCGCCGCCGGGACATCACCGACATCTTCCTGGGAACCGGCCTGGGTCCGCGCAGTTACGCCATCATTGAACAGGGCATGATCTCCCGCCTCATCGAGGCCAAGCCCGAGGAACTGCGCGTCTACCTGGAAGAGGCCGCCGGGATCTCCAAATACAAGGAACGCCGCCGGGAGACCGAAACCCGCATCCGGCACACCCGCGAGAACCTGGAACGCCTGCAGGACGTGCGCGACGAGGTGGAAAAACACCTCAAGCACCTGCAGCGCCAGGCCGAGACGGCCGAGAAGTACAAATCCCTGCGCGACGAAGAACGTCGGGTCAAGGCCGAACTGCTGGCCCTGCGCCTGCGGGATCTGGACCAGGAGGCCCAACGGCGTGAACAGACCCTGCGCATCCAGGAAACCCGTCTGGAAGAGGTGGTGGCCTCGCAGCGCCAGCAGGAAACCGCCCTGGAACGCGATCGCCAGGCCCTGCACGAGGCCAACGAGACCCTCAACCAGGTGCAGGGGCGCTACTACCGGCTCGGCGCCGACATCTCCGGCACCGAGCAGTCCATACGCCATCACAAGGAGATGCAGGAACGCCAGTCCCGTGAGTTGCAGCAGGCCGAACAGGCCCAGGCAGAGACCACGGGTCATATCCAGGCCGACGAAGAACGCCTGGTGGACGTACTCGCCGCCCTGGAAGACCTGGAACCGGAGCACGAAGTGGGCAGTGAGGCCCTGGAAGAGGTCAATGAGCGCCTCTCCGAGGCCGAGCAGGCCATGAACGACTGGCAGGGGCGCTGGGAGGATTTCAATCGACGTGCCGCCGAGCCCAGTCAGGTGGCCCAGGTTGAGCGCGCCCGCCTGGAGCAACTGGAGAACCAGATCGGTCAGCTGGACGCCCGCTATGGGCGGCTGGACGATGAACTCAAGGGCCTGTCCAGCGAAGGGCTGCAAGCAGAGATCGATGCCGTCGCCGAAGAGGTGGAACAGGCCCGGGAACAGGAGCGGGCACTGCAGGATACCCTTCAGGAAACGGCAGACCGTATTCAGGAAAATCGGGATGAGAGCCGCTCACAGGCCGCTGAACTGGAGGAATGGCGCCGCCGCCTGCAGGCGCACGGCGGTCGGCTGGCCTCCCTGGAGGCGCTGCAACAGGCGGCCCTGGGCAAGGAGGCGAAGACCCTGGTGGACTGGCTGGAAGGCCAGGGCCTGGACGGAGTGCCGCGACTGGGCGAGACCCTGGATGTGGCACCCGGCTGGGAAAAGGCGGTCGAGACCGTGCTCGGCCCGTTCCTGGAAGCGGTTTGTGTAAAGGACCTGGAGGCGGTGGTCCAGGTCACCGGCAGCCTGGAGCAGGGGCAGTTGGTGGTCTTCGAGGAAGCTGCAGAGGCCCCCACCGAAGCCACCGGGGGCGACCTGCTGATGGACCGGATCACCTCGCGCCTGCCCATCAGCGCGTTGCTGAGGGGCATTCGTACCGCCCCGGATCTGGACGCCGCCCTGGCCCTGCGCCCGCGTCTTGAGCCTCACGAATCCGTGATCACACCCGATGGCCTGTGGCTGGGCCCACGGTGGCTGAGGATCGCTCGGGATCATGACGAGCACGCCGGGCTACTGGCCCGCGACAAGGAAATCCGCAGCCTCAAGGAGGAAATCGAGACCCTCAAGGCGTCCGTCGACACCCGCCAGACCCTGATCGAGGATCAGCGGGAGGCCCGGCGCGAACTGGAAGGTGAACGGGATCGGTTGCAGCAGGAGGTCAATCGGGCCCACCGCTCGGTGTCCGACCTGCAGGCCCAGCTCAGCAACCGCCAGACCCGTCTGGAGCAGATGGAAACCCGCATCCAGCGCGTGTCCGACGAGATGGCGGATATCCGTCAGACCCGCGAGCGCGACGCGCAGGCCCTGCAGCAGGCCACCCGCAAGCGCAACGAAGCGGTCTCGCAGATGGAGGCCCTGGCCCGGGAGCGGGAAGGGCTGGATGCGGAACGGGATACCCTGCGCCAAAGCCTGGAGGCGGTACGCAGCGAGGCTCGCACGCGACGCGACGCGGTTCACCAGGTGGCCCTGCAGGTGCAATCCCTCACGGCGTCACGGGATGCCACCCAGCAGAGCCTCACCCGCATGCGCAGCCAGGCCTCACAACTGGAACTGCGCCTGGAGACCCTGCGCGAATCCCTGGATGCCTCTGGCGAGCCCATCGTGGAACTGGAAACCACCCTGGAGACCCTGGTCAGCGAGCGCGTGGCCCTGGAGGACGAACTGGCCCGGGCGCGAGCCCAGGTGCAGTCCCTGGAGGCCCGGATGCGCGAGACGGATCAGGCGCGGGTCACCCAGGAGCGGGAGGCGGAATCCCTGCGCCAGGGCCTGGATGAATTGCGCATGGCCTGGCAGGAGATTAAGGTTCGAAGGCAGACCAGTCTGGAACAACTGCAGGAGAGCGGGTTCGAAGCCGACACCCTGCTGGCACAACTGGACGCCGAGGCCGGTGTGGAGGCCTGGCAGGCGCGGGCCGATGATCTGGCCCAGCGTATTCAGCGCCTGGGGGCCATCAACCTGGCGGCCATCGACGAATACCGGGAGCAGCGCGAGCGCAAACAGTATCTGGACAATCAGTACGCGGATCTGGTGGAGGCCCTGGAAACCCTGGAAAATGCGATTCAGCGCATCGACCGGGAGACACGGTCCCGTTTCCGGGAGACCTTTGAACGGGTGAACGTGCGTCTCAAGGAGATGTTTCCGCGCCTGTTCGGGGGCGGCCAGGCCCACCTGGAGATGACCGGCGACGATCTGCTCACCACCGGGGTGGCGGTGCTGGCGCGTCCTCCTGGCAAGCGACTGTCCACCATCCATCTGATGTCCGGTGGTGAGAAGGCGCTCACAGCAGTGGCCCTGGTATTTGCCATCTTCGAGCTTAACCCGGCACCCTTCTGCATGCTGGATGAAGTGGACGCGCCGCTGGACGAGGCCAACGTGGGTCGTTTCTGTGACCTGGTGAGGGAGATGTCGGAACGTGTGCAGTTCATCTTCATCACCCACAACAAGGCCACCATGGAAATGGCCGATCAGCTCATTGGCGTGACCATGCGGGAGCCGGGTGTGTCGCGGCTGGTCACAGTGGATGTGGAAGAGGCGGCGCAGATGGCCATTGGCTGATCGGCACGGCACCCTTTGAAACCGAATACAGAGACAGGACCGGGGAGATGGATACGTTGCGTTGGATTCTACTGTTACTGGGGATCATGATCCTGGCCGGGATCTACCTGGCCGGGCGCGTTCGCCAGCCGCGTCGTCCCCGTGATCTGGACGACGACGGGATGGATGCGGACGAATTGGAGCACGTGCATATTCGTGCTGACGAGGGCTTCACGCCGTCGTCTTCGCGGGCAGAGGGGCAGTCCGTGGATGAGGACCCCCTGGCGTCGCAGCGCAAGGAGCCCGTTTTTGACGAGGTGGGCGTGGGTGAGGTGCGGGTGGTTCACCGTGATGAACCCCGGAAGGATGACGCCGAGCCCTTTTTGGGCCAGGAAGCGTCGCCGGATTCGGCCTCCGCTTCGGAAAAACCTGAGTCCGTGACCACCGAGCGCCCGGCCCGGCCGATGCGCTCCCGCGGCCACGGCGGCGCAAGTCGGCGCCCCCGTGGCGGGAAGGCGAGTCTGCTCGCCCGACTCAAGGGCAGCCTCCCGAAGCCTTCCATGCCCGCCATCAAGGCGCCGCGCATGCCCGACCTGGGCCAGTTTTTCCGTGGCCGCAAGGCCGGCTCAAGTCAGTCGGACGCGGCGTTGGCTGAAGAGAATGAAGCCGGATCCACCACGCAACCGGAGGCCGATGACAAGATCATTGTCCTGCATGTGGTGGCTCCGAATCAGGATCGGTTCCTGGGCGTGAACCTGCAGGCGGCCCTGGCCGACATGGGCCTGCAGCATGGGGATCTGGGTATTTATCATCTGAACGTCTCTGACGGTCAGCGCAACTTCACCCTGTTCAGCCTGGCCAATATGGTCAAGCCGGGCACCTTTGACCCGGAGACCATGGACGAATTCACCACCCCGGGCGTGAGCCTGTTCCTGCGCTTGCCGGGACCCTGTGATCCCCTGGAAAGCTTCGATGCCATGCTCACCTGTGCCGAGAAGCTGGCGGAGCGCCTGAACGGACAGGTGCTGGACGCCTCCCGCAGCGCAGTGACGCCCCAGGGCAACCAGCACACCCGGGAGGATATCCGGCAGTGGAAGCTGCGCAGGGGGCTGTGATCGCAAGTGACGCGCAAACTGATGAATGATGCCGTACCCGAGGCCGCCCGGGAGAAGGTGGCGGCCCTGCGCAGCCAGCTGGACCATCATGATTATCGCTACTACGTCCTGGACGACCCGGAGATACCGGATGCCGCCTATGACCAGTTGATGCGTGAGCTGCAGGCCCTGGAGGCCGAATACCCCGACCTGGTCACGCCCGACTCACCCACCCAGCGGGTGGGCGGATCCCCCCTGCAGGCCTTTCCCGAGGCCCGCCACCTGCTGCCCATGCTCTCACTGGACAATGCCTTCGAGGAGGCCGAGGTGCAGGCCTTTGATCAGCGCCTGCGCGAACGCCTGGACACCCACGACACCCTGGACTATGCGGTGGAGCCCAAGCTGGATGGCCTGGCGGTGAGCCTGCTCTATGAGCACGGCCAGCTGGTGCGCGGCGCCACCCGGGGGGATGGCACCACCGGCGAGGACATCACCTCCAATATCCGCACCATTCGCGCCATCCCCTTGAGGCTTCAGGGCGAGGATCATCCGCCCCGTATGGAGATTCGGGGGGAAGTCTATATGGAGAAGGCTCGCTTTGAGGAGCTGAATGCGCGGGCCCGGGAGAACGGCGGCAAGGTCTTCGTGAATCCCCGTAATGCCGCTGCCGGCAGCCTGCGGCAGTTGGACCCCCGGATCACCGCTGAACGTCCCCTGTCCTTCTTTGCCTATGGCGTGGGGCATGTGGAGACAGGCAGCCTGAGCGACACCCAGGGCGGGACCCTGGATCAACTGGCCCGCTGGGGCCTGCGGGTCTGTCCGGAGCGAGACGTGGTCCGCGGCGGCGAAGGTTGCCTGGAATACTACCAGCGGATCCGCGAGGCCCGGGATGCACTGCCCTACGAGATCGACGGGGTGGTGTACAAGGTCAATTCCCTTCGCCTGCAGCAGGAACTGGGCTTCGTCTCCCGGGCGCCGCGCTGGGCCATCGCCCACAAATACCCGGCCCAGGAGCAGATCACGGTGCTCAGGGATGTGGAGTTCCAGGTAGGCCGCACCGGGGCGGTGACCCCGGTGGCCCGCCTGGAGCCGGTCTTCGTGGGGGGCGTGACGGTGAGCAATGCCACCTTGCATAACATGGACGAGGTGCTGCGCAAGGACGTGCGCATCGGCGACACGGTGATCGTGCGCCGCGCCGGGGATGTAATCCCCGAGGTGGCAGGGGTGGTGAAGGATCGTCGTCCCGAGGATGCCCGCGCCATCGTCATGCCCGAGACCTGCCCGGTGTGCGGTTCATCGGTGGTCAGGCCCGAAGGGGAGGCGGTGTCCCGCTGCTCCGGTGGGCTTTACTGTGGTGCCCAGCGCCGCGAGGCCATCAAGCATTTCGCCTCCCGCCGGGCCCTGGACATCGAGGGCCTGGGGGACAAGCTGGTGGAGCAGCTGGTGGACCAGGGCCTGGTGGATCATGTGGATGGTCTTTACGCCCTGGATACCGCTAGCCTGGCGGGTCTGGAGCGCGTGGGCGAGAAATCGGCGGCCAATCTGGTGGCCGCCCTGGAGAAGAGCAAGCAGACCACCCTGGCCCGGTTCATCTTTGCCCTGGGCATCCGCGAGGTGGGCGAGGCCACGGCCCGGGGCCTGGCCGGCCATTTCGGCAGTCTGGATGCCCTGATGGCGGCGGATGCCGACACCCTGATGCAGGTGCCGGACGTGGGGCCCAAGGTGGCCGAGCATGTCTCGGCATTCTTCTCCCAGGCGCATAACCGGGAGGTCATCCAGGCCCTGCGGGCAGCGGGTGTGCGCTGGGATGAGCACGAACCCGCCGCCCAGCCATCGGAGGAGGATCAGCCCCTGGCCGGTTGCACCTATGTGCTCACCGGCACCCTGTCATCCATGACCCGGGATGAGGCCGGCGCCCGCTTGCGGGCGCTGGGGGCCAAGGTGTCGGGCAGTGTGTCCAAGAAGACCACGGGAGTGATCGCGGGGGACGCCGCCGGCTCCAAGCGCGACAAGGCGGAACAGCTGGGGGTGCCGGTGCTGGACGAGGCGGCGTTGATGCAATTGCTGGGGGAGGGGGCGTCGGAACGGGGCGCTTAGTGCCAGTCCCATTCTCCGTCGTTCAGGGGGGCGTCGTCGAAGGTGTCTTCCAGTCGGCGGCGCAGGGCCTTGCGTTCCAGGTACAGTTCCAGGGAACGCCGGGCCGACAGACGCGTCGGAGACTCCGGGTCCTGCCAGTCAAAAGCGGGTTCGTCGTCGTCTGCCAGAAAGGCATCAGGGGACAGGCTCATGTTGATGAGATCTCCAGGATCGTGGTTGTTGAGCGAGCCTTATAAACCTTTCTCCGGAATCTGCAAGACGATTATTTTTATTGACCACCCCAAGTTGGATTGATGCCTGGGTGTCGTATGGAGCACCCACGAAAAAGGGCCGCTCACCGATGGTGAGCGGCCCTTTAAAACTCAGGTTCAGCCACAAACACTCCCTTCTCCCTCAGGGGGAGAAGGGTTCATCAGGGCATCAGGCCCGATGGATCAGGACCGCCGGGCTTGCCGACGTGGACCTGCCTTGCGAGGCGTGTTGAAGCGGCGAGGTGCACCACGGTCCGGGGAGGCATCATTGATGGGGCGCAGCCCCAGTTTCTGACCACAGACCCAGACCTTCTTCAGATGATTCAGCAGCGCCGGGGGCATCTGCGCAGGCAGATCCACCGTGGCGTGGTCTTCACTGATGTCGATCTTGCCGATGTGGGAATTGTCCAGCCCGCCCTCATTGGCGATGGCACCCACCAGGTTACCTGGCTTGAGGCCGTGTTGATGGCCAACGTCCACCAGGAAGCGCTGCATGCCCTCATCCACTGCTGCCTGTCCACGACTGCCGCCACCTTCGCGCTTGCGCTTGGGCGGACGCTGTCCACCGTCCATGCTCCGCTCGCGGCCCTTGCGGGGGCCTCGTTCCGGTGCGGGCGGGGCCATTTCCCGGCTCTCATCCAGCAGCAGCGGGGTATCACCCTGGGCCATATGGGCCAGGGCAGCTGCCACGTTCATGGGGTCGGCATCGTTTTCCTTCACGTACTCGGCCACCAGGTTCTGGAAGAACTCCAGGTCCTGGCCGCCCAGGGTGTCGGCGATCTGCTGGCGGAAGCGTTCCACGCGACGCTCGTTCACGTCCCGGGTGGTGGGCATGTGCATGGCCTCGATCGGCTGGCGCGTGGCCCGCTCGATGGCCTGCAGCATGCGCTGTTCGCGGGGTGCCACAAACAGGATGGCCTCACCCGGGCGACCGGCGCGGCCCGTGCGACCGATGCGGTGCACGTAGGATTCCGTGTCATGGGGGATGTCGTAGTTGACCACATGGCTGATGCGCTCCACGTCCAGACCCCGCGCGACCACATCAGTGGCCACGACGATGTCCAGCTGGCCGCGCTTGAGGCGTTCCACCACCCGCTCGCGCAGGTTCTGCGGGATGTCGCCGTTCAGGGCTTCGCAGGCATGGCCGCGGGCAGCCAGCTTCTCGGCCAGCTCCACCGTTTCGGTCTTGGTGCGCACGAACACCAGCATGGCGTCAAAGTCTTCATGCTCCAGCAGGCGCGTGAGGGCGTCCAGCTTGTGCAGGCCACTGACCCGCCAGTAGCGCTGGCGGATGGTGGACGCCGTGCTGGTGGTGGAGGCGATACGCACTTCCTGAGGAGATTTCAGGTGCTTGCGGGCCACCTTGCGGATCACGTCGGGCATGGTGGCGGAGAACAGGGCCAGCTGACAGGTGGCCGGGGTCTGTTCCAGCACCCATTCCACATCGTCGATGAAACCCATGCGCAGCATCTCGTCGGCCTCGTCCAGCACCAGGGCCGTGAGGTTGTCGAGTTTCAGGGTGCCCCGGCGCATGTGATCCATCACACGACCTGGCGTGCCCACGATCACCTGGGCGCCGCGCTTGAGTTGGCGCAGCTGCACGGTGTAGGACTGCCCGCCATAGATGGGCAGCACGTGGAAGTCGGGCAGGTGCCGGGCGTAGGTCTCGAAGGCCTCTGCCACCTGGATGGCCAGTTCCCGGGTGGGGGCCAGCACCAGGATCTGAGGGTACTGGATGTTGGGGTTCAGCTTGGCCAGCAGCGGCAGGGCAAAGGCTGCCGTCTTGCCGGTACCGGTCTGCGCCTGGCCCAGCAGATCCTGACCGGAGAGCAGTACGGGGATGCTCTGGGCCTGGATCGGCGTCGGCTCTTCGTAGCCGCTCTCGTCGAGGGATTTAAGGATGGGTGCGGGCAAGCCCAGCGCCGCAAATGCGGCTGGGGTAAGATGTTCCTGATTCAATGTGATGACCTGTGGAAGAGTAGGAAGGGAGGGGCACTGATCACGAACACGTGCCTGTAATGCACTGGGCCCCCGGATCTCGAAGCGGTGGACCGTCACTGTGCTCAGGTCCGCTCGAAGACCCGCCTATTCCACGGTGTGCCGCTTGGGCTGGATTCGTTTGGTGCCGGGAGCGAGAATCGAACTCGCACTCTGTTGCCAGAACCGGATTTTGAGTCCGGCGCGTCTACCAGTTCCGCCATCCCGGCTGAATCCAATCCGGCATTATAGTGATAATCTTGGGGCAAGGATAGCCCTTGTGGGTGGATTTGGTGTGGTCGCCCCCTGGCCCCAATCCTGCTACCATCGCGCGCCATGCAGGTCAGCGACTTCGACTTTTTCCTCCCCCAGGAACTCATTGCCCAGACCCCGTTGCCCGATCGCGGCGGGGCCCGTTTGCTGTGCCTGGATGGGCCCACCGGGCAGGTGACCGACCGGCAGATTCGTGATCTTCCCGAACTGTTGTCCCCCGATGACCTGCTGGTGTTCAACAACACCCGCGTCATCCCCGCTCGCCTCAAGGGCCGCAAGATTGAAACCGGCGGTCAGGTGGAGGTCCTGGTGGAGCGCATCACCGGCCGCCAGACAGCGCTGGCCCATGTGCGGGCCAGCAAGTCCCCCGGGGTGGGCACGCGGCTGTGTCTGGAGGGTGTGGTGGAGGCCACCGTGGAAGGTCGGGACGGAGACCTGTTCAGGCTCGCCTTCGACGGCCCGGTGCTGGATCAACTTGAACAGCACGGGCACATGCCCCTGCCTCCCTATATAACGCGGGAAGATACACAGGAAGACCGCCAGCGCTACCAGACCGTGTTCGCCCGGGAGCCAGGCGCCGTGGCCGCCCCCACGGCCGGGCTGCATTTCGATGAGGCGCTATTGGAAGCCATCCGCGCCCGGGGTGTGGAAACCGCCTCGGTGACCCTGCATGTGGGGGCCGGCACCTTTCAGCCGGTGCGAGTGGCCGATACCCAGGATCATGTGATGCACGCGGAATGGGTGCGGGTCACCCAGGCGACCTGCGATCAGGTGGCCCGCTGCCGGGCCCGGGGCGGGCGTGTGGTGGCGGTGGGTACCACCAGCGTGCGTTGCCTGGAGACCGCCGCAGCAGGTGGCGAGCTGATTCCCTTCGGAGGCGACACGCGCTTGTTCATTACCCCCGGCTTTGAATACCGGGCCGTGGATGCCATGGTCACCAATTTCCATCTGCCCCAGTCCACGCTGCTGATGCTGGTCTGTGCCTTCGGCGGCCAGGCGGCGGTGCTGGCCGCCTATCAACATGCGGTACGTCAGCAGTACCGGTTCTTCAGTTACGGGGATGCCATGTTCATCACTGCCCAACACGGGGCCCAGCACGATGCAGTTTGAGTTATTCGGCCAGGATGGCGCCGCGCGCCGCGGGCAGCTTCGCTTTGATCGCGGCACGGTGGAAACGCCGGCCTTCATGCCCGTGGGCACCTACGGCACCGTGAAGGCCATGACCCCCGAGGAGTTGGAGGGCCTGGGGGCAGAGATCATCCTGGGCAACACCTTCCATCTCATGCTCAGACCCGGCACGGATGTGATCCAGGCCCATGGGGATCTGCACGATTTCATGCACTGGGAACGCCCGATCCTGACGGATTCGGGCGGCTTTCAGGTGTTTTCCCTGGCGGAACTGCGCAAGATCACCGAGGAAGGCGTGCGTTTCCGCTCCCCGGTGGACGGCTCCCCCATCCTGCTCACCCCTGAGCGGTCCATGGAGGTTCAGCGGGCGCTGGGCTCGGACATTGTCATGATCTTCGATGAGTGCACGCCGCACCCGGCCACCGAGGATCAGGCACGGGAATCCATGGAGCTCTCCCTGCGCTGGGCGGCTCGCTCCCGTCAGGCCCACGGCGATAACCCATCGGCCCTGTTCGGGATCGTTCAGGGCGGCATGTACGACGGATTGCGCCGCCGCTCCCTGGAAGGCCTGATGGAGATCGGTTTCGACGGCTATGCCATCGGTGGCCTGTCCGTGGGCGAGACGGAAGAGGAACGTCACCGGGTGCTGGATGGTCTGATGCCACACATGCCGGTGCAGCGGCCCCGCTATCTCATGGGCGTGGGGCGGCCCGAGGACATCGTCGAGGCGGTGCGGCGCGGGGTGGACATGTTCGATTGCGTGATCCCTACCCGCAATGCCCGCAACGGTTTCCTGTACACCCGCGAGGGCGTGATGCGTATTCGCAATGCCCGTTTTCGGGATGACACCGGGCCCATCGACCCCCATTGCGACTGCTACACCTGCCGGAACTACTCCCGTGCCTATCTCAAGCATCTGGACAAGTGCAACGAGATGCTGGCCAGTCGCCTGGCCACCATCCACAACCTGTACTTCTACCAGACCCTGATGCGGGAGATGCGCGAGGCCATCGCCCGGGGGCAGCTGCAGGAATGGGTGACCGAGTTCTATTCGCGGCGCGCGCAAACCCTACGGTCTATGCCATAATGCCGGGCTTTCAAGGGCCCAAACCCTGTCGATCTGTCAACTGCTAAGGAGTCCCACGCATGAACTTCCTCATTTCCGACGCGTATGCCCAGCAGGGCCAGGCCGCCGGAGGCGGTTTCATCGAATTCCTGATCATGATCGTTATTTTCTTTGCGATCATGTACTTCCTGATCATCCGCCCGCAAAGCAAGCGCGCCAAGGAACACAAGGCGATGGTGGACGGCCTGAACAAGGGCGACGAGATCGTCACCCAGGGCGGCCTGGTGGGCAAGATCACCCAGGTGACCGACAACTTCATCAAGGTGGAGGTGTCCGAGGGCAACACGGTGAATGTTCAGCGCCAGTCGGTGGCCACCGTTCTGCCAAAAGGCACGATGAAGGACATCTGATCCTCCACGTCGATCTCCCAACGCTGGTCTTGTCATGAACGCTTATCCTTCCTGGAAGTACCTGCTCATCGTCGTCGTGATCCTGGTGGGCCTGGTCTATTCGCTGCCCAACCTGTTCCCGGAGGATCCGGTGGTGCAGATCGCCCACTCCGTCACGGACGAAGTGGATGAGGACACCCGTGGGCAGATCCGTGCGATCCTGGAAGGGCGTGGTGTCGACATCAAGGCCGAGGAGTTCGACGGCAGCCAGATGATGCTGCGGTTCGATTCCACCGATGATCAGATGCGCGCCGCAGACATCCTGCGTAACGTGCTCTCTGATCAGCACTCCGTGGGACTGAACCTGGCCCCCGCCACACCCAACTGGCTGCGGGCCATCAACGCCCGGCCCATGTCCCTGGGGCTGGACCTGCGCGGGGGCGTCCACTTCCTCATGGAAGTGGACATGGACGCCGTTGGCGACAATGTGGCCGAGCGCTATACCAGCGAGTTCCGCACCGTGCTGCGTGACGAGCGCATTCGCTATCTGGCCGTGGAGCGGGATGGCAGCACCGTGGAGGTGCGTTTCGAGGATCAGGCCAGTCGGGACGAGGCCCGTGACCTGCTGCGGCGGGAGTATCGCGGCGACCTGGATTTCAGCACGCGTCGCTCCGGTGATGTGCATATCCTCACGGCCACCATCAGCAGCGACCAGCTGGACGCCCAGCGGCGCCTGGCCCTGCAGCAGAACATCACCACCCTGCGTAACCGGGTGGATGAGCTGGGCGTGGCCGAGCCGGTGATTCAGCAGCAGGGCGAGGACCGTATCGTGGTCCAGCTGCCCGGCGTGCAGGACACCGCCCGGGCCAAGGAAATCCTGGGGGCCACGGCTACCCTGGAGTTCCGTCTCGTGGATGAATCGAATGACCCGTATGAGGCCGAGGAGACCGGTCGCGTACCGGCCAACTCACGGCTCTATTACGAACGTGACGGCAATCCGGTGCTGCTGCAGCGCCGGGTGATGCTCACCGGTGATTTTATCAACGATGCCAGTTCCGGCATCGCTCAGGACACCGGCGGTGCGGCGGTATTCATCAACCTGGACGGCCAGGGCGCACGCATCTTCAGTCGGGTGACCGGCGAGAACATCGGCCGCCTCATGGGCGTGGTCTTCATCGAGACCACCACCGAGACGGTGGAGGAAGACGGCGAAATGGTCCGTCAGACCACCCGCTCGGAAGAGGTCATCAACGTGGCTCGCATCCAGGACCAGTTGGGTCGCCGCTTCCAGATCACGGGTCTGGACAGCACCCGCGAAGCCCGCAATCTGGCCCTGCTGCTGCGCGCCGGCGCCCTGGCCGCGCCCATGAGCATTGTCGAGGAACGTACCGTCGGGCCCAGCCTGGGGCAGGACAACATCGAGCGGGGTTTCAACTCGGTGATCATCGGCTTTGCGCTGGTGCTGGTCTTCATGGCGCTTTACTACCGGGCATTTGGCCTGGTGGCCAACGTGGCGCTCACCCTGAATCTGGTCCTGATCGTGGCGATACTGTCCATGTTGCAGGCCACGCTTACCTTGCCAGGGATTGCCGGTATCGTGCTCACCGTGGGCATGGCCGTGGACGCCAACGTCCTGATCTTCGAACGAATACGTGAAGAAATCAGGAACGGCAATTCACCACAGGCCTCCATACAGGCGGGCTATGCGCGGGCACTTTCCACCATTGCGGACGCCAATATCACGACGCTGATCGCGGCGCTGGTGCTGTTCATGTTTGGCACCGGCCCCATCAAGGGCTTCGCCATCACCCTGTCCATCGGCATCCTGGTGTCCATGTTCACGGCCCTGCTGGTGACCCGCGCCATCATCAATCTGACCTATGGTCGTCAGCGTCGCCTCAAGACGCTGTCCATCTGAAGGCGACAAGCCCATGAAGCTCAATTTCGCCAACGCCAATATCGACTTCCTGGGTCAGCGGCGCATCGCCCTGACCATTTCGGTCATCCTGCTGGTGGGCTCCATCCTGCTGCTGGCCTTTCGCGGGCTGAACTTCGGGATTGATTTCACCGGCGGTACCCTCATCGAGGTGGGCTACCCGGATGCCGTGGAGCTGGAGGAGATCCGCGACCAGCTGGAGGCCGGAGGGTTTGAACGGGCCACGGTGCAGAACTTCGGCACTTCCCGGGATGTGCTGATCCGTCTGGCGCCCCGGGAAGGGGAGGCCAGTGCGGAGCTCTCGGAGGAGGTGCTGCAGGTTCTGCGCAGTGGTGGGCCTGAGGGCGTGGATCTGCGTCGAGTGGAGTTCGTCGGGCCCCAGGTGGGCGACGAGTTGCGCGAGCAGGGTGGCCTGGCCATGCTCTATGCCCTGTTCGGCATCCTGATCTACGTGGCCCTGCGCTTTGAGTGGCGGTTCTCCCTGGGGTCCGTGGCGGCACTGGTGCACGATGTGACCATCACGCTGGGGATCTTCTCATTGTTCTGGCTGGAGTTTGACCTGTCGGTGCTGGCGGCCATCCTGGCGGTCATCGGGTATTCCCTCAACGACACCATCGTGGTGTATGACCGTATCCGGGAAAACTTCCGGCGACTGCGCAAGGACGCCGTGGAGAAGGTCATGAACAAGTCCGTGAACCAGATCCTGTCGCGGACCATCATCACCAGTTTCACCACGTTGCTGGTGCTGTTCTGCCTCTTCCTGCTGGGTGGGGCGGTCATTCAGAACTTCGCCCTGGCCTTGATCATCGGTGTGCTGGTGGGGACCTATTCGTCCATCTACGTGGCCGCCGCTCTGGCGCTGGTGCTGGGTGTGGATCGCACGGTGATGCTGCCGGTGAAGAAGGAAGGGGAGGAGCTGGACGAGCAGCCGTAAGGCTCGCTCCAACGAAGGGGGACGGATTTAAATCCGTCCCCCTTCGTTGCTGGATCCGTCCCCAAGCGCCACTCACCCCTCCCGGTTCACCACCGGATGCAACCGCTGCAGCATGGCCTTGAACACCTTCGGGCCGGCAGCTACCACGTTGCCGGTCGTGAGGTACTCCGGGCCGCCGCGCAGGTCGCCCACCAGGCCGCCAGCTTCCTGGATCAGCAGCACGCCGGCGGCCATGTCCCATTCATTCAGACCGATCTCCCAGAAACCGTCCAGACGCCCGCAGGCCACATAGGCCAGGTCCAGGGCGGCGGAGCCGGGGCGGCGCACGCCGGCGGTGCCGGGCAGCAGGGCCTTGAGGGTGCGCAGGTAATAGTCCAGGTCCTGATCCTGACGGAAGGGGATGCCGGTGCCCAGCAGGGTGCCGTTGAGGTCCTTGTGCTGGGTCACCCGGATGCGACGATTGTTCAGGAAGGCGCCGGCACCCCGGGTGGCCACGAACAACTCTTCCTTGATGGGGTCGTACACCACTGCCTGCTCCAGGCGTCCGCGCTGCTTCAGGGCAATGGAAACGGCGAGCTGGGGGATGCCATGGATGAAATTCGTGGTACCGTCCAGGGGGTCGATCACCCAGACGAACTCCCGGTTAATATCATGCTCGCCGCTCTCCTCGGCCATGATGCCGTGGTCCGGGTAGGCACGCTGGATCACGCGGATGATCTCCCGCTCGGCGTTGCGATCCACTTCCGTGACAAAATCGTTAGGCTGCTTGTCCTGGATCTGCAGGCTGTCCACCCGGTTGGCACTGCGGGCGATGACCTGGCCCGCGGCACGGGCGGCCTTGATGGCGGTGTTTAAAAACGGATGCATGGCGAGGGTGTCCGACTGATTTTGAAGGAAACGACGTCGTATCCGCGAAGGGTACGGGAAGATGGCGAACCATACACAACCCGCGATGACAATTGAAGCAACCCAAGACACAAACATCCTGAATGCCGTGCGCATCGTCCTGGTGAACACCACCCACCCGGGTAACGTGGGCGGGGTGGCCCGGGCCATGAAGAACATGGGGCTGAGTGATCTGCATCTGGTAAACCCCCAGGGCTACCCCAGTGCCGAGGCCACTGCCCGGGCCTCCGGGGCGGATGATCTGCTGGCCAGGGCCCAGGTGCATGAGGACCTGGATGCGGCGTTGGTGGGTTGTCAGCTGGTGCTGGGCACCAGCGCCCGGCAGCGCACCCTGCGGTGGCCCCAGTACGAACCCAGGCAGGCGGCCGCCGAACTGCTCACCGCGGCCGGATCAGGCCCCGTGGCATTGCTGTTTGGTCGCGAGCGCACCGGCCTGACCAACGAGGAGCTGGACCGCTGTCATGCCCTGGTGAACATCCCCGCCAATCCGGAATACAGTTCCCTGAATCTGGCGGCAGCGGCCCAGGTGCTCAGCTATGAGCTACGCATGACCGCCCTGGAAGGCCAGGCCGCCCAGACTCCGGCAGAGTCGGGCGGGGAATTGCCGGCGCCCCACGAGGACGTGGAGCGCTTCTACGCCCACCTGGAGGACACCCTGCGGGTGCTGGACTTCCTGGATCCGGACAACCCTCGACATCTGATGCGTCGCTTGCGCCGTCTGTTTGGTCGCGTTCGCCTCACCATCAACGAGGTGAATATCCTGCGTGGCATCCTTGCCCATACGGCCAAGGGCCGCAAGGACCCGGGGCCTTGATCGGCCAGGGGCCCGCCGTTCAACCGGTTTCGATCCCTTTCCCGTGAAGTAGTACAATGCGCTTTCCACACTGAGGAACTCGGGTACCAGGGAGCCTATGCTTCAGCGTCTGCGAGAGGATGTCCGCTGCGTCTTTGAACGCGACCCGGCGGCGCGTAACACCTTTGAGGTGCTCACCACCTACCCGGGTGTGCACGCCCTGCTGATCCATCGGGTGAGCCATTGCCTCTGGAGTCACGGTGTGCGCTGGCCGGCCCGCTTTCTGGCCTATTTCGGGCGCTGGCTAACCGGTGTGGAGATCCACCCGGGTGCCACCATCGGTCGGCGCTTCTTCATCGACCATGGCATGGGTGTTGTCATTGGCGAGACCGCCGAGATCGGCGACGACTGCACGCTGTATCATGGTGTCACCCTGGGTGGCACCACCTGGCACAAGGGCAAGCGTCACCCGAAGCTGGAAGACAATGTGGTGGTGGGGGCCGGCGCCAAGATCCTCGGACCCATCCGGATAGGCGAGGGGGCCCGCATCGGCTCCAATGCCGTGGTGCTCAAGAAGATCCCGCCCGGCGCCACCGTGGTGGGCATTCCCGGTCGCATCATTACCCCCCGCTCCGACGACCAGAAACGCCGCGAGGTCATGGCTCAGAAAATGGGGTTCGACGCCTACGGCATGACCGATGACATGCCCGATCCGGTGGCCGTGGCCATCAACCGCATTCTCGATCACCTGCACACCCTGGATCACCGTCTGGACGAGACCAGTCATGCCCTCAAGGAGATCGGGGGTGATGTGGACGATTCCCATATCCGCGAGATCGAACCCGGCGAGCTGGGCGGTCTGGCGCTGGATACCGAAGATGACCATGCGGAAACCAGCGTGCTGGATCGACGGAATAATACTTGACTAAAAAGATAGGGTATAGCTACTATACCCGGACGGATCATACGGGAGAGAGGGTAATGAGACTGACAACCAAGGGGCGCTACGCCGTCACCGCCATGCTGGACCTGGCGTTACACAATGACCAGGGGCCGATATCCCTTGCGGATATCTCCGGTCGACAGGGTATCTCACTGTCGTACCTGGAACAACTGTTCGCTCGACTGCGCAAGCGCGGCCTGGTGCTCAGCACCCGGGGCCCTGGCGGGGGCTACACCCTGAGCCGCCCGCCCAGTGAACTGGCCATTGCCGATGTGATCTCGGCGGTGGACGAAAAGGTGGACACCACCCGTTGTGGCGGCACGGTGGACTGCCAGAACAACGAGCGCTGCCTCACCCACGACCTGTGGTCCGACCTGAGCAGTCAGATCTATGATTTTCTCGCCAACATCACCCTGGGTGATGTGATGAAACGCAACGGTGTGCAGGAAGTGGCCGCACGCCAGGACAAGGCCATGGGTGGCCAGCCCGTGAGCATGCCCCGCGCGTCGGCTGCTCCGGTGAGCGCCGCGTCGGAATCGGTGGAATAGGGCTGGTTCCCAGCCACCTATGGGATCGTTTGTGAGGAGAGAGCAGTGAGCAATATCCAACTACCCATCTATCTGGATTACTCGGCCACCACGCCGGTGGATGAGCGCGTGGCCGAAAAGATGGTCGGGTTCATGACCCGCTCCGGTTGCTATGGTAACCCCGCCTCCCGTTCCCACAGCTTCGGCTGGACGGCAGAGAAGGCCGTTGAGACGGCCCGTGAGCAGGTGGCCGCCCTGGTGGGTGCCGATCCCCGGGAAATCATCTGGACCAGCGGCGCCACCGAGGCCGACAACCTGGCCATCAAGGGGGCGGCGCACTTTTACCAGAAGAAGGGTCGCCACATCGTCACCCTGAAGACCGAACACAAGGCCGTGCTCGACCCCTGCCGGCAACTGGAGCGCGAGGGTTTCGAGGTCACCTACCTGGATCCGGAACCCAACGGCCTGCTGGATCTTGGCAAGCTCGAAGCCGCCCTTCGGGAAGACACGATCCTGGTGTCCGTGATGCATGTGAACAACGAGATCGGTGTGATCCAGGATCTGGAGGCCATCGGCCATCTCACTCGTGCCCGGGGCATCGTGTTCCATGTGGATGCCGCCCAGTCCGCCGGCAAGATCCCTTTGAACCTCTCCTCCCTGCCGGTGGACCTGGCAAGCTTTTCCGCCCACAAGATCTATGGCCCCAAGGGCGTGGGTGCCCTGTACGTGTCCCGCAAGCCTCGGGTGCGTCTGGAGGCTCAGATGCACGGTGGTGGCCATGAGCGTGGTCTGCGCTCCGGTACCCTGGCCACCCACCAGATCGTGGGCATGGGCGAGGCCTTTCGCATCGCCGGTGAGGAGATGGACGCCGAAGCGGCCCATGTCCTCCAGCTGCGAGATCGCCTGTGGGCCGGCCTGAACGCCATGGAGGAGGTCTATCTCAATGGCGATCTGGAGCGCCGCGTGGCAGGCAACCTGAACGTGTCCTTCAACTTCGTGGAGGGTGAGAGCCTGATCATGGCCCTCAAGGACATTGCCGTCTCCTCCGGTTCCGCCTGCACCAGTTCCAGCCTGGAACCCTCCTACGTACTGCGCGCCCTGGGGCGTGATGACGAACTGGCCCACAGTTCCATCCGCTTTTCCATTGGCCGCTACACCACCGCCGAGGAAGTCGATTACACCGTGGACCTGGTCAAGGCCGCAGTGCAGAAACTGCGCGACCTGTCTCCCCTGTGGGAAATGCACCAGGAGGGGATCGACCTGAAATCCGTGGAATGGGTGGCCCACTGATCTCCCGCCAGATCTGAACATTGAGGTAAGCACACATGGCCTATAGCGACAAAGTACTCGATCACTACGAAAATCCCCGCAATGTCGGGGCAATGGACAAGAACGACACCTCCGTGGGTACCGGCATGGTGGGGGCCCCCGCCTGCGGCGACGTGATGAAGCTACAGATCAAGGTGAACGATGCGGGCGTGATCGAGGACGCCAAGTTCAAGACCTACGGCTGTGGCTCGGCCATTGCCAGCTCCAGCCTGCTCACCGAGTGGGTGAAGGGCAAGACCCTGGAAGAGGCGGGCTCCATCAAGAACACCCAGATCGCCGAGGAACTGGCCCTGCCGCCAGTGAAGATCCACTGCTCGGTGCTGGCCGAGGATGCCATCAAGGCCGCCATCGACGATTTCCGCAAGAAGGGCGGCAAGACCACCGATGCCGCGCAAGAAAGCGCGTAAATCCGTGAACTGATCAAGCAACGAAGGAGAACAGGCATGGCCATCCAGTTGACCGATACCGCCGCCCAGCGGGTGCGCACCTTCATGGAAAAACGCGGCAAGGGTGTGGGCCTGCGTCTGGGCGTGAAGACCACCGGATGCTCCGGCATGGCCTATGTGATGGAGTTTGCCGATGAACTGGAAGAGGGCGATACGGTATTTGAAGACAAGGGCGTGAAGCTCATCGTCAATCCGCGCAGCCTGGTCTATCTGGACGGCACCGAGCTGGATTACACCCGGGAAGGCCTGAATGAAGGCTTCAAGTTCAACAACCCCAACGAGTCTTCCCGTTGCGGTTGTGGCGAGAGCTTTGGCGTCTGACGGGCGTCACAGGAGCGCACAGGTGGATCTGGACTTCAGTCGCAATTATTTCGAGCTGTTTGGTCTGCCCCAGCGGTTTCGGGTGGATCAGCAGGCCCTGATGTCAGCCTACCGCGAGTTGCAGTCTGCCCTGCACCCGGACCGTTTTGCTCACTCGGATGACCAGGCCCGTCGGCTGGCAGTGCAGGGGGCCTCCCATGTGAACGAGGCCTACGCCACCCTCAAGGATGACGGCCTGCGGGCCCGCTATCTGCTGAGTCTCAAGGGCACGGGTGTGGACGAGGCAAAGGAATCCGCCCATGACCCACAATTTCTCCTGGAGCAGATGGAGCTGCGCGAGGCCCTTGAGGAGGTGGATCAGGCGGCCGATCCTCTGGCGGCGCTGGACGCCCTGAGCGCTGACATCGAAACCCGCTACACGCAGATGCTGGACGCCTTCGAGGCCGCCTTTGAAGCCAACGACCTGGAGGCCGCCCGACAGGAAGTCCTGAAGCTCCGCTTTTTCGACCGCCTGCGCGAAGAGGTTGCGCGCATCTCCGAGCGGCTTGAAGACCAACTGCTGGGCTGAGCCCACGTTGGTCCCGGGCCGCGACGCATTCCAATCACGGGTTCTATCGCCATGGCGCTATTGCAGATTTCCGAACCGGGCATGTCTCCCGACCCCCACCAGCATCGACTGGCGGTGGGCATCGACCTGGGAACCACAAACTCCCTGGTGGCCACCGTGCGCAACGGTGTGGCCGAGACACTGCCCGACGAAAAGGGTCGCCACCTCATGCCCTCGGTGGTGCATTACCCCGACCAGGGGCCGCCCCAGGTGGGGCAGGAGGCCCGTGGCTACTCGGCCCTGGACCCGCTGAACACCCTCTCCTCCGTCAAGCGCCTGATGGGGCGTGGCGTGGGCGACCTCAAGACCGTGGCCGGGCACATTCCTTACGATTTCGTGCCCGGCGATGGCGGCGTGCCGCGCATCCGCACCCGCCAGGGTGATGTCACCCCTGTGGAAGTCTCCGGCGAGATCCTCAAGGCACTGCGCGCCCGGGCCGAGGCCTCTCTGGGTGGCGACCTGGAAGGGGCGGTGATCACCGTGCCTGCCTATTTCGACGATGCCCAGCGTCAGGCCACCAAGGATGCCGCCCGCCTGGCCGGCCTGAACGTTTACCGCCTGCTCAACGAGCCCACCGCCGCCGCCATCGCCTATGGGCTCGACAAGGGCCAGGAGGGCGTGATCGCTGTGTTCGATCTGGGCGGCGGCACCTTCGATGTGTCCATCCTGCGTCTCAACAAGGGGGTGTTCGAGGTGCTGGCCACCGGTGGCGACAGTGCCCTGGGGGGCGATGATTTCGATAGGGCCATCGCCGGCTGGATGATGCAGGAGGCCGGCATCGAGGGCGATACCGGCCACCACCGCATGCGTCAGCTCATGATGGATGCCTGCGCGGTCAAGGAGGCCCTCTCCGAGCGCGACGAGGCCAGGCTCAAGGTGGCGGTGTCGGATTCCGACTACTGGTCCGGCTGCATCACCTGCGAACAGATGAACTGCCTCATCGACCCCCTCATCAACAAGACCCTGGCTGCCTGTCGCCGCGCCATGCGCGATGCCAAGGTCAAGCCCGAAGAGATTCTGGATGTGGTGATGGTGGGCGGCTCCACCCGGGTGCCCCGGGTGCGCGAGCGGGTAGGGGAGTTCTTCGGTCGTGCCCCGCGGCTGGACATCGACCCCGACAAGGTGGTGGCCGTGGGCGCCGCCCTGCAGGCGGATATCCTGGCCGGCAACAAGCCGGGTGATGACATGCTGCTGCTGGACGTGATCCCCCTGTCCCTGGGCATCGAAACCATGGGCGGTCTGGTGGAACACATCATCCCCCGCAACACCACCATCCCCGTGAGCCGTGCCCAGGAATTCACCACCTTCAAGGACGGCCAGAACGCCATGGCCCTGCACGTGGTGCAGGGCGAGCGGGACCTGGTGGACCACAACCGCTCCCTGGCCCGGTTCACCCTCTCCGGTATCCCCGCTATGGTGGCCGGGGCCGCTCGTGTGCGGGTGACCTACCAGGTGGACGCCGACGGCCTGCTCAGCGTTGATGCCCGGGAAATGGTCAGCGGCGTGCGGTCCAGCATTGAGGTCAAGCCCTCCTACGGGCTCACCGACAACGAAATCGAGACCATGCTCACCGACTCCCGCAGCCATGCCCAGGAAGATATGCTGGCTCGGCGCCTGCGCGAACAGCAGGTGGAGGCCGATCGTGTCCTGGAAGCCCTGGACTCCGCCCTGGGGGCCGATAGCGAACTGCTCAGCCAGGAAGAGCTCAAGGACATCCGCGAAGCACGCGAACAACTGGTGACCGCCCGCGAGGGCGACGACCACGAGGCGATCGCCAGGGCCATCAAGGGCCTGGAGAAGGCCAGTGAGGACTTCGTGGCCAAGCGCATGAATCAAAGCGTGCGCAAGGCCATGTCCGGCCACCGCGTCGAAGAATTCGAATAAACCACCCGGAGCCGAGCACCACATGCCCAACATCATCTTCCTACCCCACGAAGAGATCTGCCCCGAAGGGGCATCCGTCGAGGCCGAGGCCGGCGCCAGCATCTGCGACGTGGCCCTGGCCAATGGCATCGAGATCGAACACGCCTGCGAAAAGTCCTGTGCCTGCACCACCTGCCACGTTTACGTGCGCGAGGGCATGGACTCCCTGGAAGACCCCACCGAGGACGAGGAAGACCTGCTGGACAAGGCCTGGGGCCTGGAACCCGACTCCCGCCTGTCCTGCCAGGCCCGGGTGGCCGACAAGGACCTGGTGGTGGAAATCCCCAAATACACCCTCAATCAGGTGTCCGAACACCACTAAGGGAGGAACGCCGCCATGTCGCTGAAATGGACCGACACCCTGGACCTCGCCATCGCCCTGCAGGATGCCCACCCGGACGTGGACCCCAGGCACGTCAACTTCGTGGACCTGCGCAACTGGATCATGGCCCTGCCCGAGTTCGATGACGACCCCGCCCGTTGCGGTGAGCGCATCCTGGAAGCCGTGCAACTGGCCTGGATGGAAGAAGAGGATTAGCCCCCGTGATCCGCATTGTCTGAACCCCTCGCCACAGGGTAATATCCCCCCTCCATATCTCTCCCGGCGAGGGCCCCCGTGGCCCCCGCCGTCTCCGTGTTTCCTATATCATCGCTGGAGTTGCCGAATGGCCGTTGAACAAACCCTTTCCATCATCAAGCCCGATGCCGTTGCCAAGAACGTGATTGGCGAGATCTACAGCCGCTTCGAAAAGGCCGGCCTGACCGTCGTCGCCGCCCGCATGATGCAGCTCAGCCGTGAACAGGCCGAAGGCTTCTATGCCGTGCACAAGGATCGCCCCTTCTTCAACGACCTGGTCAGCTTCATGATCAGCGGTCCGGTCATGGTGCAGGCACTGGAAGGTGAAGACGCCATCGCCAAGAACCGCGAACTGATGGGTGCCACCAACCCGAAGGAAGCCGCACCCGGCACCATCCGCGCCGATTTTGCCGTGAGCATCGACGAAAACGCCGTGCACGGCTCCGACGGCGCCGACACCGCCAAGCAGGAAATCGCCTACTTCTTCAAGCCTGAAGAAGTCTGCAAGCGCATCCGCTAAACACCGCGGAATCCGAGCAGTCAAGGCCACGGGTGCCCTGGGCGCCCGCAGGCCCCAGGGGGCGGGCCCCGTCCCCTGACCACAACCCCGGCCCAGTGCCGGTGGATCGAGCCATGACCGACAAGGCCAAAATGAATCTGTTGGGCATGACCCGGCAGGAACTGACCGACTTCTTCGCCCAGCGGGGTGAGAAGCCGTTTCGCGCCGTTCAAGTGCTCAAGTGGATCCACCAGCGCGACTGCACCGATTTTGCCGCCATGACCGACCTCTCCAAGGCCGTGCGTGGCTGGCTGGCCGACGAGGCCGAGATTCGCACCCCCGAAATCGTCCTGGAACAGTGTGCCGCCGATGGCACCTACAAATGGCTGCTGCGCCTGGATGACGGTAACTGCATCGAGACCGTGTTCATCCCCGAGGACGGCCGTGGCACCCTCTGCGTGTCCTCCCAGGTGGGCTGCGCCCTGGACTGCAGCTTCTGCTCCACCGCCCGGCAGGGCTTCAACCGCAACCTCACTTCCGCCGAGATCATCGGCCAGCTGCAGGTGGCTCGCGGCCGGCTGCAGCCGGAAGAGGGGCAGAGCCGCGTGGTCAGCAATGTGGTGCTCATGGGAATGGGCGAGCCCCTGCTCAATTTCGAGCCCGTCGTGGCTGCCGTCTCCCTCATGCTGGAAGACAACGCCTACGGCCTGAGTCGACGCCGGGTGACCGTGAGCACCTCGGGCATCATCCCCGCCATGGACCGTCTGCACGAGACCCTGCACGTGGCCCTGGCGCTGAGCCTGCATGCCCCCAACGACGCCCTGCGCAACGAACTGGTGCCCATCAACCGCAAGTATCCCCTGGGACCCCTCATGGATGCCTGCCGCCGCTATGTGGGCAAGGGCGGTCACCACAGTCGGATCACCATGGAATACGTCATGATCGATGGCGTGAACGACACGCCCGGACATGCCCGTGAGCTGGTGCGTCTGCTGCGGGACGTGCCCTGCAAGATCAACCTGATCCCCTTCAATCCCTTTCCCGACGCTGGCTACCGCCGCTCCAGCGAGGCAGCGCTGAGCCGCTTCCGGGATATCCTCATTCAGGCCGGCTACACCACCATCACCCGTCGCCCCCGCGGGGACGACATCGATGCGGCCTGTGGCCAGTTGGTGGGGCGGGTGGAAGATCGCACCCGGCGCACCCTGCGCTACGCCAGGATGCCGAATGCCTCGGGAGTGACACCCCCATGATCGCCTCGCGCACCATCCTGGCCATTGCCCTGCTGGTGACCCTGGTACTGTCCGGGTGCGCCACGGCGCCGGAAGTGCGTGACCAGCAGCGCCGTGCCGCTGGCGTGAACGTGGAACTGGGCCTGCACTACATGCGTCAGAACCAGCTCCAGCAAGCCAAATCCAACCTGGATCGGGCCCTGCAGCAGGACCCGGGTTCCGCCCAGGTTCACGCCGCCTACGCCTTGCTGCAGGAGCGCCTGCGCGAACCCGAACTGGCCGACCGGCATTTCCGCCGGGCCCTGGAACTGGAGCCCGACAACGCCGTGGCGCGCAACAACTACGGCACCTTTCTGTGCCGTCAGGACCGCCTCGAAGAGGCTGAGGAGGCCTTCACCAAGGCGGCTGACGACCCTCTGTATTCCACGCCGGAAGTGGCCTGGACCAATGCAGGCATCTGCGCCCTGAAATACCCGGATGAGGAGCTGGCCGAGCAGTATTTTCGGCGTGCCCTGCAACAGAACCCCAACCATGCCGGCGCCCTGTACGAGATGATGCGCCTGGCTGACGAGAATGATCGTCATCTGCAGGCACGTGCCTACGTGCAGCGACTCATGGAAGTGGTGGATCCCACGCCGGAGATCCTCTGGGTCTGTTATCGTGCCGAACTGGCGCTGGGCAATCGCGATGCCTCGGGACGCTGCGCCCTGCGCCTGAAGAACGATTTCCCGGATGCTGAAGAAACCCAAAGAGTGCTGGAACGCGAAGCCCGTGGCAGACGATAAGATGCAGGACAACTCCAACGTGTCACAGCCACACGAACAGGTCACCCCTGGTGAACTGCTGCGGCGTGCCCGCGAGGCGGCCGGGATGACCCGGGACGACCTGGGCGGCCGCCTGCAACTCCACCCCAGAACCATGGCCGCACTGGAGGAGGATCATTTCGATGCCCTCCCCGAGCCGCCCTTCGTGCGTGGCTATCTGCGTGGTCTGGCCAAGGTGCTGGAGATCGATCCGGCACCCCTGGTGGAAGCCTACGAGAGCAGCGTTCGTGGCGGCGTTGAAGCGTCTGCCGAGAAGTCCCGGGGCGCGACCCGTTCGACTGCCCAGGGGGTGCCAGAACGTCACGCTCAGGCCGGCCCGAAGACCGCGCCGGCATCAGCTCGACAGGTGGCCGTGGGGCCGATCTGGATCGTCCTGGCGGGTCTGGTGCTGGTGGGCGTGCTCGCCGCAGTGGTCTGGTATGTGAATACCCTGGAGGAAGGCGAAGCGGCGGATGCGACGGCCTCCGCGCCATCGGGCGTGCAGGAGGCGCCGGGTGATGAGCCGGAGGCCATCGCCTCGGCGCCATCATTACGGGAATCGCCGCCGCAGCCCGCCAATGCCCGATCCGAATCCCCGGAGCAGCGTGCCTCCGCACAAGCCCCGGAGGCGCCTGTTCCCGCTGAGCCCGAACCCGCACCGGCGCCTCCGGAGCCAGTGTCCGAGGCGCAGGAGCGCGCAGCGCCGGACCTGCCAGCCGGACAGGGGCGGCTGGAATTGCGCTTCGAGGAAGACTCCTGGGTGGAGATCTCCGGTGCCGATGGCGGGCGCCTGCTGGTGGGCCTCATGCGCCAGGGCAGTGAACGCCGCATCGAGGGTGCCACGCCCATCCGGGTCTTCCTGGGCAACGCGCCGGGTGTCCGCCTGGAATACAATCACGAGCCCGTGGACCTTGAAGGCCGGGTACGTGGTGACAACACCGCCCGCTTCACCGTAGGTGACTCCTGAAGACCCGGAACCCCTGATTCCCCATCCACCCCCAGTTTCTTGATCCATCCAGTTTTCGGACAGTGAATGAGTAGGCAGATCAAATCCATCCGCGGGATGCACGACATCCTGCCGGAACAAACAGGCGCCTGGCAGTGGTTCGAGGCTCAGGTGCGTGAAACCTTGAGCGGCTACGGCTACCAGGAAATCCGTATGCCCATCGTCGAGCAGACGGACCTCTTCGCCCGGTCCATCGGCGAGGTGACGGACATCGTCGAGAAGGAGATGTACACTTTCGAGGACCGCAATGGCGACAGCCTGACCCTGCGCCCCGAGGGCACTGCCGGCTGCGTGCGCGCGGGCGTGGAAAACGGCCTGCTGCACAACCAGCAGCAACGCCTGTGGTATGCCGGCCCCATGTTCCGTCATGAGCGGCCTCAGAAGGGCCGCTACCGCCAGTTCCACCAGATCGGTGTGGAAGCCTTTGGCATGGAAGGGCCGGACATTGATGCCGAATTGATCCTCCTGACCGCCCGCCTGTGGCGGCGCCTCGGGCTTCGCAATGTGCGCCTGGAGATCAACACCCTGGGTTCCAGCGAGGCACGCGCCGCCTATCGCCACCAGTTGGTGGATTACTTCAAGGCCCATGGCCAGGTGCTCGACGACGATGCGCGCCAGCGCCTTGAGACCAATCCGCTGCGCATCCTGGACAGCAAGAACCCCGACATGCGGGAGATGATCCAGGGGGCGCCGAGCCTGCTGGACCATCTGGATGATCAGTCGCGGGAACATTTCGACCAGTTGCAGGCCCTGCTGCGCGCCGCCGGGGTGGACTTCACCATCAACCCACGACTGGTGAGAGGGCTGGATTATTACTGCCGCACCGTGTTCGAGTGGATCACCGATGCCCTGGGTGCCCAGGGCACCGTCTGCGCCGGCGGCCGATACGATGGCCTGGTGGAACAACTGGGCGGGCGCCATACCCCGGCAGCGGGTTTTGCCATGGGTATCGAGCGGTTGCTCAGTCTGCTGGAAGCCGATGACGGCCTGCCGCTGGCCCCCGTCCCTCACGCCTACCTGATGCTGGCCGGGGCAGGCACGGGCTCGGCCGGGGTTGAACTGTCCGAGCAATTGCGTGACCAAGTCCCCGGGCTGCGTCTGCAGGTGAACTGCGGCGGCGGGGGCTTCAAGGCCCAGATGCGCCGCGCAGACCGCAGCGGTGCCCGATTGGCCCTGATCCTGGGCGAGACCGAACTGGCCGAGGGCCAGGTCACTGTCAAGCCGCTCCGGGAAGGGCAGACCGAACAGCACACCGTGGCCATGGGCGAACTGGCACACCATCTGGCCCGGATCCTGGATCTGACCACGGCTGAACATAGAACGATGGAGAATGACTGATGGCACTACCCACCGATGAGGACCGCATTGAGGCCATCAAGAAATGGTGGAGCGAGAACGGCACGGCGGTCATCCTGGGCCTGATGCTGGGCATCGGCAGCCTCGTGGGATGGCGGATGTGGACCGGCCATGTGGAAAACCAGTCCATCCAGGCCTCGGAGATCTATCTGTCCATGCAGGGCCTGGCGCGGATGAATTCCGAGGCGGCCGTGGAGCAGGGCCAGACCCTGATGGATGACTTCCGGCGCACGCCCTATGCCACCCTGGCGGCCCTGGATCTGGCCCGCATGGCGGCCGAGGCGGATGATCTGGAGCGGGCCGAAGAGCACCTGCGCTGGGTGATTGATCGCACCCGGTACGAGGACCAGAAGCATCTGGCCCACGCACGACTGGCACGGGTGCTCATCGCCGGCGGCCGCTATCAGGACGCCCTGGATACCCTGAAAGGGGATATCCCGGAAGGCTTTCTGGCGATCATGGAGGAACTGCGTGGCGATGCCTATCGGGGGCTGGGTGAGACCAGCGAGGCGAGGGCGGCCTATGATCGGGCCATCCTCGCCTCTGCGGGCGTGGCCGATTACCTGCGCATGAAGCGGGATGATTTGAGTGAAGCCGATGCAACAGGTGCCCAGTGAGCATTGAGATGGTCCGGATGAAAGCCTGGAAACAAACCCTGGTCGTGCTGCTGGCTGCCTCGCTGCTTGCCGGTTGTGGTCTATGGACCCGCGACACGGCGGAGCCGCCAGCCCCCCTGCCGGACTTCGAGCCAGAAGTGGAGCCACAAGGCCTCTGGTCCAGTAATACCGGGGCCGGATCGGATGGACAGTATCTGCAATTGTCCCCCTTTGTGGGGTCGGAATCCGTGGTGGCTGTTGATGCCCGTGGACGCGTGAGCGCCCATGCCCTGGAAGGCGGCGATCGCCTCTGGCGGGTGGACCTGAATGAGTCCATTACCGCCGGCGTGAGCGGTGGCGGTGAGCGGATCATGGTGGGCACGGGCAAGGGGCACGCCATTGCCCTGAGCCTTGAGACCGGCGAGGAGTTGTGGCGGCGCACCCTCACCAGCGAGGTCAAGGGCATTTCCCGGGTGGAGCAGGGCGCCCTGGTCTTTCGTACCAACGATGGGCGCTTGCATGCCCTGGACGCGCGCACCGGCGAGACCGGCTGGACGGCGGGGCGTACCACGCCCGCGCTGAGCCTGCGGGGCGCCGGGGCGCCGCTGATGCTTTCCGGTCGCGTGGCGGCCGGCTTTGATAATGGCCGGGTGGTGATGTTCGGCCTGGGCCGGGGCAATGTCCTCTGGGAGGCCACCGTATCCACCCCCAGTGGCCGCTCCGAGCTTGAGCGCATGGCTGACGTGGATGGTGAACTGGCCGTGGCCGATGGCGTGCTTTATGCCGCCGGTTACCAGGGCCAGGTCATGGCGCTGTCACTGTCCGATGGGCGTGTCCTTTGGCAACGGGACCTGTCCTCCTATCGGGGCGTGTCGGTGGCCGGTCAAATGCTCTTCGTGACCGATAGTGAAGGTCATGTGTGGGCCCTGGATCGCCGCAATGGCGCCACCTTGTGGCAGCAGGACCAGCTTCGCCTGCGCAATGTCACCCTGCCCGTGATCCTGGACCAATATGTGGTGGTGGGGGATTACGAGGGGTATCTGCACTGGATCTCTCCCGAGGATGGCGCCCTGGTGGGGCGTGCCCGGGGGGATCGCCAAGGCATCATGGGCGTGCCCCAGGTGCGCGATGGGGTGATGTATACCCTGGGCCGGGGAGGGCGCCTGAGCGCCTTCACCCTGCCATCGGAGGAATGAAATGAAACCCGTCATCGCCCTGGTGGGGCGTCCCAATGTGGGTAAATCCACCCTCTTCAATCAACTCACCCGTTCCCGGGATGCCCTGGTGGCCGATATGCCGGGGCTGACCCGGGATCGCCAGTATGGTGTGGGCCGCGTGGGTGAATTCGGCTACATGGTGGTGGATACCGGGGGGCTGAGCGGCGAGGCCGAGACCCTGGACACCCTCATGGCCCGGCAAACCCTGCAGGCCATCCAGGAGGCCGACGTGGTGCTGTTCCTGGTGGACGGCCGGGAAGGCCTGAGCGCGGCCGATCAGACCATTGCCGAGGAGTTGCGTGGCTTCAACAAGCAGTTGCTGCTGGTGCTGAACAAGACCGATGGCATCGATGCCAACAGTGCCGCCACCGACTTCTTCTCTCTGGGCCTTGGCACACCGGTGCCCATTGCAGCCGCCCACGGCCGGGGTGTCAGCCGCCTGATGGATCGGGTGAAGGAACTGCTGCCGGAAGCGGAGGCCCGGGACGAAGACGAGGAGCGCTGGCCGGGTATCCGCATCGCCTTTGTCGGTCGTCCCAATGCCGGCAAGTCCACCCTGATCAATCGCATCCTGGGAGAGGAACGGGTACTGGCCACGGATGTGCCAGGCACCACGCGGGATAGCGTTTACGTACCCTTCGAGCGTGACGAGCAGATGTATACGCTGATCGACACCGCCGGTGTGCGGCGTCGCTCCCGGGTGCACGAGACGGTGGAGAAGTTTTCCGTCGTCAAGACCTTGCAGGCCGTGGAGGCTGCGCATGTGGTGATCTTCCTGCTGGATGCCCGTCAGGGTATTGCCGAGCAGGATGCCCATCTGTTGGGGATGGTGATGGAGGCCGGTCGTTCCCTGGTGCTGGCCATCAATAAATGGGATGGTCTCACACCGGATGACCGCGACCAGGTGCGAATGGAACTGTCGCTCAAGCTGCCGTTTCTGGATTTTGCCGAGAGGCGTTTCATTTCGGCCCTGCACGGGAGCGGCGTGGGGGATCTGTTCGGGGCGGTGCAACGTGCCCACGAATCTGCCAGTGCAGACGTGAGCACCTCGTTGCTGACCCGGCTGCTGGAAAGGGCGATCTCCGAACATCAACCGCCGCTGGTGCGGGGGCGTCGCATCAAGCTGCGCTACGCCCACCAGGGCGGGCGCAATCCGCCGGTTATCGTCATTCACGGCAATCAGACGGATCAGCTTCCGGGTAGCTACAAACGCTACCTGACCAACTATTTCCGCCAGCACCTGCAATTGGTGGGCACGCCCATCCGCATGGAATTCCGGACGGGGGAAAACCCGTACAAGGACAAGCGCAACACCCTTACGCCCCGCCAGCAGCACAAGCGCAAGCGCATGATGCGTCACGTGAAGAAGAAGGGGCGTTAAAGCCCCTCAGACGAATCGTAGATAGCCCGCCACGAACAACACCGCCAGAAAAGCCGCCGTGCCGTAGAGCGCGTTGGAGACCTTGCGGTTGTTGGGGCGGCTGTAGAAGGCCGCCCACAGCAGCAGCAGGATGACGACGAACAGAAAGAACAGGAATCTCACGGTCTTCTCCGATCCGGTCTCATGTGGCCGCAGCCAGATCGAACGAATAGGGCAGTGGCTGGACCTGGGCGACGGGGCCGTCGGTGGAGCTCAGGCGGGGTTCACCCGCCTCGGCACTGGCCACCTGTAACACCGCCAGGGCCTCAACGCCGCCATCGGGGTGGGGGTAGGCCTCGACGATACGTCCCACCGGTTGCGTGGCGTCCACGGAGGCGTCGTACAGTGTGGCTCCCGGCGGCGGGGCCTCGTTGACGGGCAGGTGCAGTCGGTACATGCGGCGCTTGAGTTTGCCCAGGTGCTGGGTGCGGGCCACCACCTCCTGGCCCGGGAAACAGCCCTTGTTGAAGCTGACACCTCCCAGAAGCTGCAGGTTTGCCATTTGAGGCAGGAATGCCTCAACGGTCTGCGGGTACACATGCGGCACCCCGGACATGACGTCCAGCAGCCCCCAGCGGTCGGACCCCACGGGTGCCGAGCGCACGTTCAGGTTCTGCCACAGTCGCATCATGGCATCCAGCTCGCCATAGACCTCGAAGCGCGGATGCAGGCCTGGCACCCGCACCACCGTGAGCCCCCGTTCGTGAATGACCTGATCCACCGCCTCAGGTGGGGCCTTGCCCAGCGCTGCCTGGAGTTGGTCCACCGCATGCGGGCCGGACACTCCGACACGCACCAGGGCGTCGCCTGCATCCTCCAGCGTGACCTTGGCGCGCAGGATGAACATGGACAGACGCTTGAGCGTGGATTCCACCTGTTCCCGGGGCAGGCGCAGGTAATAGGTTTCACCGCGCTTGAACAGACGGAAGTTGGCCAGCATCCGACCCTTGGGGCTGCAATAGGCACCCAGGCGGCTGGTATGCTCATCCACATCCGGCACATTGGTGCTGAACTGACCCTGCAGGAACTGAACGGTTTCTTCACCATAGGCCCCGATCAGCCCGTGATGAGACAGGTCACAGATCACGTCGCCGGTGATCGCCACGCTCATTTCCCGCTCAGGGTTGCCAAAGTCCGAGACGCGCTGGTCGTCCATCTCGGCACCCGCCTGCAACAGGAAGTCCTTCCACTCGGGTTTCATCGGAGTCTATGCCTCGTTGACAGGATTCAATTTAAAGTCGCCATCTTACTAAGGAGCCCCAGGGTAAAGCCACCACCAGGCCTTATATCTTCGTCACCCGCCGGTGGGTCGGCCTGTGGGTGGCAGTGGTGCCGGGTTCCCCGATACACTGTTACGACCAAGTCACACAGGTCATCGTTCAGAATCGCGAGGACTTATCTCGCGGGAGATCATCCATGATTCGTGAAGCAACCGCAGACGACCTTGCCCCCATCAGGCAAATCCGCCTGGAAGCCGCTGCCCAGGCCCACTGGTTTCTGCCACGGGAGTTCTGGGAGCAGCGGGTGGGACAGATGCCCGAGGTGCCACCGGAGGGGGCGGAGATCTGGGTGCTGGAGCAAAGTGGCGAGTTGCGTGGGTTTTGCTGGTTGCAGGATTCAAGGCTGGAGGTGATGGTGGCCACCTGCTGCCAGGGCGTAGGCCTGGGGAGCCGTCTGCTGGACTTCGTGAAGGATCGTCGGCCGGCCCTGGAGGCCGTCGTGTTCGCCGACAACGATCGCGCCGTGGCCTTCCTGCGCCATCACGGCTTTGAAGTGCTCGAACGCCATGAGCATGTCGATACCGGCAAGGATGAACTGACCATGCAATGGCGCTCCCGCCAGCCGGCCTCAGCGTAAACGATACGATCCCCGAACGAGACGAGGCCCCGACAATGCGGGGCCTCGTGTACAAGGGCCGCAATGGCCCGGTCAGACCTTTCTGATTACTTTCTGCGGCCTCTGCCGCCCTTCACGCGGATGCGATCGGGCTGGCCCGGCTCCTTCAGGACGCCGGTGGCGCCAGGGATGGTGCCCGGCTTGCCAGCTGGTCTGAAGGTCATGGTGCTGCGCGGCGCGGGACGGCTGGCCTGGGCAGCGGCCGGCTTGGGTGCAGCAGCCGGCTTGGGTGCAGCAGCCGGCTTGGGTGCCGGCTTGGCAGCGGCGGGACGGGCCGGTTGCGGCTTGGCCGCCGGTTTTTGAGCCTCGGGCTTGAAGGCCGTGGCGCCGCGCGGATCAGGCTTGCCAGCCGCACCAGGCTTCTGGGACATCCGGGCAGCAGCGGCGGCCGGTTGTCTGGCGGCCGCGGCGGCGGGCTTGGCTGCTGCAGCGGGCTTGGCGGGGGCCGGCTGTCTTGCAGCAGCGGCAGCCGGTTTAGCAGCTGCGGGTTTCGCAGGCGCAGGCTTGGCGGCGGTTTGTTGCTCCGGCTTGAACGCCGTGGCGCCACGCGGATCCGGTGCCTTGGCTGTGGCGGCCGGCTTCTGCGGCGGCTTGGCTTGAGCGGCGGCTTGGGGCTGAGGCTGCGGCTTGGCCGGCTGCGCAGCAGCGGCTGGCTTGGCTTCGGGCTTTGCTTCCGGCTTGGCTTCTGGCTTGGCCTCGGGCTGCGTGGCGCGAGCGGTGCCAGGGATGGCGCGGCGCTGTTCCTCGCGGGACAGCTCCAGCAGGGCCGAAGCGCGACGCGGCAGGAACTGTTGTGAGGGGCCCTCGCCCAGGCGGTCGTAGCTATCCACCAGGTGCTCGTAGAGGTCGCGGTAGGAACGGGCCATTCCCGTGAACAGGGTGGCGGTCTTCTCAAAGTGCCTGTTCACCTGTGATCGGTAGCTTTCCAGTTTGCGGCGCTGATTTTCCACCTCGGATTGCAGCTCCAGCACACGGCCGGCATCCCCCTGCTGACGCCCGAACCAGAAGCCCAGTAGACCAGCGCCGACAAACCCGGCCACGGTGAGGACGTTTCCACCGAGTGTAATGAAGTCGCGTAAATTCGCGGCTATCTCTGATGATGACATAGATATCTCCTGCAAATAGGCCGCCGATGGCCCCGCGCCCAGACGGGGATCCGCAGCGGCGGTTAGCCCGCGGCGTCCTTGGACGACCGCACGTTGATTGCTCCACTGAGTCGCAGTTTTTATGATGCTATCCGGCATGCACATTATGCACAAGAATCGCCACTTATGCTGCACCCTGATTCACTTTAACTGGTTGTTGGCCCAGTAAAAAGATAAGGTATGATGCATCCCCCCTCAGGGCGTTCCCGTGGGTGTTCATGCCAGGCGAAACCGGCCGCCCCATGATGGCTGGGTTCCCGGACTCCGCATGGGGACATTGCGCGGGGGGGCTTCGAGTGTCAACAGGGATGATTGATCATGGACAGGAAGCAGGAGAATAAAGCCCTTTGCGTGACGGTCGGTCGCTCGCTGAGGCTGCGGATGGTGATGGGCGCCATGTATGTGGCGGCTGCGGGAGCGGTGCTCATCAGTGGCACCCCAGGTTTTGTGAAGGCAGGGCTGCTGCTCTTGCTGGTGGGCAGTATCCTGATGGCTTGGGTCGGGCATCGTCAGGTACGTGCTGGAACGATCGAGGCGCTGGGGTGTGATGGGGATGGGCAATGGTGGATAAGACAGGCTGGCGATGAGCAAATGTCGGTGTGCATGCTGCCAGACACGGTGGTGCTCCCCTGGCTGGTGTTGTTGTCCATGCGCTGTGAGCGGGGCCGTTATCATCGTCTGCCGCTGATGGCAGACGCTATGGATGCGGACGATCTTCGACGTCTCAGGGTGCGACTCAGGGCCGGGGTTGCGAGTCCGTCCGTGGTGACGTCAAGGGGGCGCGTGGTGGCGATATTGAATCGACTGACAAGCCGGTGGGCCCGGCGGGAGGGTGTTGATGGCGGATGATCCCAAGCCCCTGGAGGCGTTACTGCATCCCGACCCCGGTCATGTGTACACGGAGGCGGAACTGGACGCCATCGAAGAGGTGGATGCTGAACTGGCCCTGCGCCTGGATCGCGCTCAGACCATGGCAGCCCGGGAGCGGGAAGTCCTGCCCGCCGAGGGGCCTGTGGACCCCGAGCAGGTGGCCCAGGCAGTGGAGGAGGCACGGCGCATCCTGATGCAGGATGGTGGCGATATCGAGTTGGTGGGCATTGATGAGCGCACCGTACGGGTTCGCCTCAAGGGCGCCTGCGTGGGTTGCCCCCGATCTGCCCTGGACCTCAAGCAGGTGGTGGAGCGCCTGGTGCGCGCCCGCGTCCCTGGCGTGGCCCAGGTGGTCAACACCTTCTGACCCGAGCCCCCTGTGGGGGCGGCCTCAGCGCTTGAGGAAAGCCTCCCGCACCCGGCTGACCATGTCCCTGACCTCCTCCACTTCCACTGGCTCGCCATAGAGCAACCAGCGCTGCAGATCATCATCCTGCTGATCCAGTACCTGCTCAAAACGGGCCAGGTCCTCGGCGCACAGCGTCTCCCCCTGGGCGAGCACGAAGCCCTCCAGCATCAGGTCCAGCTCCTTGGTGCCGCGCCGGCAACGCCAGCGCAGTCGAGACAGTTCACTCATGCCCGCATCACTTGCGCAAGACCATCTTTTTCTTGATTTCCGCAATCGCCAGGGCCGGGTTGAGGCCCTTGGGGCAGGTGCGGGTACAGTTCATGATGGTATGGCAACGATAGAGCTTGAAGGGATCTTCCAGCTCATCCAGACGCTCGCCGGTGGCCTCATCGCGGCTATCCACGATCCAGCGCTGGGCCTGCAGCAGGATGGCCGGACCCAGATAGCGGTCGCCGTTCCACCAGTAACTGGGGCAGGAGGTGGAGCAGCAGGCGCACAGGATGCACTCGTACAGACCGTCCAGCTTGGCCCGGTCCTCCACCGACTGCAGGCGCTCCTTGTCCGGGGGCGGCGGAGTCTGAGTGCGGATCCAGGGCTTGATGGAGGCGTACTGGGCATAAAAGTGGGTCATGTCCGGGATCAGGTCCTTGACCACGTTCATGTGCGGCAGCGGGTAGATGCGCACATCGCCCTTGATGTCCTCAATGGCCTTGGTACAGGCCAGGGTGTTGGTGCCATCGATGTTCATGGCACAGGAGCCGCAGATACCCTCGCGGCAGGAACGGCGGAAGGACAGGGTGGGGTCGATCTCGTCCTTGATCTTGATGATGGCGTCCAGAACCATCGGGCCACAGGCATCCAGATCCACCTCGTAGGTGTCCAGACGCGGGTTCTCGTCGTTGTCCGGGTTCCAGCGATAGATCACGAAACGCTTGATATTGGTGCTGGAGGCACCCTCGGCCTTGAAGGTCTTGCCCTTTTGCACCCGGGATTTGATGGGCAGTATGAACTGAGCCATGGTCTTGCGTTCTCCTGAATCCGGGGATCAGTAGACCCGTGCCTTGGGGGGCACGACGTCCACATCGTCGCTGAGGGTGTACAAATGCACCGGGCGGTAGTCGAGGCGGACCTTGCCCTGTTCGTCCACCCAGGACAGGGTGTGCTTCATCCAGTTCTCGTCGTCCCGGTCGGGGCAGTCCTCGCGGGCATGGGCACCACGGCTCTCCGGGCGATTGACCGCCGAGCGGATGGTGCTCACGGCGCAGCCCAGCAGGTTTTCCAGCTCCAGGGTTTCCACCAGGTCCGAGTTCCAGATCAGGGAACGGTCGGTGACGCGCACATCGCCAAAGGCGGTGAAGACTTCGTCCATGCGTTCGCAGCCTTGCTGCAGGGTCTCGCCTGTGCGGAACACGGCGGCGTAGCGCTGCATGCACTGCTGCATGTCGTCGCGGATGGAAGCAGTGGAGCGCGCACCGTCGGCGAAGCGCAGGCGATCCAGGCGTTCCAGGGCCTTGTCGGCAGCACCATCGGGCAGCGGCTTCACAGCGGCGCCGATGTCACTGACGATCTCGGCGGCACGGATGGCAGCGGCACGGCCGAACACCACCAGGTCCAGCAGGGAGTTGGAACCCAGGCGGTTGGCACCATGCACCGAGACACAGGCCGCTTCGCCGATGGCCATGAGGCCGGGCACGATATGATCCGGGTTGCCATCCTTGAGGGTGACCACCTCGCCACGGTAGTTGGTGGGGATGCCGCCCATGTTGTAGTGCACCGTGGGCAGCACCGGGATGGGCTCCTTGGTCACGTCCACGCCGGCAAAGATGCGCGCGGTCTCGGCAATGCCTGGCAGGCGCTCGTTGATCACCTCGGGTCCCAGGTGCTCCAGATGCAGGTGGATGTGGTCCTGCTTGGCACCCACACCGCGGCCTTCGTTGATCTCCACGGTCATGGAGCGGGAGACCACGTCGCGGGAGGCCAGGTCCTTGGCGTTGGGGGCGTAGCGCTCCATGAAGCGCTCGCCCTTGGAATTGGTGAGATAGCCGCCCTCGCCGCGCACGCCCTCGGTGATCAGGCAGCCGGCGCCATAGACGCCGGTGGGGTGAAACTGCACGAATTCCATGTCCTGCATGGGCAGCCCGGCGCGCAGCGCCATGCCCATGCCGTCGCCGGTGCAGGTGTGGGCCGAGGTGCAGGAGAAATAGCTGCGCCCGTAGCCACCCGTGGCCAGCACCACCAGGTGGGCGTTGAAACGGTGCAGGGTGCCGTTCACCAGGTCCAGCGAGAGCACGCCGCGACAGGTGTCACCGTCCATGATCAGGTCGGTGGCAAAATGTTCGATGTAGAACTCGGCCTGATGGGCCAGGGCCTGCTGATACAGGGTGTGCAGGATGGCATGGCCCGTGCGGTCGGCGGCAGCACAGGTGCGCTGGGCGCGACCTTCACCGAAACGGGTGGTCATGCCGCCGAAGGGGCGCTGATAGATCTTGCCGTCCTCCGTGCGGGAGAAGGGCACGCCGTAGTGTTCCAGTTCGATGATCGCCGGGGCGGCCTCGCGGCACATGTACTCGATCGCGTCCTGGTCACCGAGCCAGTCGGAGCCCTTGACCGTGTCGTACATATGCCAGCGCCAGTCGTCCTCGCCCATGTTGCCCAGCGCAGCAGAGATGCCACCCTGTGCCGCCACCGTGTGGCTGCGGGTGGGGAAGACCTTGGTCACGCAGGCGGTCTTGAGGCCTTTTTCCGCCATGCCGAAGGTGGCCCGCAGGCCGGCCCCGCCGGCACCGACCACCACCACGTCGTAGGCATGGTCGATAATCTTGTAGTCGCCCTTCATCAATCAGCTCCCGAAAGCAATGCGCAGTATGGCGACGATCCCGGTGACCGCCAGCAGCAACATGAGGAATTGCATGGCAATGAGGCTCGCGAACTTCATGCCCTCACTGTGTACGTAGTCCTCGATGATCACCTGCAGCCCCAAGTAGGCATGGTGGAACAAGGCCCCCACGGTCAGGATCAGCAGAACAGTATTAAGCGGGTTGGCCACCCAGGCAGAGGTGGCTTCAAAGCCGGCGCCGGCCAGGCTCCCCAGGCTGAAGATCAGCCAGAGCATCAGCGGTACCATGGCGATGGAACTCACGCGCATGACGAACCAGTGATGAGTGCCGTCCTTTGCCGAACCCAGGCCGCGCGCCTGGCTCAATGGTGTGCGAAGACTCATGATGCTCTCCCCGATCAGATGAGTACGAAGATCCAGAAGATCGCCGTGAGAATGAGGGTGGCCACCAGCGCCAGGATGCCGCTCAGGTAGACCTGCTTGATCTCCAGACCGCGGCCGGTGTCCCAGATCAGGTGCCGGATGCCGGTGCCCAGGTGGTAGAACAGGGAGAGGGTTACACCGAACAGGACAAACAGCCCAAAGCCGCTATGCAGCAGGCCCTCGGCACGGGCAAAGGCCTCCGGGCCCGAGGCCAGGGAGACGAGCCAGTAGATGAGCAGAAGGCTGGCCAGGCTGAGGATGACACCGGTGGCGCGGTGCAGGATCGAGAGGACCGATGTCAGCTGCGGCTTGTACACCTGCAGATGGGGTGATAACGGTCGGTTATCGTTTGGCATGGATCGACGGCTCCGCCTGGGTGCGCCCGCTCAGGGGGCGGTTAACGGTGAATGCCTGTCCGCCCGTGGCGGCATGGCCGGGAGCGGGCGGGGCACAGCGTTCGCTTGAAGGTACTGAAGGGGTGGACGTGACCCGTCCCGGGGAGAGGTCCACGGGCGGGCATCCAGAATGTCGCGCTGCATCAAATCCGCTTATAGATAGCAGGTCTGCCGGCGCGCCGCAAGGCGAGGTTGTAAAATTCCCTTGGATTATATGCTTTTAGCCAAGCCCTGGGAGCGTTGGCTCAGGTGATGACGGTGGGTGCCTCGCGGCCCGTGTGTGCCTGGATGCCGGCAATCTCCTCGGCAATTCCGATCAGGGGAGCCAGGGCCTCCTGGGTGTCCTGACCGTGGCGGTCCGGATCGGCCTCGTAGCGCTCCACATACAGGCGCAGCGTGGCACCCGCCGTGCCGGTGCCGGAAAGCCGGAACACCAGCCGGGCGCCCTCATCGAACAGCACGCGCAGGCCCTGACCCTCGGCCACCGAGCCGTCCACCGGATCGGTGTAGGCAAAATCATCGGCCTGGGCCACGGTGAAGTCGCCGAAACGGCGGCCCTTGAGTGAGTCGAGCTGTTCGCGCACCTGATTCATGGCCGCCTCGGCCTGGGCCACGTCCACGCCCTCATGGTCGTGACGGGTGTAGAAGTTGCGCCCGAACTGGCGCCAGTGATCACGCACGATGTCCGCCACCGACTCACCGCGCACGGCCAGCAGATTGAGCCAGAACAGCACCGCCCACAGGCCGTCCTTCTCCCTTACGTGGTCCGATGAGGTACCAAAGCTCTCCTCGCCGCACAGGGTGGCCCGGCCAGCATCCAGCAGGTTGCCGAAGTACTTCCAGCCGGTGGGGGTCTCGAAGCACTCGATACCCATCTTTTCGGCCACCCGATCCGCTGCCTGGCTGGTGGGCATGGAGCGGGCGATGCCGCGGATGCCCTTGGCGTAGCCGGGCACATGATGGGCATTGGCGGCCAGCACCGCCAGGCTGTCGCTGGGGGTGACGAAGAATTGCCGGCCCAGGATCATGTTGCGATCGCCGTCGCCATCGGAGGCGGCGCCGAAGTCGGGGCCATCATCCTTGTACAGGGCGTCCACCAGGTCCTTGGCATGCACCAGATTGGGATCGGGATGTCCCTTGCCGAAATCCTCCAGGGGCTGGCCGTTCATCACCGTGCCGGCTGGCGCACCCAGCATGTCCTCGAGGATGCGTCGTGCGTAGGGGCCGGTCACCGCGTGCATGGCGTCAAAGCGCATGGAAAACCGGCCATCATCGAACAGGGCCTTCATGCGGTCGAAATCGAACCGGGACTGCATCAGTTCGGCATAGTCGTTTACCGAATCCACCACCGCCACCACCATGGGGCCGACAGTGGTGCGCCCGGGGGTGTCCAGGTCGATATCCGGGATGTCGGCGATGCGGTAATGGGTGATCTCGCAGGCCCGCTCATGGATCTCGCCGGTGACCTTTTCCGGAGCCGGGCCGCCGTTGGGGGTATTGAACTTGATGCCGAAGTCCTCGTCCGGCCCACCGGGGTTGTGGCTGGCGGAGAGAATGAGGCCGCCCTGTGTTGCGAATTTACGGATCAGGCAGGAGGCGGCGGGCGTGGACAGGATGCCACCCTGACCGACGATGACCCGGGCCACCCCATTGGCCAGGGCCATGCGCAGGATGATCTGGATGGCCTCGCGGTTGAAATAACGGCCGTCCCCCCCCAAAACCAGCACACCGCCCTTGAGGCTGGGGCGCACGTCGAACACCGCCTGGACGAAGTTTTCCAGGTAGTGGGGCTGCCTGAAGACCTTCACTTTCTTGCGCAGACCGGAGGTGCCCGGTTTCTGGTCGGAGAAGGGGGTGGTTTGCACACGATGGATCTTCATGGACACGGGCCTTCCTGCATGAAATGTGGGGATAAAGTTAGCAAATACTGGGCGCCCTGTCCCTGTGCTAACATCCCGCCATGTTGCTCGAAGCCTCCAAACCCGCCTATCTGGATCCCATGCCCCGCAGCTTTGCGGCGCTGATGGATCTGTACGAGGTGAATTACATTCGCCTGAGGCAATTGTGCCCCGAGCCCCAGTCGCTGGATTCCCCCAGGGTGTCCAGTGTGCCCGGTGTCATGGATCTGCACCTGGAGGTGCTGGAGTGCTGCCCTTACACCACCACGCTGCTGCTGACCTATCACTTTGACGGCGATGCTGATCGTTCCACGCGCCGCAGTCCCAACCTGCGGGTAAGGGTGTATCACGATGCGCGGCAAGTGGAGGTGCTGGGTCGCCACAGCCGGCGTACCGACGAGGAGGTGAGCCTGGGCGATCACCCGGACTGGCAGGCCCTGCAGTGCCGCTGGCGTTTCAACCGCTTCCTCTTCAAGTGGCTGGGTTACTGCCTGCGGCAGGGGCATCGGTTCTGATGCCATCGCGGCATTTTTTTTCGCCCTAATTCTTGACTTGTCAGCTTGGTTATCGTAAAACCAGTCTAAATCCTGACTAAACAGCTCAGGAATTATGAAGCCTGACAACCGAGGAAGGGGCCTGTCATGAAACTCTCGACGAAAAGCCGCTATGCAGTGACCGCCATGCTGGACCTGGCCATCCATGACAAGATTGGCCCGGTGACACTGGCGGATATTTCCCAGTCCCAGGGGATCTCCCTGTCTTACCTGGAGCAACTCTTCGCCAAGCTGCGCAAGAACGGATTGGTGGAGGGGGTCCGTGGCCCGGGCGGCGGTTACCGACTGTCGCGGCCATCGGACGAAATCACCGTGGCGCGCATCATCACCGCCGTTGATGAAAACGTGAACATGACGCGCTGCGCCGGCAAGGGGACCTGCCAGGATGGTGAGCGTTGCCTCACCCATCAGCTGTGGGATGACCTGAGTGAGCAGCTGTACAGCTTCCTGGATGGCATCACGCTGGATCAGTTCTCCAACCGTCCGGAGGTGCAGCAGGTGGCTCAACGTCAGGATGCCCAGCACCAGCGCGCCCACCACCACTTCATTTTCCGCCGCACCGCCGCTTGAGGAGGAACCATGGCCTTGCAACTGCCCATTTATCTGGATTACGCCGCCACCACGCCCATGGACGAGCGAGTGGCAGAGACCATGAGCCGTTTTCTCACTCGCGAGGGGACCTTCGGTAACCCGGCCTCCCGCTCTCACAGTTTCGGGTGGGAGTCCGAGCAGGCCGTGGAACAGGCCCGGGAGCATGTGGCCGCCCTGGTGGGAGCCGACCCGCGGGAAATCATCTGGACCAGTGGCGCCACCGAGGCCGACAACCTGGCGATCAAGGGAGCTGCCCACTTCTATCAGAAGAAGGGGCGACACATCATTACCCTGAAGACCGAACACAAGGCCGTGCTGGATTCCTGTCGTCAACTGGAACGGGAAGGCTTCGAAGTGACCTACCTGGAGCCGGAACCCAGCGGTCTGCTGGATCTGGACAAGCTGGAGGCTGCCCTTCGTGATGACACGGTCCTGGTGTCCATCATGCATGTGAACAACGAGATCGGTGTCATTCAGGACCTTGAGGCCATTGGCAACCTCACCCGGTCACGGGGCATCGTCTTCCATGTGGATGCCGCCCAGTCCACTGGCAAGGTGGAGCTGGACCTTTCCAGATTGCCTGTGGATCTCATGAGCTTCTCCGCCCACAAGACCTATGGCCCCAAGGGGGTGGGAGCCTTGTATGTCTCCCGTAAGCCGCGAGTGCGTCTCGAGGCCCAGATGCATGGTGGCGGTCACGAGCGGGGCCTGCGCTCCGGCACCCTGGCGACCCATCAGATTGTGGGCATGGGGGAGGCTTTCCGTATCGCTCGCGAAGAGATGGGGGCTGAAAATGAGCGTCTGCGCATGCTGCGCGATCGCCTCTGGGCAGGCCTGTCGGAGATGGATGAGGTCTATCTCAACGGTGACCTGGAAAGCCGCGTGGCCGGCAACCTGAACGTGTCCTTCAACTTCGTGGAGGGCGAGAGTCTGATCATGGCCCTGAAGGACATCGCCGTGTCCTCGGGTTCGGCCTGTACCAGCGCCAGCCTGGAGCCGTCTTACGTGTTGCGCGCCCTGGGGCGGGATGATGAGTTGGCGCACAGTTCCATCCGCTTCTCCGTGGGGCGTTACACCACCGTGGAGGAAGTGGACCATACGATCTCGCTGGTCAAGTCGGCGGTGCAGAAACTGCGCGACCTGTCTCCCCTGTGGGAGATGCACCAGGAGGGGATCGACCTGAAATCTGTGGAGTGGGTGGCCCATTGAGGCCTGACACACGCACGAACGAAGAGGTGAAAGAACATGGCCTACAGCGACAAAGTGCTTGACCACTATGAGAATCCCCGCAACGTGGGGGCAATGGACAAGAGCGATACCTCCGTGGGTACCGGTATGGTGGGTGCCCCCGCCTGCGGCGACGTGATGAAATTGCAGATCAAGGTGAATGACGTCGGCGTGATCGAGGACGCCAAGTTCAAGACCTATGGTTGCGGATCAGCCATTGCCAGCTCCAGCCTGCTCACCGAGTGGGTGAAGGGCAAGACCCTGGAAGAGGCGGGTTCCATCAAGAACACGCAGATCGCAGAAGAACTGGCCCTGCCACCGGTGAAGATCCACTGTTCGGTGCTGGCCGAGGATGCCATCAAGGCAGCCATTGATGATTACCGCCGCAAGGGTGGTCCCGCCATCGGGGTGGGGGAACCCGCCGCACCGGAGGGGGAGCGGATTCCGGCGTAGACTGACACTCCTTGCCTGTCCCGCCCTCACCCCAGCCCCTCTCCTTAAAAAGGAGAGGGGCTTTAACCGGTTCTCCCCACTACCGCTTCGGTCGCACCTGTCTCAACAGCCGCCGCAAACCGTTGAACCGTTCCGGATCAGGCCGACTGCCGTACCTCAGTGCCACATATTCCCGCGTGAAGGCCATCACCGGTTTCGCAAGATCAGGACGTTCCCGACTGACCCGCTGCGCGAATGCCATCGGTGGCTCATGGGCAGCTCGCACGAACCCCCAACGGCCCAGGCGTCGGCAAAAGCGCCGATAGACCAGCGACAAGGGGTCGGCCACCGGCAAGCGGTTGCGCCACAGGAAGATGGCCGCGAACATCAGCACCACCAGCCCGATCAGCACCACCATCAGGGTGATCATCCCGCGCCAGTCCAGGCGGCCCAGGCCGAGGCGTTCCAGCAGTTCCGCCTGACGCTCCGGCCCGAAGGCCAGCACCCAGCCACTCCAGTAGTAATCGAGACTGTCCCGCCACAACTCGAACTGCAGGCGGATGGCCCCCCAGTCCAGACTGCGCAGCATGTAGTCCGGCAGGCCCGCATCGTCGGACAGGGCGGCGCGCACCCCCTGTTCGATGCGCTCCGGCGCCACGGCGGCCGTGGGGTCCACACGGACCCAGCCTCGATCCTCCAGCCACACCTCCGCCCAGGCATGGGCATCCGACTGACGGATCAGCAGATAATCCCCCATGCGGTTGTATTCCCCTCCCTGATAGCCCGTGACCACCCGCGCCGGAATGCCGGCGGCGCGCATCAGCACCACGAAGGCGCTGGCATAGTGCTCACAAAAGCCCGCCCGTGACTCGAACAGGAATTGATCCACCGGGTCCCGTGGCAGGCGCGGCGGCGAGAGGGTGTAGAAGAAAGGCTCCTGGTTGAAGTAACTCAGGGCTGCCCCGACCAGTGCACCATCCTCCTCGTGCGCCTCCCGCCAGCCCTGGGCCAGCGCCCGTGCCCGCGGTGCCGTGTCATCGGGTAGCGCCAGGGCCGCACTGCGCCGGCGGTCACTCAGTACCGGCTCCAGGGGCAGGTCGGGCAGGGAGGACACACTGTATTGAATCAGACTGCGCACGGGGCGCCGGGACACCAGATCGTGATCAGCGGTCATGCGGGCGTCCTGGGGCGTGGTCAGGGGAATATCCAGGGCCAGCAGCCAGCGTCCGTCATGGGGCTCCAGATTGACCGTGTAGGTAAAAGTGTCGTCTTCATCGATGGCCACGGGCTGGGGCGGCGCCTCGCCCCGGTCACGACCGAAGCGCCAGGTGCGGCCGTCGTACTCCCAGAACACCGGGCCGCGCCAATAGCGCAGATTCTGGTCCGGGATGTCTCCGGCAAAGGACACCCGAAAGGCCGGGGCATCGGATTGCAGCAAGTCACTGATGGAGCCGGGCGACATGCTGTCGGACAGCCCGGTGATGCCGGCGGATTCATCCTGGGGCATGCCCCACAGCGGCCCGGGCAGGCGTGGAAACAGCAGGAACAGGATGATCATCAGGGGCAGGGCCTGGGCCAGCATCAGACCCGCCAGGGAGAGGGATTCCCGCCAGGGCTGGGCGCCATCGCCGGCATTGAGTCGCACCAGGGCGGCGGTGGTGGCGAAGACCGCCGCCACCATATACAGGGCCAGCGGGATCTCCTGGGAATAGAAGAAATTGGTGATCACCACGAAATAACCCAGGAAGATGCCCAGCATGGCGTCCCGGAAGCCGCGCGTCTCCAGCAACTTCAGGCCCGTCATCAGGATCAGCAGGGCCACCCCCGCATCGCGCCCGAACAGGGTGCCGTATTGAGTGACCACCAGACCGGTGGCGACCAGGGTGAGCAGTACCAGCAGCCAGCGGCCCGGCATGGGCATGCGACCCCAATGGGCCAGCGCCCGCCAGCCCATGGCCAGCGCCGCCATGGCCACCACCCAGGGCGGCTGGTTGAACAGGTGCGGCAGCATGGCAAAACACAGGGCGAAGATCAGCCAGGGCAACGCATTCGAGCGTTGCGGCAGGCGTTCCTCCCGGGGCAGGGCGAACATGGCGGGAGCGGGTGTGAACAGTCTCATGGACTTTCCCCCGCAGGCAGTGCGAAGCAGGCCAGTTGCTCCAGGCAGCGTTGTCGATGACGCTCGCCCGTGGCTGGCTCGATCTCCACTCCGGGCATGCGCAGACCAAAGCGCAATTTCTTGCGGTGGGCCTCCAGTACCAGGTGACAGAGCATGGAGAGACGGGTCTCCATGTCCGCGGCGGGCAGGCCTTCCCAGTCCAGCCAGGTCTGGCCGCCCTGTAGTTCGTGGAACTCTTTGGTGTACATGTCGCCGGTACGGGCCAGGGCCTTCCAGTCCAGTCGCCGGGGAGAATCCCCAGGTGCATACGCCCGCACCCCGGTGAACTCTTCACCTGCCCGGTTGCGGGTGGTTTGCGGTTCGGTGTCTTCACCGTCGCCGCTGAGTGTCTGTTCAACCGGGATCGGCTGCGGATAGACCAGCACGGACTCGTCGAAATTGAGCCATGACCAGGCGCGGAACAGCCCCAGGGGGTAGCGGGTATGCAGCCGCAGTCGGCCCGGTCGCAGTACACCGCGCCGCCGTGCCCGCAGGTTCAGGGTGACCGGGGTGTGTTCCCGGGCGTTGACCGCGAACTCGATGGGAGATTGTTCCGGGGCCTCCAGCAGCAACCCGCGCCGCGATACCCGGCTGGGGTTGTCTACCGTGTAGGTGAACTGCGCGGTCTGCCCGGCAAAGACCGGCGTGGCCGGCTGACGGGTGATGCGCAGGCCGAGCAGGTTGCGGTGGGTGTGCCACATGGCATTGGCTCCCAGGGCGGCCAGCAGGAAGGTGAGCATGAAGGCCATGCTGTTGCTGTAGTTGATGGCCCCCAGCAGCATCACCACCAGCACCATGGCAAAGGTATACCCCTGACGGGTGGGCAGGATGTAGATGCAGCGCCTATCCAGGGTGAGTTGCCGACCCTCGGGGCGCTGGCGCCGGGTGATCCAGCGGATTGCCCTCTCTCTGAGCCCCTGATGAGTGCGACCAAACCAGGCAGTGGCAGTCTTCATGTCAGGGTACCGGGACCGCCTCGATCAGGCCCTGAATCACCTGCGCCGGGGCCATGGTGGGGGATTCCACCAGGCGCAGCCGGTGTCCGGCCACCGAGGGCAGGATGGCCTGCACGTCCTCGGGCACCACATGGTCCCGGTGATTCACCAGCGCCCAGGCCTGACAGGCCCGCATCAGTGCCAGGCCCGCTCGCGGGGACAGACCCATCTGATAAAGGCCTGGCTGACGGGAATGGGCGATCAGGGCCTGGACGTAATCCAGCAGGGCGTCGGAGACGTGAACCTGCGCCACCTGCTCCTGAAGTTGCATCAGTTGGCCGTCTTCCAGTTGCGCCGGCAACTCCTCCAGCAGTTCGCGCCGGTCCCGCCCCCGCAACAGGGCCCGCTCCGCACGGGCATCGGGATAGCCCACATGAATCCGCATGAGGAACCGATCCATCTGGGACTCTGGCAAGGGGAAGGTGCCGATCTGCTCCTGGGGGTTCTGGGTGGCGATGACGAAGAAGGGTTCCGGCAAACGCCGGGTCACCCCCTCTGCGGTGACCTGCTGTTCCTCCATGGCCTCCAGCAGGGCGCTTTGTGACTTGGGCGTGGCACGGTTGATCTCGTCCGCCAGGATCAGTTGGGAGAAGATCGGCCCCGGGTGAAACTCGAACCGCTGGCGCTCGCTGCTGAACATGGACACCCCCAGGATGTCGGCCGGCAGCAGATCGCTGGTGAACTGGATTCGCTGGAACTGCAGCCCCAGGGTGCGGGCCAGGCCATGGGCCAGGGTGGTCTTGCCCACCCCGGGCAGGTCCTCCACCAGCAGGTGCCCACGGGCCAGCAGGCAGGCCAGGGACAGGCGTACGGGGGTGGCCTTGCCGTAGATCACCGTATTGAGTTGATCCAGAACGGCGTCGATGCGGCCGGTCAGATCCGTGGGCTTTTCATGGGTAGTCACTGTGTATCCGTCCTCATGGTGTCTTCATCCATTCCAGCGGGATGAGAGCGCGGCACTGCTGTCCCGGTTCCTTCACCCAGAAGGTCATGGGAATATCCTCGGGGGGTTTTTCACACCATGACAGTCTGGCAAGCTGTCACGCCGGGTTCAATGCCTCGGCCCTTACACCCGCACCTTCGGAGGAAAACCGTCATGCATCGAGCCATTGTGCTGAACAAGAACGATGAAGGGGTCACCGCCAGTATCGAATCCCGGACAGATGCGGACCTGCCCGAGGGGGACGTGACTGTTCAGGTGGCCTATTCCACCCTGAACTACAAGGATGGCCTGGCCATCACCGGCAAGGCACCCGTGGTGCGGAAATACCCCATGGTGCCGGGGGTCGATTTTTCCGGAACAGTGGAATCCAGTGATCATCCGGGCTTCAAACCCGGTGACGAGGTGATCCTCAATGGCTGGGGGGTCGGCGAGGGGCATCCCGGTGGCATGAGTCAGAAGGCCCGAGTAAAGGGCGAATGGCTGGTGTCACTGCCCTCTGCGTTGTCCCTGCGCCGGGCCATGGCGGTGGGGACTGCCGGTTACACGGCCATGCTCTGCGTGCTGGCGCTGGTGCGCCAGGGCGTCACGCCGGACAAGGGGGATGTGCTGGTCACCGGTGCCAACGGCGGCGTGGGCAGCGTGGCAGTGGCACTACTGGCGGGCCGTGGCTTCAACGTGGTGGCCTCCACCGGCCGCACCGAGGAGGCGGATCACCTCAAGGCCCTGGGGGCATCTGAAGTGATCCACCGGGATGAACTCTCCGGCCCCGGGAAGCCGCTGGGCAAGACCCGCTGGGCGGCGGCGGTGGATACAGTGGGGAGTCAGACCCTGGCCAATGTACTTTCCACCACCCAGTACGGTGGCAGCGTGACCGCCTGCGGTCTGGCTCAGGGCATGGATCTGCCTGCCACGGTGGCCCCGTTCATCCTGCGGGGCGTGAATCTGCTGGGAGTGGACAGCGTCTATGCGCCCATGGAGCGTCGCCTGGAGGCCTGGGAGTGTCTGGCCACGGAACTGGACACGGATAAGCTGGAGGCCATGACCAGCGACGTGGGTCTGGACGACGTGATTCCCCTGGCGGAGAAGATCCTGGCGGGGCAGGTGCGCGGTCGTACTGTCATTGATGTGAATCGCTGAACCTGCCTCCGGGGGTATGTTCAAACAGCGGAGGTTGGCTGGGAGGGGGCAGTCTGAGGCCTGGGTCGGGGCAGGATGATCTCGATGTGGGTGCCGACTCCCAGGTCGGAGTCGATCCACATGCGCCCGTTGCAATGGCGCACCACCCAGTAAGCCTTGGTGAGGCCGAAGCCGCCGCCCCGGGTGGGCCTGTCACGGACGTTTTCACCTCGCACGCCAAACTCGACGATACCCTCGATCTGGTGGGGAGGAATCCCCATGCCGGTGTCGTCCACCACAAAACGGATTTCGCGCTCGGTTTCCTTCAGCCCGGCCAGGATGCGTCCGCCGGGTGAGGTGTATTTGCGGGCGTTGGCCAACAGGTCACGCATCACATCCTGGAAGATGGCGGGTACATAGAGGTGGTCGCCCTCCAGGCTATCAATATCCACCTTGATGAGGTAATCGTCCGGCTGTTGTTCGGCGATGTTCTGAGTGATGCGATAGCGTCCCTTGCTGTTCTTTTCGATGGCGAGTAGCAGCTGCCAGAAGTCTGACCGTAATGGGGCGACCTCCAGCCAGGTCCAGCCCAGTGGCTCACCCGAACGGGCCTCCAGTTCGCGCACGCGAGTGCCAAGGACTGCCAGGATGGATTCGATATTGTCGGTGGACGCATACAATTCCTCATCCAGATCGATGCCTTCCAGGGCCTCGCTGATCAGCGTGTGGATGCGGGTCTGCAGGGACTGTGGGTCGGCCAACCACGAGGCGGCTTGCTCCGGGTCCTGCAGGGCGTCTGCGAACGCGTGGACCAGCGCAAGGGCTTCCTGAAGGGGCGGGGAATACCCCAGGCCATAGGCCATGAGGTCCAGTTCACAGGCCAATACGTTGAGCACATTCAGAAAACTGTGCATGTCGATCAGGGCTTCCTGCTCTGCGTTCAGATTCAAGGCCCTGGTGATTTCGACCACAGCGCACTCCCGTGAAAGGAAAGTATAAGAGCCGTGGAATTGTAAACGATCAAAAAAAATGTGTGACGCGCAGCAAGGCTCAAATGGGGGGTACCGGAGTGCCCCCCACGATATGGCCGACGAACGGTATCAGTCTTCCATCAGTTCTTCGCCAGCCTCTTCCACTTCCTCAACGGCGTCGTCCACCTCGCGCCCAGCCTCTTCGGCCGGACCGGGCTCATCCACCATGTCGCCAACAGCCTCGGCGGCCTCGTCAGCGGCATCCTCCACGGCATCCACAGCATCGTCGAACTGATCCTGTGCGTCTTCCATGGTTTCGTCCACGGACTCGCCGGCCTCTTCTGCCGGGCCGGGATCGGAGCAGCCCACCAGGATGGCGAAGGGCAGGGCGGTGACCATGGCCGTAACGACAGCGGGAAGTAATTTGCGATGTATCATGATGATCTCCTTGATCGGTTCATCCACCGACGATTCGAGAAATGGGGTTGAGGGCAACTGGATTGTATGCCCAGTTGTTGGCAAAAGGCAGAGCCTTTGGTCACGTTTCTTAAGGCCGAGTGACGCGGGGTCTGCCTGGTTCACCCTTCATCTCCGAATGAACTATGCTTGGTCACGTCGTGCTGTGAGTGATTTCACAGGAACAGGATCGGGTGATTAAAGGATCGGCGCCTAAGCAAAAAGCCCGCCGATCTGTTGGGATCGGCGGGCTTTTTGTGAAGAATAATGGAGGCTGGGGTCGGAATCGAACCGGCGTACACGGCTTTGCAGGCCGCTGCATAACCACTCTGCCACCCAGCCTTTGGGCTATAAGGGAATGGTACCATCCCCCTGGGTCAAACAAAAAACCCCGGCTGCGCCGAGGTTTTGGGAAGATCTGGAGCGGGAAACGAGACTCGAACTCGCGACCCCAACCTTGGCAAGGTTGTGCTCTACCAACTGAGCTATTCCCGCGTCGCTGATGGGTGCGTATTCTACAGCCCCGCGCGCCACTGTCAACCTTTTTTCATCTTCTTGAATCAAAAGGGTTAGTGCGGTGTGTCGTCATGGGGTAGTGGGGGGAGTTTCCGGCTGGTTGATGTTCAACCCGTAGAGTCGATCCACAGGCAGCGTCAACGCCAGGCCCTGACGAGGGGAATCCAGATTGAGCTCGTTGCGCAGTTGCAGGGCAGTGCGATTGGCCACCTCGGTATCGGCGATCCAGAACAAGAGGGTCATCGCGCTTTGAAAGGTCAGGCCGAAAAAGGTCTTGATAGGGGGGGACCCGATGCCGCTGGCGGGTACCATCGTGACCCCGGAGATACCGGAGCGATCAGCGACATCCAGCGCCTTGTCCGACACATCGTCGGTGACGATGGCGATGAGCAGGGAAGTGTTAGCGGTGTGCTCCATGAAGCATCTCCTTCAGTTACTCGCCAGCCATGCTCCAACCATAGCACGCTGCAGAACCTCTCGGGGCTCAGGGTCTTTGCAGACGAATCACGTAGTCGTTGCCGCTCCGTTCCCCCACTTCTGAAAGGGCTCGTGCCAGCGCCGGGTCGTCAGGGTCTCGGGGAGAGGCCGTGGCATCGAGACGCACTCGGCCTTGGGTCAGATGGCCGGACACTTCCCCTTGCAGGGCGAGTGGCCCCCCCTGGTCGGTGAATGTCCCTTTGAACTCACGACCCTTGGCGGTGAAATCGCCGCTCAGATCTCCCAGCGGGACGGATTGATCCGCCTCGATGACAGCATTGTGCCAGCGGAATCGGCCGCTGGCGGATCGGAGCTCCCCCTCGTCCGTCATATCAAGCCGATGCAGATCCAGTGACAGGGTGCCGCCCAGCCCGGCATCATTCAGGCCCGCCCCCTGCAGCATCCGCCCCAGCTTGGCAGCGGGCATGTGGCCATGACCGTCGGCAACGCGCCAACCCGACATGCCGCGGCTGGCCACGCCCTGGAACCGGCCATCCGCCGTGGTGGCCTCGACATCGGCCACCACTCGCCCTGTGATTGCCTGCATGGGGCGCAGCTCCCACTGAACATCTGCCGGGCCCAGGTCCACCCCGGCGACTGGTGGCAGGCTCACTTGGCTGACCTGCCCGCGACCCAAAGACCCCTCCATATCCATCCTGGCCAGGGCGGCGGGCACCGGCAGGTGCCGGCTGGCAGTTTCCTGCAAGGTGGTCATGGGGGTTTGTGCCAGCACCCACGCTGCTGAGGTCAGCAGCAGGGCCAGCAGGAAAAGGGCGATGAGGAAGAACAGGAAGAGTCGGCGCATTCCGCCATTATAGTGCGGTGGAAGACGGGCCCAAAGCCTTTTCAGGGCAGATCAAACAGCAGCGCTTCGGCATCCTCGCTTTCCAGCACAATGGCCAGTTCATCCTGGATGGCGGCGGCATCCCCCTCGTTCAGAACTTCACCGTTCACCGTGAGGCTGCCCCGGGCCACGTGGATGTACTGATTGCGATGACGTTCGGGCTCATAAGTGATGGGGGCGCGCTCCAGGGTGGCGCGAAAGAGTCTAGCGTCCTGGTGGATGGTGAGCGAGTCCTGATCACCGTCGGGAGACACCAGCAGGCACAGCCCGGGGGACGGTGGGAAGGCCCGTTGTGCATAACCCGGCGCCACCCGTTGGGTGTGGGGCAGTATCCAGATTTGCAGCAGGTGCAGGGGGTTCTCGCTGGAGGCATTGACCTCGCTATGGACGATGCCGCTGCCGGCGCTCATCACCTGCACCTCACCGGCATGGAGCACGCAGTGCCCCCCGGTGTTGTCCCGGTGCTCAATGGCCCCCTCAAGCATGTAGGTGATGATTTCCATGTCCCGATGGGGGTGGGGCGGGAAGCCGGCGCCGGGCGCCACGTGATCGTCGTTGATCACCCTGAGGGCGGAAACCCCCATCTGCTCCGGATCGTAGTACTCCCCGAATGAGAAGCTGTGCCGACTGTCCAGCCAGTCGATGTGGGTGTGGCCTCTTTCTTCTGCCGGACGGATTGTGATCATCGTGATGGGTCCCTGGCGGGAACGCCCGCCGCAAGCGCTGTTGATGTACACATTGCTTAGATTGAGTCCACCGGTTCGAGTTTCAATGTATCCGAGTTGGCGCCGTCGGATGCTCAGCGTCGACTGGCTTAACGTGAAAGAACCAGGTGAGCTACAGACACGAGTTAAGCTCAGATCTGGTGTATGGGGGAAGGAAGTGAAGGTGGCGTATCCTGTTGATTGATCACGACCAAGATCTCAATCAACAAAAGCGGATACGCCATGACCAAGTCTACCCTTCAAGCTGTTTCACAACCAGAACCGCAGGCCACGGATCCGCTGCACGAGCTGCTGCGCCAGGGTGCCCGCGACCTGATTGCCCAGGCGGTCGAGGCCGAACTGGCCACTTTCCTGGCGCAGCATGCCGAGCAGCGCCTCGACGATGGGCGCCAGGCGGTGGTTCGCAATGGCTACCTGCCCGAGCGCACGGTGCAGACCGGGATCGGTGATGTCAGCGTCCAGGTGCCCAAGGTGCGTGACCGCAGTGGCGGTGGCGCCTGCTTCAACAGCAGTCTGCTGCCGCCCTACCTGAAGCGGGCTCGCAGCGTTGAGGAGTTGATCCCCTGGCTCTACCTGAAGGGGGTCTCCACCGGGGACTACCAGGAGGCCCTGAGGGCATTGCTGGGTGAGAAGGCCAAGGGGCTCTCGGCCAACACGGTTTCACGGCTCAAGAAGCAGTGGGAGGATGAGCACACAGCGTGGCGGCAGCAGGACCTGTCAGACCGCCGCTACGTCTACTGGTGGGCTGACGGCATCTACAGCAAGGTGCGCATGGATGACCGCTTGTGCCTGCTGGTGATCATCGGGGTCACGGAGCATGGCCGCAAGGAGCTGGTGGCTGTCGAGGATGGCTTCCGTGAGTCGGCGGATAGCTGGGAGGCGCTGCTGACCCACTTGCGGGAGCGCGGCCTCACCACCGGCCCCAAGTTGGCTGTGGGCGACGGTGCCATGGGGTTCTGGGCAGCGCTGAGCAAGATCTATCCACAGACGGACCATCAGCGCTGCTGGGTCCACAAGACAGCGAATGTGCTCAACAAGCTGCCCAAGTCGGTGCAGCCCAAGGTCAAGTCCGATCTCCAGGAAATCTGGATGGCGCAGACCCGAGAAATGGCTCACCAGGCCTTTGATCGCACCCTGAAACGCTTCGAGGCCAAGTACCCCAAGGCGATGGCCTGCCTGGCAAAGGATCGGGATGAGCTGCTGGCATTTTACGATTACCCTGCGGAGCATTGGGTGCACATCCGAACCACCAACCCGGTGGAATCGACGTTCTCCACGGTTCGCCTGCGGACCAAGCGCAGCCGGAGCTGCGGATCCCGGGCGACGACATTGGCGATGGTATTCAAGCTGCTCCAGAGTGCCCAGAAGCGCTGGAGACGCATCAAGCATTTCCAGAAACTGGAACTGGTCGTCAACAACGTCAAGTTCCAGGACGGAGAGCAAGTAATCGATCAGTCAGACAGGAAGGCCGCCTGACCGCCGTACACCAGATTTGACAATAACTCTACAGACACTCCCTTCTCCCCCGAGGGGGAGAGGGGCTTTTAACGTATCTTTCATCATCTGGGGTGACTCACCACCGTGATGCATGAGCGCTAGGTTGTAGAATAAGAGCGCTCATACGATCCTGATGGTTGGGGGTGTTCATGCGCCGCTTTGTGCTCATTCTATTGCTTGGTCTGGGGGTGTTCGTGGTGGCGGCGGTGGCCGGGTGGATCTTCTGGTCGGAACGTCATCCGGAACTGGAGCGGGATCTGCGGGTAGAGGCTCAGGAACAGCTGGAGACCTGGTTCCCCGAAGCCATGTCGCTGCCACCCGATCAAGTGGGTTTCGTACCCAAAGGCGGCCCCGAGGGTCAATCGGGGCCCGAGGTGGTACTGATCCATGGCCTGGACGAACCCGGGGGGATCTGGGACGACCTGGTACCCGAACTGACCCAGGAATGGGTGACCTGGGAGTTTCGTTATCCCAACGACCAGGCCATCGATCACAGCGCCGACCTGCTGGCGGCGCACTGGGAGGAACTGGAGGTGTCGGGTCCGGTGATCCTGATTGGTCATAGCATGGGCGGCCTGATCATCCGCGATTTCGTCACGCGCTGGCGCCACCCGGAAGACGCGCCCGCTGCGGTGACTGGGCCCGGGGTGGGGGGTGCCATCATGGTGGGGACACCCAACCAGGGCTCGGAGTGGGCCCGGCTGCGTGCCTGGCTTGAGGTGCGCGAGTGGTTCGCCGATATTCAGGAGGGTCGCTTCTCCCTGTGGGCCGGCCTGCGCGACGGTACCGGCGCCGCCAAGATTGACTTACGCCCGGGCAGTGATTTTTTGCATGATCTCAATGCGCGCACCTGGCCCGACGAGATCCCGGTTCATGTGATTGGCGGTCGCATCACCGAGCCTACACCCGCGATGCGCGCCAGCATCGATGCCTTGTCGGAGGATCTGGGAATCGAAGACCTGGATGAACGGGTCGAGGCTTGGTGGTCATCCACCGGTGAGTCGGTGGGTGACGGCGCCGTGCCGGTGAATTCGTTGCACTTTGAGGGGGCGCCCGAACCGGAAATCCTGCAGGCCTCCCATCGCGGTCTGCTGGTGCGCATGCCCTTTACGGATGACGCACCGCCGGCCATTGAGGTGATTGTCGACCAACTTCGGGCCTGGCGGTGAGCCGAGCCTGGTTCCGGGTGTTGCCCGCAAAGACCGAGCGGCGAACTCAACTATTAAGATGGGGTCACATCACTGTGGGCCCGTCATCCAGTCGTGGAATCGGGGCTCCACTCGTCCATTCGCGTCACGAGAGGTCAAGTCATGCAAGCTGTCAGAGGGTTTTCCTACGGGTTGTTCGCCCTGGCCGGGGTTATTCTGGCCTATTGTGTGTGGGTGTAACTGTTCGGGCCCTGGCTACATGAGATCTGGCCAGGGTCTTCGCTGAAACCTCATTACACGCGCGGTCAGCGATCGCGCGTGTACCTGCCGTTGGCGCCAGGGATGGCGCTTTATTGCTGTCCTTTCCGTCACTTGACCCCTGGATGCTCGAATGGAGCCTTGCCCCGTTTGCGGGCTGGGGGCTTGTTGGCCAGTAGCCTTATTTAATCATTTATCCCGATGTCATAGTGATAAACGGGGCTGCAGCTCCGGTGATTCTTTGCTTTCATCTATCAGTTTCTTGGAAAGTATAGGTTTTTATCTTTGGGTCCCGCCAAATGATGGCCTCATCATGGAAGGAGGTTTGTTTTTCTCTCTAAGTGTATGGTTTGCCTGAAGTAAATATTTAATTTTTCTTAATGTTGAATAGTTTGTGAAAAAGCGCTTGACCTGTCTTTCCTTTCGTCTAGACTTAGAAACCATGAAAACAGTGTTGTTACTGGTTAACCCGGGTTCAATCCTGGTTCGGGTGATCGGCGACATCCCGCCCTCAAGAGGGGTAAAGGTTTAGATCGCGCCACGCGACTAATAAGGGCTTGAGTCATGGCCCAATTTCACTGAAAGCCTTACTTTATAGGGGAAGACAGTAATGAGTGAATACAGACCGAGCAGACCAAGCAATCCCAGAGACGACTGGAAACTGTGGTTGGTAGTCAACCCAGGTACTTGGTTGATCCCCCTCTTGATCACTTTCCTTGCTACGGCGTTGATTGTACATTCCTTCGTGTTTACCAACGAAGCGTACAACCCGCTCACCTATGAAGTGTCCGAATAATCGCTCGGGCGCTTAACCGTAACGCTGATTGATTGGAACCAATTTTTTAGAGGTAAACAGGCATGGAAAATAGTATCTCGGGTCTCACTGAAGAACAGGCGAAAGAGTTTCACGAACAGTTCAAGGTGGTGTTTACCACGTTCGTGGTGCTGGCTGCTGCTGCTCACTTCCTCGTATTCCTGTGGCGGCCCTGGTTCTAAACCGAGCCAAGCAGTCGATTTTGTGAACATGAAGGGTTAGAGCCCTCAACCAAGAGCCCTCTTGGTTTGTTCCACGCGGCCCTGCCGCCATAGCCGACACGCCCCCACGTATGCTCGCACGTGGGGGCGTGTCATTTGTTCGAGCCTTAAACCAGGTCGCGCGTGATGGATATATCCCAGTTGCGCGAGCTCGATCATCGTGACCGCCGCCACCTGGAGGCAATGTCATGTCGCTTGACTACATATCCCACGAGACCTGCCTGCTGCATCGGGCCCCATCGGCGCACCCCGAGTGCCCTGAGCGCCTGCAGGCCATTGAGCAGGCCCTGGGCAGCTCGCCACTGGCATCGAAGATCACGCGTATCCAGGCGCAGCCGGTCACCCGGGATGCGCTGCTGCGGGTTCACGATGCCGCCTATCTGGATCAAGTGGCATCGGCGATCCCGGCCCCAGGTGGCTGGAACATCCTTGACACCGGAGATACCTATCTCTGCGAGCACAGCCTGGAAGCGGCGCAGCTGGCCGCGGGTGGCATGGTGATGGCGGTGGATCGGGTCATGGAAGCGCCCGGAAGGCGGGCCTTTTGCGCCGTGCGCCCCCCGGGGCATCATGCCGGGCGTGCCTTCGGGATGGGGTTTTGCCTGTTCAATAACGTGGCCGTGGGGGCTGCCCATGCTCTGGAAGCTCACGGCCTGTCGCGCGTGGCCATCGTGGATTTTGACGTGCACCACGGCAATGGCACAGAGGACATCTTCCGGGACGAGCCCCGGGTGCTGTTCTGTTCCAGCTTTCAGCATCCCCACTATCCCGGCAGCGGCGCTGATACGCGCAGCGACCACATCCTGAACCTTCCCCTACACGCAGGCACCGACGGCCAGGCCCTGCGGGCCGCCGTGGAAGAGTACTGGCTGCCGGCCCTGGAAACCTTCAAGCCCCAGCTTTTGCTGATCTCCGCCGGTTTCGACGGTCATGCAGACGATCCCCTGGCCAACTTCCGTTTGCGGGAGGTGGACTATGTGTGGTTGACCCAGATGGTGGCGGATCTGGCCGACGAATATGCCGAGGGTCGCGTGGTATCCACGCTTGAGGGCGGGTACAACCTGCCCGCCCTGGGGCGCAGTGCCGTGGCGCATCTTGCCGTGCTGGCGGGATACGCGCCGGGGGTTGACGGGGACGGGTAGCCCTTTGAGGCAATCGGCGGATTACGCCTGCAGAGCCTGCTCCCACGCATCCAGCAGTTCCCGTGACATGGCGCACACCGCCGAACGCGGTTGCAGATCCAGCGCAGCGGGTGCCTGGCCCGGAAGCGTGGTGTGGTGGCCGCCGGCTTCGGTGAGGATGAGCTGGCCGGCAGCGTAGTCCCAGAGGTTTTGCTTGCCGTGCACGTACACGGCAAACCGACCGGCTGCCACCCAGCACCACTCCAGGGCGACGGAGCCAATGGATCGCTGTGAGGCGTAGGGCGGTTCGGTGGCCAGGTTAATGGCCATTGGGCGGGGCAGGCGCTTGAAATCCACCGCGGCGATCGCCCGGGACAGCTCGGGGACGTCAGCCGGGTCGATGGTCAGACGCTCCCCATTGAGCCATGCCCCTTCACCGCGAACGGCCGTGAAGGTCTCCCGGCGACAGGGATCATGGACCAGTCCGAACACCACCCGACCGTTCTCCATCAGCGCCAGGGCGGTGGCGTAGGCGGGCAGGCCCGCACGGAAGTTGCTGGTGCCGTCCAGCGGATCCAGCACCCACGCAGGGCGGTCAGACTTCAGGGTGCCCTGCTGGGCCTGCGGCGTCATCTCCTCACCGAGAAACCCGATCCCGGGGTGAATCTCCGCCAGCCAGTCCTGCAACTGGCGTTGAATGGCAATATCCGTGTCGGTCACCCACGAACCATCGGTCTTCAGGCGCCCGGATCGATCGGCCTGGTTCAGTATCTGGTTGACCCGCTGGCATACGCCCTGAGTGATGGAATGCCAGTCCAAGGACTGTATGGTGTGGGAATGATCTGCCATTCCCGAATCATAGACGATAATCCGCCATCATCCCTGTTTTGGAAGGAGTTCGATCTTGAATATTGCCGCCCCCGCCTGGCTGAGCCGGCTCCGCCCGACGCCCGTCGTTGATGACACCACCCGTGCCTGGATCAGGGATGTGCATGACTGGGCGCTGTCGCAGCAGGATGACCTGCGCCCCCTGGACCAGGCGAAATTGGTGATGCCCATTCGCGAGCATTTCCCGGCCGAGGTGCAGGACCCCCACGGGGCCGCTGTGGCCACCTTCGAATCCATTCGCCAACATGCCGGGCTTGGCAGTGTGCCGATGCAACTGGTGCCGGCAGGTACCGGTGCGCGCTTCCCGATCCAACCCAGCGAGGCACAGCCGCTGGTCCTGGAATATGACCTGCGCCTGTGGACCAACCGACAGGCCCTGGTGGCGCAACTGGCCCGCGATCTGGCGGCCTGGTGGGTATTCACTCGCCCGCAACCGGCGCCAGCCCAGCAGGGCAATGAAGCCCATGTGGCGGAACTGGTGGCCGTATGGATGGGGTTTGGCATCTTCATGGCCAACACCGCCTTCATCGCCCGGGTGGGTGGCTGCGGCAAGTGCGCAGGCCCGGCGATTGACCGGTCTGCGTCTCTTGGGCGACCGGAGATCGCCTACGCCCTGGCGTGCTTTTGTCGCGACCAGGGCGTTGCGCCCCGCGAGGCCCGGTATTTCCTCGATGCCCCCTTGAAGGGGCTGTTTCGTCAGGTGCGGCGGCTGGTGTAGTGGGTTGCCGCCGGGCTACCCCGCGCCGGGCGGCATCCACCCTGTCACCATCACCGGGATGAACCCCAACGCGAAGAGGGTGCTGAGCAGGGTGGTGCCTGCAGCCTGCTGGGGGTGGGTGTTGAGGATGCTGGCGATGACCACGGTGTTGGCAGCGATGGGGGTGATGGAAAGCAGGAAGAGGGCCTGGTGAACCGCCGGGTCGTAGATCCCCAGCCAGTGCGCATCCAGCCAGGCAAAACTCAGGGCCAGTAGCGGCCAGCTGATGAATTTGCCCCCAAAGGCCAGCACGGTAAACTGGCCGCTACCCACCAGGCCCCGAAAGCTCAGGATGCTCATGCCGATGATCATCATCCCCAGGATGCTGTAGGCGCCGCGCAGGTTGTCGAACAGGGGCTGCAGGGCGTCGGCGATGCCGATGCCGTTCAGGTTGAGCATCACGCCCAGCAAAAAGGCGTACAGCGAGGGCAGGCGCGCCACCTTGACCAGGCAGTCGCGGATGCCGAAACGACCCCGCGCCGCCAGGTAAAAACCCACGGAATTCTCGAACAGTGTGGTCCCCAGCATGCACAGGATGTAAATGCTCAAGCCTTCGGTGCCAAACAGCAGCAGCGCCACGGGGATGCCGAAATAACCGCTGTTGCCGGTGCCCACCGACAGGGGAATGAGCGAGGCGGTGCCGTCCTTGAGCCAGCGCCGGGCGATGTACAGGTGGCTCAGGGCAATGACCGTGCAGAACCCGAACACCATCACCGGCAGCAGGATCACCCTGGGCGACAGCGGGGCATGCATCACCCCGGCAAAGATCACCGACGGTGTGATGATATAGAGCATGATCCCGGCGATATGCCCCCCACTGGCGTTGAGGTAACGCCCGGCCACCCAGCCCAGGGCAATGGTGATGTACAGGGGGAGGAGCTGGGTGAAGAGAGACAGGGTAGCGTTGACGTCCTGAATGAAGAGAATTCCTACGGCGAGGTTGTTCTCGCTTCGGTGGGTTCCTGCCCCGAGACCGCCCAAGGAGATGGCTTGGTTTTCGCCGCTAAGCTCCACGCGGACGCTTTTACGGCGGCGAACCAACCCATGCTCCCCAGGACTCACATTCTCGTGTCTGACAGGCGTTACTTTCGGTCCGCCCGACCGTAGGTTGATAAGAACATGGCCAGTATAGCGGCGCTATGCGAATCCCCTCAAGGGGGATTCCCGCGCCGCGCGCTATCCTTCCCCGCCCTGAACGGCGGGCCTTGTCGCGCACTGGGTCAGGCACCGTGCAATCTCCTGCAGGGATTCCGGGTTGGCCAGGGCGCCCAGGTTCTCCGCATCCGTTTCGCCCTGGAGCATGCGGGCGACGGCAAGCTCCACCTTCTTGCCACTGCGCGTATAAGGGATCTGGCTGACGGCATGTATCCTTGCCGGCATATGGCGCGGACTGGCATTGGCACGGATGCGCGAACGGATGCGCTTCTCCAGTTCGGGTGTGAGGGTCTGCTCCGGTGCCATGACCACGAACAGCACCACCTCCACATCACCATCCTCATGGGGTGCCCCCACCACCAGGCTGTCGGCCACTTCTGCGATGGTTTCCACCTGCCGGTAGATTTCCGCGGTGCCAATGCGCACGCCACCCGGATTGAGCGTGGCATCGGACCGCCCATAGATGATGGCGCCACCGTGCGGCGTGAACTGCACGAAGTCACCATGGGCCCAGATGCCCGGGTAGGTGGCGAAGTAGGATTTGCGGTAACGGGCCCCGTCCGGATCGTTCCAGAATCTCACGGGCATGGCCGGGAAGGGGGTCACGCAGACCAGTTCACCCCGATCATGCCCCGCGTCCCGACCATCCGGGGTGTAGGCTCGTGCATCCACGCCCAGCATGCGGCACTGGATTTCGCCCCGCCGTACCGGCAGCAGCGGCGTGCCACCCACGAAGCAACCGCAGATGTCGGTCCCGCCGGAAATGGAACTGAGCATCAGATCCGCCTTCACGCTGTGGTACACCCAGTCGAAATCCTCCGGCAGCAGGGGGGAGCCGGTGGAAAAGAGGGCGCGCAAGGCCGACAGGTCATGGGTATTGCCGGGTTCCAGGCCGGTCTTGCGACAGTTTCCCAGATATTTGGCGCTGGTGCCGAAATGGGTGACCTTTTCCCGGGAAATCAGGGACCACAGGCAATCCAGGTCCGGGTGCGCCGGTGACCCGTCGAAAAGCACCAGGCGCGCCCCGGTGAGCAGTCCGGAGGCAAGCCAGTTCCACATCATCCAGCCGGTGGTGGTGAAGTAGAAGAATGTGTCTCCCGGCCTCAGATCGGCATGCAGCAGCAATTCCTTGCTGTGGTTGAGCAGCATTCCGCCGGCTCCATGGACGATGCACTTGGGTACGCCCGTGGTGCCGGAGGAATAGAGGATGTAGACGGGGTGATCCGGCGGGAGTTGCTCGAACACCGGGGCGGCCTGGGGGTGGGCCTCCAGGGCGGTGTCCCAGGCAACGAATCGAGGATCATCCGGATGCCCGATTTCAGGCAGCATGGGCAGGCTCAGCACGCGTTGCAGCCCCGGGATCTGCCGCGCCAGTTCGAGGTTCTGGTCCGTGCGATCAAAGACCTTGCCGTTATAGCGATAGCCGTTGGCCAGAAGCAGGACCCTGGGTTCAATCTGTCCGAAGCGATCCACAATGGCGGAGACGCCGAAATCCGGTGAGGCCGAACTCCAGATGGCGCCCAGACTGGTGGTGGCCAGCATGCCCACCAGGGCCTCGTGGGTATTGCCCACGACGCCCGCCACACGGTCGCCCTGGTTCACACCCTGTTCCCGCAGCCAGGCCTGGAGGGAGGCCACCCGCGCCAGCAGGGTGGCACGATCCAGTCGCACATCCTCGCGGGATTCGCTGACCTCCAGCACCACCTCTTCATTGGGGTTGCCGTCGATGGCGTGGCGCAGCAGGTTTTCGGCGAAATTCAGCCGGGCACCCACGAACCAGCGGGCGCCAGGCATGGTAGCGGATTCGAGCATCTTCTCGGGTTCGCGACTGGCGCGCACCCCGGTGTGGCGCCAGATGCTGTCCCAGAACGCCTCGGGATGACTCACGGACCAGCGATGCAGGGCGTGATAGTCCTGGAAGGGTCCGTGGCCCTGCTGCACAAGCCAGTCCCGGTAGCGGGCCATGGCGCTTTGGGTGAGTTCCCGGGGACCCGGTTGCCAAAGAATCTCCGCCTGTGTGCTCATGCTCGCCTCCCGTTCTGATTGAGATGGGTCCATGCCCGCCGCGCCCTGGGTCGTCATGGTGCAGTAACGTTTACGTTTAAGGAATATATAAATTGACGTTAGCGTAAACGTAATCTAGCCTTATCCAGGTCTCGACGCAATGGGCGTGGGGGCTTGTGAAGGGCATAACGACGACAATCACCATCGGGAGGAGACACACATGGGTATCAAACCCGGATATCTGGCGCTGGCCGGCCTGCTGGCCGTGCCCAGCGCGTGGGCGGTTGAGTACGACTTCAGTGGCGACATCGATGTACGCGCCTTCGGTCGCCTGCCGGCGGCGGGGAGTTACGAGAGCGGTTTCGAGCAGCGCCTGCGGGTGCAGTCGGACATCCGCCTGCAGGATGGCGTGAGTGTTCACGCGGGCGTCAACCTCATCAATGACACCTGGCGAGGTGATGCTTCCGGGGATGTGAATGCGCTGCAACAGAGTCAGCCGTTCACCCTGGGACGCGACCATCGCACGGTGACCCTGGACTATGGGTATGTGCAGATCCCCCTGGGCGACTGGAACCTGCGCGCCGGTCGCCAGATCGCCAACTGGAACTTCGGTATCACCGTGGCCGACGACCGCCGCGACCGGATCATGATCCTGGGGCCGGTGGCCGAGGGCGTGACCTTCCTGGCGGGGGGAGACCAGCGCCAGAAGGGCACCCTGGATGACCGCAAGGATGACGGTTACCTGCTGTTCGCCGGTTTTGTGGGCAATACCAACGACTGGTCATGGGGGGCTTTGCTGGGGCAATACGTGGGCGATGACGAAAAGGGCGACGCCGGTGAGTATGTATCCGGCCGGTTCTATGCCCCGCGGGACGGCACGCTGCTCTCCCCCTGGGCTCAGGGGCAACTCGGGCAGGTCAAGGTCACCACGGGTGCCCATTACCTGGGAGGCGGTGATGCGGTCTACACCAACGATACCTTCGCCGGCTTCCTGCGGGGTGGCTTCGAACTGTCCGACAACTTCAATCTGGAAGCCCAGTATTTCTTCAACATCGCCGGGTCGCTCATCGAACCAGGTTTCGACACCTTCTCCAGCCTGATCCACAGCAGCCCACGCCATGATGCCACCGCCACGTACATCGAGGCCCTGGACATGCGTGGACTTGGCAAGGTGTCACGGGAGTTCAGCGCGGTGGGTGACCAGGACATCGACCGGCATCTTCTGGCGGTGCGTGGCACGTACAGCCCCCATGCCAGCTGGAAGCTGAAACTGGCCGCCGGTTGGGTCCGCTATGACGGCATGGCGCCCAATCTGGGGCAGACCGGGGACGATCCGGATCGGACCGAGGATGTGGTTTTCGGTGACATCCAGTTGCACCACGACGTGACGCCATCCACCAGCCTGTGGGCCACCTACGGCTATGCCGATACCGCGGACCTGATCGATGGGCGTGACAGCGTGGATGCGGTGAGCCTGAATCTCAGAACCCGTTTCTGAGGCGCTGACCTGGTCCCTATCGGGAAGGTGGGGACCAGTTCCCGATGCCTGCGAGGAGTCGCCCATGTCCTCTCACATGCACACCCTGGCACGCCGGTACGCCGAGCCGGATCTGCTCGACCGCCTTCGCCGGGCGCTGATCACGCGCGGACTCGATCCCGACCGTCTCTCCTGTGATGAGATCGCGGCGATCGACCAGTTGCACGTGGGCGGGCGTGCCGCGAGTCGTGCCCTGGCCGCAAGGGCCGGGCTCGAAGCCGGGATGCGGGTGCTCGATCTGGGGTGTGGCACCGGCGGCACCAGTCGCCTGCTGGCGGCGGAGCATGATGCCCGGGTGATCGGTGTGGATATCACCGCTCCCTACCTGGAGGTGGCTCATTGGCTGAGCGAGGCCACCGGGCTTCGTGATTGCACCGGTTTCTTGCGCGCAGACGCCCAGCACCTGCCTTTTGCCCCGCTCGCCTTTGATGGGGTGTGGTCACAGCACACACTGATGAATGTACCGGATCCAGCCCGTGCCCTGAGCGAGGTGCGCCGGGTGCTGGTGCCGGGGGGGCGGCTGTGGCTCCATGAGGTGGTGCAGGGGCCGTGTACCGCCACCCTCATTTTCCCGGTGCCCTGGGCGGATGATCCGGCCCACAGTCATCTCTTGACGCTGGAAGCACTCCAGGGCCTGTTGGGTGCGGCGGGTCTGCGCCCCTTGCATGTGGAAGATGTCAGCGAGGCGGCGTTGCATTGGCGGCGCAAGCACACCCGGCGCGAGGCCGGGCGCGGTGACAGTGGGGCCGGGGAGCCGACGCCCCTGTCCCCCGCACTGATCTTTGGCCAGCGATTTATGGACATGGGACGCAACGTGATGCGCAATCTGGAGACGCAGCGGATTCGGGTGGTGATGGGAACCTGGGTGAGAACGGACTGAGGCGGGGCGCCTCAGCCTCCCATGGCGCGCGCCACCCGGGACTGCACCGGGCGGCCCAGTTGCTGGTGGATCCAGTGGGCCGTATCCACCAGGGCACGCAGATCCACGCCGGTCTCGATGCCCATGCCCTGGAGCATGTAGACCACTTCTTCGGTGGCCACGTTGCCGGAGGCCCCCCATGCGTACGGGCAGCCCCCCAGACCGCCCACGGAACTGTCCACCGTGGTGATGCCCAGCTCCAGCACGGCGAACAGGTTGGCCAGGGCCTGCCCATAAGTGTCGTGAAAATGCGCCGCCAGATCCGCCAACGGCACCTGTGCCGCCACGGTTTCCACCATGCGCCGCGCCTTCAAGGGGGTGCCGGTGCCCACGGTGTCGCCCAGCGAGATCTGGTAGCACCCCATGTCATGCAGGCGCCTGGCCACCCGGGCCACCGCCTCGGGAGCGATGTCCCCCTCGTAGGGGCAGCCCAGGGTACAGGACAGATAACCTCTCACCGGGATCTCCCGCTCCCGGGCCTGGGCCAGGACCGGCTCGAAGCGCTCCAGGCTCTCGGCAATGCTGCAATTGATGTTCTTTCGCGAGAAGGATTCCGAGGCCGCCGCGAAGACCGCCACCTCCCGGGCACCGGCGGCCACGGCATTCTCGAGGCCCTTGAGATTGGGGGTGAGCACGGGAAAGCGGACGCCCGGCCGGCTGGGTAGCCCGGCCATGACCTGGGTGTGGTCCGCCATCTGGGGTACCCAGCGTGGCGAGACGAACGCGGTCGCCTCCACCTGACGCAGGCCAGCATCTACCAGGCGGTGGATGAGTTCCAGCTTCACATTCGTGTCAATGTTGCTGGGCTCGTTCTGCAGTCCGTCCCGAGGGCCCACCTCGACGATGTTGACGGCATGGGGCAGGGGCATGATGCTCTCCTCATTGAGCGGCACTGGCTACGGATGGGGCGACGCGTTCACGCGCTTTCACCAGGATGCTGGGTTGTAGTTCGAGCACGGGCTCGCCGGCCTGATTGATCGCGGTCCACAGGACCTTGATCACCCCCCAGCCTGGACGCGACTCGGAGGCCTTGACCTCGCGGATCTCCATGTCCAGCGCGATCCTGTCGCCGGGTCGCACGGCCTTGATGAAGCGGATACCTTCGACCGCAATGCCGATCTGACCTTCGGCCATGCGCAGGTCCGAGCGGATGGCCATGGCTGTCATCACCGATATTGTGTGCCAGCCGCTGGCCACCAGGCCGCGGAAAAAGGTGTTGCGGGCCGCCACCGGATCCACGTGATGGGGCTGAGGGTCGAACTCCTCGCCAAAGCGGATGATGTCCGCCTCGCTCATCTCCTGTGGGCCGGTACTGAAGCGCATGCCTGGTTGCAGGTCTTCCAGGTAGTAGGTGCTCATGATGCGTCCCCGGGACGGATGGCCAGAAGCGGGGACCCTTCGCTCACCTGGTCGCCCTCGTTGAAGTAAACCGTTTCCACAACGCCCTCATTGAAGGCGCTGACCACGTATTCCATCTTCATGGCCTCCAGCACCATGAGGGCATCCCCCTCGTAGACGTGATCGCCCACCTCCACATTCACGGCCACCACCATGCCCGGCATGGGGGCCACCAGACTGCCTTCCTTGACCTCGTCATCCATGCCAGCAGCCAGGGGATCATGCAGCATCAGCTCCCGGGTTTCGGAACTCATGGCCGCCGTGAGCCGCTGCCCGTCCCTTAACACCCAGGCGTCCAGGTGCACCCCGTCCAGTTGCATGCGCAGCCGTCCGTCGGCATGAAGGTGTCCGCGGGCACGGTGTTGATGACCGGCCCATTCGATCAGAAAGCCGTCGTCTCGATAGTGGGCAATGACCTTGAGATCAAGATCCTGAGCAGTGTCCAGAAAGTGCAGAGTACGGTGGCTGTCGCCGTTGAGCTGCCAGCCGGAGGTGCCGTGCCAGGGGGAGTAAGGATCGGCCGACGTGCGCGCCCGCTCCAGGTTCTCGCGATCCACCCGCAACAGTTCATGCAGCGTGGCCGCAGCCAGCAAGGCGGGGCTGATCTCCCGGGGGGCTGGTAGCAGGGCGTCCCGGTGCGTCTCTATGAAGCCAGTGTCGATGCGCGCGGCCCGAAAATCCGGGTGAGCCGCCAGGCGGGCGAGGAAATTCACATTGGTGGTGGTGCCCACAACGATGAACTCACTCAATGCGGTCTGCAGGCGGTTGAGGGCGGTTTCCCGATCCTGATCCCAGACCACCAGCTTGGCGATCATGGGATCGTAATGCACGGAGATTTCATCCCCCTCCTGCACCCCGGTGTCGATGCGGACATGGGGTGACTCCTCGGGTGTCCGCAGGTGGCGGATCGCGCCAGTGGCGGGCAGAAACTCCCGGTCGGCATCCTCGGCATAGATGCGTGCCTCGAAGGCGTGACCGTTGAAGCTCAGCCGCGACTGTTCGCAGGGCAGGGGTTGGCCGGCGGCCACCTGCAGTTGCCAGGCCACCAGATCCTGACCCGTGATCATTTCCGTGACCGGGTGTTCCACTTGCAGCCGGGTGTTCATTTCCATGAAATAGAAGTCGCCGCGGCCATCCATGATGAATTCCACGGTGCCTGCGCCCACATAGCCGATGGCCCGGGCTGCGGCCACTGCGGTTTCCCCGAAATGCCGGCGGCGGACCTCGTCCAGGCCCGGCGCCGGGGCCTCCTCGATCACCTTCTGATGGCGTCGTTGCACCGAGCAGTCCCGTTCGAACAGATGCACCACCTGGCCGTGGGTGTCCGCGAAGACCTGGACTTCCACGTGGCGTGGCTGCAGCAGGTACTTCTCGATGAGCACGCGGGCGTCGCCAAAGGCGGCTGCTGCTTCCCGCTGGGCTCCCTTGAGGGCCTCGCCAAGATCCTCGGGGCGGTCCACACGACGCATGCCCTTGCCGCCGCCACCGGCAGAGGCCTTGATGAGAACCGGATACCCGATCTCCTCGGCCACCTCGGACAGGTGCTGGGGGGACTGATGCTCGCCATGATAGCCGGGAACCAGGGGAACGTTTGCCTCCGCCATGATGGCCTTGGCGGCGCTCTTGGAGCCCATGGCCTCGATGGCCTCTGGGGGCGGGCCGATGAAGATGATGCCGGCATCCCGGCAGGCACGGGCAAAATGTGCATTCTCCGAGAGGAAACCGTAACCCGGATGAATGGCCTGGGCGCCGCTTTCCCGTGCCACCTCGATGATCCGCGCCTGGTTCAGGTAGCTTTCCCGGGCCGCGGCGGGGCCGATGGGCCAGGCTTCGTCACAGGCCTTCACGTGCATGGCCTGGCTGTCCGGCTCGGAGTAAACCGCTACGGTCCGGATCCCCAGTCGTCGGCAGGTCCGCTCGACCCGGCAGGCGATTTCCCCCCGGTTGGCGATCAGTATCTTGTCGAACATGCTCCAGTCCCTGTCAGGTGAATCGCATGGCGCCTCACAAAGAGGCGGTGATAGGGGCCCTCTCAGGCCATGCCGGATGTGGGCCAGATCGGCGGGCGTTTTTCAAGAAAGGCGCCCAGCCCCTCCTGGCCTTCACGGCTCACGCGGATGCGGGCGATCCGGGCTGCGGTATCCTCAAGCAGCCTGGAATTAATGGGATGGGCCGCCACGTCCCGCACCAGCGCCTTGGCCGCGGACATGGCCTGGGGGCCATTCCGAGTCAGATGTTCCAGAAGCTGCGCCAGCATGTGGTCCAGGTCTGACTCGTCCGAGGCAATTTCGTGCACCAGGCCGATCTGCTTGGCACGCCTCGCATCGAACATTTCCGCCGTGGTGAAGTAGCGCCGCGCGTGGCGCTCGCCCATGGCGTCGATCACGTAGGGGGAAATGGTGGCTGGGATGAGGCCCAGGCGAACCTCCGATAGGCAGAATCGGGCCCGGGGGACTGCCACGGCGATATCACAGGCTGCCACCAGGCCCACGCCACCGCCCATGGCGGCACCGTTGACCCTTGCCACGGTGGGCTTGTCGAGCCGATAGAGGGTATCCATCAGTTGACCCAAGGCCAGGGCGTCGCGATGGTTTTCCTCTTCGGAATATTCGACCATGCGCTTCATCCACTGGATGTCGGCACCGGCGGAAAAGCTCTTGCCCGCGCCGGTGAGCACCACGGCCCTGACCTCAGGATCCTGCTCCAGCGTCACGAGGGTCTCGGTCAGTTCCCGAATCAGCTCATCGTCAAAGGCATTGTGACGTTCGGGGCGGTTCAGGGTGATGGTGGCCACGCCGGCTTCGGCATGGACCCGCAACATATCGTTCGCCATGATCTTTCTCCAGGTCACATGCGGAAGAGCCCGAAACGGGTCTCCTCGATGGGGGCGTTGAGGCTGGCGGAGATCCCCAGCGCCAGCACCATACGGGTGTCCGCAGGGTCAATGACGCCATCGTCCCAAAGGCGTGCCGTGGCATAGTAGGGGTGTCCCTGGTGCTCGTACTGTGAACGGATGGGGGCCTTGAAGCGCTCCTCCTCCTCACTGGACCAGGCCTTGCCCTGGCGTTCCAGCGTGTCGCGCTTCACCTGAGCCATCACACCCGCCGCTTGCTCGCCCCCCATCACGGAGATGCGGGCGTTGGGCCACATCCACAGGAAGCGCGGTGAGTAGGCGCGTCCACACATCCCGTAATTGCCTGCCCCGAAACTGCCCCCGATGATGACTGTGAACTTGGGCACCCGGGCGCAGGCCACCGCCGTGACCATCTTGGCACCATCCTTGGCGATGCCACCGGACTCGTACTTGCGACCCACCATGAAGCCCGTGATGTTCTGCAGGAACACCAGGGGGATGCCGCGTTGGCTGCACATCTCGATGAAGTGGGCCCCCTTGAGGGCAGACTCGGAGAAGAGGACGCCGTTGTTGGCCACGATGCCCACGGGGTACCCATGAATGTGGGCGAAGCCGCACACCAGAGTGGTGCCGTACAAGGCCTTGAATTCGTCTAGCTCGGAGCCGTCGACGATGCGCGCGATGACCTCGCGGACGTCGAAGGGTTTGCGGGTGTCGGTGGGGATGATACCGCCCATCTCTTCCGGGCTGTAGCGGGGCGGCCGCGAGGGTCGCAGGTCGAGGCTGACCTGCTTATGGCGATTGAGGCGACTGACGCAGCGACGGGCCAGCCCCAGGGCATGGGCATCATTGAGGGCGTAATGGTCGGCCACCCCCGAGATCTTGGCATGCACATCGGCACCCCCCAGTTCCTCGGCGGTGACAACCTCGCCGGTGGCCGCCTTCACCAGCGGCGGTCCTGCCAGGAAGATGGTGCCCTGTTCCTTGACGATGATGCTTTCCTCGGCCATCGCCGGCACGTAGGCGCCGCCTGCCGTGCAGGAACCCATGACCACCGCGACCTGCGGGATGCCCTGGGACGACATGACCGCCTGATTGTAGAAGATGCGGCCAAAGTGATCCCGGTCTGGGAATACCTCGTCCTGATTGGGTAGGTTGGCTCCGCCGGAATCCACCAGGTAGATGCAGGGCAGGCGGTTCTGCTGGGCGATTTCCTGTGCCCGCAGGTGTTTCTTGACTGTGATGGGATAATAGGTGCCGCCCTTGACCGTGGCATCATTGGCCACAATCATGCATTCCCGACCCGATACCCGACCGATGCCGGCGATAACGCCTGCGGAGGGCACTTCGTCGCCGTACAACCCGCAGGCGGCCAGCTGGGAAATTTCCAGGAAGGGTGAGCCAGGGTCCAGCAGCACCCTTATGCGCTCCCGGGGCAGTAATTTGCCGCGGGACAGGTGGCGTTCACGGGCGCCTTCACTGCCGCCTGCGCTCACGCGCGCCACACGCTGACGCAAATCCTCCACCAGGGCCGACATGGCCGCTTGGTTGGCGGCGAACTCCTCGGATCTTGTATTGATCTTGCTTTTAATGACGCTCATCGGTTTCCCTGCCCACCAGTTTGCTCATTGTGTGCCGGGCGCACTGGGGCCGCCTCGTGCGGAGGCGGTCATGGACGGCCTCAGCGGGTTTCCTTGAACAGTTCCCGGCCGATCAGCATGCGCCGGATCTCGGAGGTGCCTGCGCCGATTTCGTAGAGCTTGGCATCGCGCAGTAGTCGACCGGTGGGGTATTCATTGATGTAGCCGTTGCCACCCAGGCACTGGATGGCCTCCAGCGCCATGGAGGTGGCCTTCTCGGCGGCAAACAGGATGGCCCCAGCGGCATCCTTGCGCGTGGTCTGCCCCCGGTCGCAGGCACGACCGACGCTGTAGACATAGGCCCGGGAGGCATTCAGACTTACATACATGTCGGCTAGCTTGCTCTGCATCAGCTGGAATTCCCCGATGGCTTGATTGAATTGCTTGCGTTCATGCACGTAGGGCAGGACCACATCCAGGCAGGCGGCCATGATCCCCAGCGGGCCGGCGGCCAGCACCGCCCGCTCATAGTCCAGCCCTGACATGAGAACCTTTACCCCTTCACCTTCCTGTCCAATGATGTTTTCCGCGGGCACCTCGCAGTGGTCGAAAATCAGTTCGCAGGTGTTCGAGCCGCGCATACCCAGCTTGTCCAGCTTCTGGGCAGTAGAGAAGCCTGGGGTACCCTTTTCGATCAGGAAGGCCGTGATGCCCTTTGGGCCCGCGTCCGGATCGGTCTTGGCATAGACTACATAGGTGCTGGCCTCGGGGCCGTTGGTGATCCACATCTTGTTGCCATTGAGCACGTAGTGATCGCCTTCGCGCCGGGCCCGCAGGCGCATGCCCACTACATCGGAGCCTGCGCCGGGCTCGGACATGGCCAGAGCACCCACATGCTCGCCAGAGATCAGTTTGGGCAGGTAGCGCTGCTTCTGTTCTTCGCTGCCGTTGAGCTTGATCTGATTGACGCAGAGATTGGAGTGCGCACCATAGGAGAGTCCCACCGAGGCTGAGGCGCGGGAGATCTCCTCCATCGCCACCATATGGGCCAGATAGCCCATGCCGCTGCCCCCGTCTTCTTCGCTGACGGTGATACCCAGCAACCCCATCTCGCCCAGCTTGGGCCACAGATCCTGGGGGAACTCGTTGTTTTGGTCGATTTCAGCCGCTCGTGGTGCAATTTCAGCCGCGGCAAACTCGGCCACCGCGTCACGCAGCATGTTGATTTCATCGCCCAAATCGAAGTCGAGAGTAGGGTGGTGGCTCATGGCATGATCCTTTTGGTGGGTTTCCAGAAGCGTATATACAGTTCACGTAAACGTCAATATTAAATTACGTTAACGTAAACGGAATTATGCGGCGAGCTGGGAGTATTTCGGAAAGGCCTCGTCTTTCATGGCGTCATCAAGGCCCTGTATTGAGATCGGGTTTGCCGCCATCAGGTATGTCGATGCCGTCGGGGCTTGCCGTATCCGCTTTCTGGACCTGCTTCTCCTTCTCCTGGGCTGAAAGTAGTTGCTGGCAGTGAGCATAGGAGTGCTCCAGTTCCTTGAGGGTCTCCTCCAGGTCCTCCCGTTGCCGGAGGAGATGCTCGCGCTTTTCGTCAAGCACATTCAGGTAGTACCGCAATTGCCGGGACTCGCCGTGGGCATCGTCGTAGAGATTGAACGCCTCGCGCATCTCGCCCAGCGTGAATCCCAGTCGTTTGCCGCGAAGGATCAGCTTCAGGCGTGCGCGATCCCTGCGGCGATACAGGCGTTTGGTGCCCACGCGCAAGGGCGTGAGCAGGCCTTCATCTTCGTAGAAACGAATGGCGCGGGTGGTGATGCCGAATTCCCGTGCCAGTTCACCGATCGTGAACGTGGTGCCGTGGGCGTCGGTTTCCTTGAAGGCGGGCTGGGGTTGAGTCATGGATGAACCTCCGTCGGCTCCTGCCGGCCGCTCCTAGGGAGGGGGCTGGGGTATATACCGCAAACGTGAACGTCACTTAGGCTGGGAAACGATAAGGAACAGACCCAAAGTGTTCCCATTGTACGTGAAACCTGGGGCTGGTGAACTGTTTTATGCTGCATTGCAGCGATTTTTTCGTAATCGGATCTGGTCTGCTTGCAGCCAAAGAGGGCCCCCACGCCTTGGTTTGGCGCGCTCAGGGGAGGCTGTCAGCGACCTGCTGATTAATCCCGTACAGAATACAGCAAAAAAAGGTTGACGTGGACGTAAACGATAACTAAATTGCCTATAACCTTATTACAAATAACCCCCATAATCAGACCGGGAACAACCGGCGCCAAACCAAAGGCAGGAGGTCAGTCCTGATGTCAGATCAGAGACTTAGTTATATGTGTGGTGCAGGCACCGAGCCCTTGTGGGGCATTACCGTGGGTGAGCAACTCCGCCACCTGGCCAGTGTATGGCCGGAGGGGCTGGCCCTGGTGGACTGCCAGCAAGGGGTGCGCTGGTCATGGTCTGAGCTGGATCGCAAGGTGGACGCGCTGGCAGCCGCCTATCTGGATCTCAGCCTCGAACCGGGTGATAGGGTGGCCATCTGGATGATGAATCGGAGTGAGTGGACGCTAGCCATGCTCGCCGCCGCGCGGGTCGGTATGGTTTCCGTGAACGTTAATCCCGGTGCTCGCAAGGCGGAGTTACAGCAGTTCCTCAATCTGGTGCAGGCGCGCGCACTGATCATCCAGGATCATTTCAAGACCAGCGATTACCCGAAGATGGTCAGCGAACTCCTACCGGAGCTCGCCAGCGCGGGCGAAGTGGCACTTCGCTGTGAGGCCGTGCCGAGTTTGGAGCGGGTGATCCGGGTGGGATCGGAATCCGCGCCCGGGATGATCAACTTTTCCGGGCTGTTGCATGAGCCCAATCCTGACACCCTCGAACGCGTGCGCTCCCTGAGCGTCTTGGTGGACTTCGATTCGCCGGCCAATATCCAGTTCAGCAATGCCATGGGTGGGGAACCGGCTGGCACCACGCTGACCCATCACAACATCATTAACAATGGCCTAACGGTAGGCCGCACGCTGCGGTTGAGCGAAAACGATCGCGTGTGTATCCCGGTGCCGCTTTTTCACTGCTTCGGTCTGGTGATGGGCAACATGGCCTGCCTGACGCATGGTGGCGCGATGATCTACCCGGGTGAGGCCTTCGAGCCCTTAGACACTCTGAAAGCAGTGCAAAAGGAAGGTTGCACCGCCCTGTATGGCGTGCCGGCCATGTTCAAGGCCATGCTGGACCATGAGGAGTTTTCGGACTTCGATCTATCGACGCTGCGTACCGGGATCATGGCGGGGGCCCCGTGCCCTCCGGACACCATGGACCAGGTGATGACCCGCATGCACATGACCGAAGTGACCATCGGTTATGGCATGACCGAATCATCCCCCATCTCCTTCATGAGCGACGTGGACGATGCGATCGAGCACCGGTTGTCCACCGTGGGCACCATTCGTCCGCACCAGGAAGCCAAGATCATCGACAGCGAGGGCCGCATCGTGCCGCTGGGGGAGGTGGGCGAGCTGTGCGTGCGTGGCTACAACGTCATGCGGGGTTACTGGGGCAATCCTGATCTGAGCGCTCGCGTGGTGGACGCGGCGCGCTGGCTACATACCGGTGACCTGGCCCGGCTGGATGAGGACGGGTATTGCCGCATCGTTGGCGGCGTCAAGGACGTGATCATTCGCGGCGGCGAGAACATCTACCCTCAGGAAATCGAGGATTATCTGCGAACGCATCCGCAGGTTCGCGACGCGGTGGTGGTAGGCATGCCGGACGAACGCCTTGGCGAGGTGGTCTGCGCCTGCGTGGAGATCCAGCACGGTGAGGAAACGCTCACCGCGGAAATGCTTCAGGACTACTGCCGTGAGCAGATCGCCCATTTCAAGATCCCGCGCTACGTGCGGTTTTACGAGTCCTTCCCCGGCAGCACCGGGCGAGCACTCAAATTCATGCTGCGTGACGAGAGCCTGACGGATCTGGGGCTCAGGGATCCTGGCGGGTGGCATTGAGCCAACGCCGACCCCGTGGCCGGAAACATGCCGGCCTGGGCACGAAGCAAGGCATTCAGGAACCACAAGAACAACAGGGTGCGCATCGCCTTCGGGTCATGCGCAACGGACGGGTGCGCGCCCGGCGTGCGTGATCCGACTTTGGGGACGGGAACAGCCGCAACGATGCGTTGGCCCGGCACGGGAAAACCACATCAGGTACTCGGAGGAACGAGGCATGACGAAAATGCAGGAAATCGTCGGCCAGCAGACCGTACTGGAATGCGAGGAGGTGTGCCGTTGGTTCGGTGGCCTCCAGGCACTGAAGGGCATCTCCCTGACGGTGAGGGAGGGTGAGATCTTTGGCCTGGTGGGGCCGAATGGCTCGGGCAAGACAACGCTCGTCAATGCCATCACCGGCTTCTACCCGCCCCAGCAGGGTGCGATTCGCTTTCTTGGCGAGCCCATCAATGGTTTGCGGCCTCATCGCATTGCCCAGAAGGGCATTGCCCGCACATTCCAGAACGTGGCCCTGTTCAAGGGACTGAGCGTCCTGGACAACATCCTGCTGGGACGACACATCTTCATGCGTCCCAGCTCCCTGGCCTCACTGTTCTACTGGTGGTGGGCGCAGAAGGAGGAAGTGGCGCACCGGGTCAAGGTGGAGGAGGTCATCGACCTGCTGCAGCTGGAGAGCGTGCGCGACGAGCCGGTGGACGTGATCCCCCTGGGGATGCAAAAGCGCGTCGAACTGGCCCGCGCGCTTTGCGCCGAGCCCCGCTTCCTGGTGCTGGACGAGCCCATGGCCGGCATGAACCAGGAAGAGAAGGAATACATGGTGCGTTTCATCCTGGATGCCCGCGATGCCATGGGCGTCACCATGCTTCTCATCGAGCACCACATGGACGTGGTCACCGCCATCTGCAACCGGGCGGTAGTGCTCAACAACGGGGAGAAGATCGCCGAGGGCCCCACTCGCGAGGCCATCAATGATCCTGCCGTGGTCGCGGCCTACATCGGGAAGACTCAAGATGCAGCCTGAAAGACAATACCGCGAAGACCCGCCTGTGGACGCCCTGCATCCAGACTGGCGGGAAGATGATCATCTGATCCAGTTGCTGGTTCACAACGCCCGGGAGCACACTGACGAGGTCGCCCTGCGTGAACGTCACCGGGGCATCTGGCACGAATACACCTGGCAGGACTATCTGGATCATGTCATGAACTTGGCCGCCGGGCTGGAGGCTCGAGGCGTGCGTGCCGGCGACCGCATCCTGGTGGTGGGTGATAACCGGCCGGCCCTCTACTTCGGCATGCTGGCCGCCGTGTGCCTCAAGGCCATTCCCTCACCGGCCTATCCTGACACCAATCCCGCCGAGCTTCAGGGCCAGATGCAGGCGGAAGCCATCCGCTGTGCGCTGGTGGAGGATCAGGAGCAGGTGGACAAGCTGATGTCCATCCGCGAGAACGGCTATGAAGATCTGCAACTCATCGTCTTCGATGACGAGCGGGGCCTGAAGGGAGAGGAGCCCGAGGGGGCGGTGAGTGCCCTGGATCTGATGGCCCAGGGCCGGCAGGAAAGGGAGCAGCGTCCGGGCCTGGACGAGGACCTGCAAAGCCGCGCATCGGTGCATGACATCGCCGTGCTGCTGCACTCATCAGGCACCACCGGCGCGCCCAAGGGCATACCGCTCAAGCATGGCCATATCCTCACGGGGGTGCGCAACGCCTCGGCGGCAGGGTATTTCCGCGAGGGCGAGGTGCACATGGCCTATCTGCCCATGGCCTGGGTGGGAGACTTCATCTTCACCGTGGGAGCGGCGCTGGCACTGCGCTTTTGCGTCAACATCCCCGAGAAGCAGGAAACCGCGCTTCACGACCTGCGGGAGATCGCCCCGACACTGTACTTCAGCTCGCCCCGGGCCTGGTCCAACATGCTCACCCGCATCCAGGTGGGCATCAATGAGTCCTCGCCGCTCAAGCGGCGTCTTTACCATCACTTCATGCCGTTTGCGGTGGAACTGGAACGCCGCCGCCTGGAAGGCAAGGCCCCCGGCACCCTGGAACGCTTCTGGCGCGGAGTGGGGGAAGTGCTCATCTACGGCCCCATCAAGGACCACCTGGGGCTGAGCCGGGTGGAGCGGCCCTACACGGCCGGCGAGGCCATTGGCGAGGACGTGTTCCTGTTCTTCCGGGCACTGGGCCTGAATCTGCGCCAGTTCTATGGCCAGACGGAAAACTGCGCCCTGTGCGTGGCCCAGCCGCCGGACTCCATCAGCCTGCACACCGCCGGCAAGCCGTTCCCTGGCGTTGATCTCAAGATCAACAAGGATGGCGAGATCCTGGTGCGCGCCGACAACATCTTCGACGGGTACTTCAACAACCCCGATGCCACCCAGGAAACCCTGCAGGATGGCTGGATGCACACCGGCGATGCGGGCTATCTGGAGGAAGATGGTCAGCTGGTGGTGCTGGGTCGGGTCTCCGAGGTGGTGTACACGGAGGCGGGCCACCGGTTCATTCCCACCTATGTGGAAAATCGCCTCAAGTTCAGCCAGTACATCAAGGACGCCTGCATCCTGGGACGGGAACGGGACTTCCTGGCGGCCTTGATCATCATCGACATGGAGGCCGTGGGACACTGGGCCGAGGAGCATGGCGTCGCCTACACCTCTTTTGCCGACCTGTCCCAGAAGCCGGAAGTGTACGACCTGATCAGTGGCGAGGTGGCCCATGTCAACACCGTCCTGCCGGAGGGTCTGCAGATCCGTCGTTTCGTCAATCTGCACAAGGAGTTCGATCCCGACGACGGCGAAGTGACCCGCACCCGCAAGCTTAAGCGCAAGGTCATCGACCAGCATTACGCCCCCATCATCGAGGCCCTCTACGACGGTCAACAGGCCATCGAATACGAGGCCCAGATCAGTTACGAAACCGGCGCATCGGGGACGCTCAAGCGCCACCTGATGGTCTCTGACGTCACCCCGGCCCATGTTGCAGAGGAGGCTTAAGCAGTGGATATCCAGTTCCTGATCGAATTGATCATCAACGGCGCCCTGACCGGCCTGATGTACAGCCTGGTCGCCCTGGGCATCGTGCTGATCTACAAATCCTCCGGGGTCCCCAACCTGGCCCAGGGGGCCATGGTGATGATCGCCGCCTACCTCATCTGGATGTTCGCCCACCTGCTGGGCGTACCGATCGTGTTTGCCATCCTCCTGGCCATCGTGGGCATGTTCCTGTTCGGCATGCTTACCGAGCGCCTGCTCCTGCGCAAGATGGTAGGGCAGCCCATCATCATGGTGGTCATGCTCACCCTGGGCCTGGAAAGCCTGCTGCGGGGCCTCGGCCCAGGCTTGCTGGGGGCATCCCCCAAGAGCCTGGACCTGGGGCTGGACATGATGCCCATCATCATCGGCGAGGTGTTCATCAACCGCGAATACCTGGTGGGGGGCATCATTGGTGGCCTCATGGTGGCCGGTGCCCTGCTGTTCTTCCGCACCCGCATCGGCACCAAGCTGCGGGCAGTGTCCGATGATCACGTCTCCAGCTGGTCGGTGGGTATCTCTGTGGAACGGGCCGTGGCCATTTCCTGGGGTCTGGCCGGCATCTCCGCCGTGGCCGCGGGCGCCATGTGGGGGTCAGTGCAGGGGGTGGACTGGACCCTGACCGCCTTGCTCTTCCCGGCGGTGGCGGTAGTCATCCTCGGGGGGCTGGACAGCATCTACGGCGTGTTCGTGGCGGGGCTGATCGTCGGCATCCTTGGCAGCGTCATTCCCGGTTATGTGGACCCCCTTGTGGGTGGCGGCACGCGTGACGTGGTGACCTCCCTGATCATCCTGCTGACCATCATTTTCCGCCCCCACGGCATCTTCGGCCGTGAAGATATCGAGAGGGTCTGAGCGCCATGTTCTATCGACTGTCCGGAATCAAGCATACGCGCTATGCCTCGTCGCGGGCCCTGTGGCCGGTGACCACCGACCGCCGCATCATGCAGGTGCTGGTGGCTCTGGCACTGCTGGCACCGTTCTTCCTTTCCGACCTGTATCTCACCAGCTACATGCTGCCATGGCTGATCTGGACCGCGGCCGCCCTGTCGCTGACCCTTTTGATGGGGATGGCGGGGCAATTGCACTTCGGCTTTGCCGCCGTGCTGGCCATCGGCGCCTATACCAGTATCCACCTTACGCGCGCCGGTGTGCCCTTCGAGTTCGCTCTGCTGGGAGCGGGCCTGATGTCGGCCTTCATCGGAGTGATCTTCGGGGCCGCGGCGTTGCGGGTGAAGGGTCTCTATCTGGTGATGGCGACCCTGGCCATGCAGTATCTGGTGGAGTGGGTGATCGTCAATGTGCCCGCCATTTCCGGGGGCGCCCAGGCCACCTTGAGCACCCCAGACGTGACTTTCCTTTTCGTACCCTTGCAGAGTGACGCCTCGCTCTACTACATGGCGCTGCTGTGGACCGTGGTGGTAACCCTGCTGCTGCTCAATATCAAGCGTTCCAGCTTCGGTCGGGCGCTGGTGGCGGTGCGGGACAAGGATTTCGCCGCCGCAGTGATCGGGGTGGATCCGGTGAAATACAAGCTGCTGGCCTTCTTTGCCGCTTCTTTCCTGGGCGGTGTGACCGGCGCCATCCTGGCCTTCTGCTACTACCAGGCGGTCACCCCCGAGCAGTTCGGCTTCAATGTCTCCATCCAGTTGGTGGCCATGGTGCTGGTGGGTGGTCTGGGCAGCGTGATCGGTGCCTACCTTGGGGCGGGCTTCGTGCTCCTACTGCCCATTGTGCTCACCAATCTGCTGGCCTTCCTGGCCACCTACGAGTGGATTCCCATCTCGTTCAACCTGATCGCTCACATTCCGCTGATGGTCTACGGGGCCCTGATCATCGGTGTGTTGCTGTATGAGCCCCTGGGACTCGCCAAGATCTACGACAACCTGCGCAAGTATTTCGTGGTCTGGCCTTTCCGTCATACCCAGAGCTAATACCTCCCCGTGGGGAGGGCATAAGAAACCTTGGAGGAGTGTGCGTCATGAAACCATTCACACGATGGCTGGCCGGCATGGCCGGAGCCGCGGTCCTGGGCCTGGGCGGCACCGCCCAGGCCGATAAGGAGCCGATCAAGTTCGCGCTGTTGCAGGACTTTACCGCCGTCTACACCTTTGTAACCGACGAGTACCATCAGGGCCAGCGGGACTATCTGCGGCTCGTGAATGAGACCGGTGGCATTGAGGGCCACATGATCGAAACCATTGTTCGCGACACCGCCAACGAACCCCAGCGAGGCCTGGAGGCGTACAACCGCGCCCGTCGCGAAGGCGCGGTGCTGGTGGACTTCTTCAGCACGCCGGTGTCCCGTGCCGCGGTGAACCGGGTCCTGCGTGACGAGGTGGTGATGATCACTGCCCTGCACGGCCGCGGAGACGCCAGCGAGGGTGAGACCTTCCCCTTTGTGTTCCCGATGATGGCCACCTACTGGTCCCAGGCCACGGTGCTGGCGGACTACATCGATCAGCACCAGGGAGGGCTTGAAGGCAAGCGGATCGCGCTGGTGCACATCGATTCTCCCTTTGGCCGCGAGCCCATCCCGGTGCTGCGCGACCTGGCCGAGAAAAAGGGCTTCGATCTGCGCGCCTTCGCCTACCCTACGCCCGGCACCGAGCAGTCGGCCACTTGGTCTGACGTGCGTCGCTACCGACCTGATCATGTGATCATCTGGGGCGCCGGTGGCGGCCAGCAGGTGTCGGTACGTGAGGCGATCCGGAACGGTGTGCGTCAGGAGAACATCCTCTCGGTGGTGTGGCTGGCGGAAACCGATGCGCGCAATGTGGGCGGCAACCGCATGAACGGCGTCAAGCGCTTCGAGGCCGTGGGCACGGGCACCGATTATTCGATCATCCAGGACATCATGGAGCACGTGATCGAACCGGGCCGCGGCCAGGGTTCCGCGAATAACGTGGGTACCACCTACTACAACATCGGCGTTGCCACCATGGCAGTGGCCGTGGAGGCCGCGCGCCTGGCCATGCAGGAGTTCGGGGCCCCGCTGACCGGTGAAAAAATGCGTGATGGCTTCCGCATGATCGAGAACTTCGATGCCAGAGGCATGATGCCGCCCATCACCATCACCGCCGACGATCATCAGGGGGGTGGTTACGGTCGCGTGTCCGCCTGGAATGGCGAAGCCTGGGAACCGCTGACCGACTGGTACGCAGCCCACCAGGATATTGTCTGGGAAGAGATCGAGAAGGACGCCGCCGGCTTCCGCGAAGGCCGCTGAGCCCCCATGCCGCCGGGGTGGGTGAACACCCCGGCGGCCCGACGGGTATCCATGACAGGAAAGGGGTGATCCCATGCAGAATACTGCCAGTCAAACCGCACCGGTCGCCGAAACCGGCCAGCCGCTCCTCGAACTGGCCAATGTGGAAGTGATCTATGACCGGGTCTTCCTGGCCATCAAGGGCGTTTCACTGAAGATCCACAGAGGGCAGATGATCGCCCTTCTGGGCAGCAATGGAGCCGGCAAGAGCACCACCCTGAAGGCGATCAGTGGTCTGCTGGCCCCGGAACGTGGCCTGGTGACCCGCGGCGCGCTCACCTTTCAGGGCAAGGACATGTTGCCGTTGTCGCCGCCCAAGCGGGTTGCCAGTGGCTTGGTGCATGTGCTTGAAGGACGACGCATCTTCGAGCACCTGTCACCGGAGGACAACCTGCTGGCCGCCTATGCCACCCGTGGCAGCCGACAGCGTTACCAGGAACTCAAAGAGCAGGTGTTCAATTATTTTCCTCGGCTGAAGGAACGGGCACGGAGCAAGGCCGGCTACCTGTCGGGCGGTGAGCAGCAAATGCTCGCCATTGGGCGCGCCCTGATGACTGAGCCCGAACTGATCATGCTCGACGAACCCAGCCTGGGCCTCTCCCCGCTGCTGGTGCAGGAGATCTTCGAGATTATTCGCGAGATCAACAAGGAGCAGGGCGTCAGTGTGCTGCTAGTGGAGCAGAACGCCGCCGCTGCCCTGGGGGTGGTGGATTATGCCTACCTGCTAGAAAACGGCCACGTGGTGATGAGCGCCGATGCTGCCGTCATGCGGGAGAACCCCGACGTACAGGAGTTCTACCTGGGTGGGTCCGGCAAAGTCGACTATCTGAACGTTAAACATTACCGGCGTCGTAAGCGCTGGCTTGCCTGATGCCGGATCCGATTGCAGCTACCAAGGAGTGCGCCATGTCCGCCACCGTTACCATCCCTCTGGATTCTTCCGCTCGTTCCCAGGCTGCCCTCAAGCCCGGGCTGTCCCTGGCCGGTCAGCTCGGGGCACGCGTCCGTCTGGTTTCGGTGGTGCCCCGTGAGGAGAACAGCACCGAACGCAAGGCCTTGCTACAGAGTATTCTGGCCGCCCGAGGGCTCAATGACGCCCAAGTGGAAGTCGTCGTCCATGGTTCGGTGAACGACGGGCTGATGCAGGCGATGAGCAGCGAGCCGGACAGCCCGCTGGTCATGTCGACGCACGCACGCGGGGCCGTCGGCGAGGCCGTGGTGGGCAGTGTCGCCGGGAACATGCTGCGTCAGTCGCGTCGTCCGGTTTTGCTGGCTGGTCCAGATCTTTCCGAGGAGTGGACGGGGCCCATCCGGACGGTACTGATATGCCTGGATGGATCCACGCTTTCCGAGGCGGTGTTGCCGCCGGCGGTGGCCTTCGCACGCTCGATCGGCGCGGATGTGCGCCTGATCCAGGTGCTCAAGCCCAGCTTTGGTCACGGCGGCCCCGGGGCGGACTCCGGGGAGTGGGTCTACCTGCGCCGCATGGCGGACCACATGCCGGAAAAATACGGCGTGCAGGCCAACTGGGACGTACTCCACGGCAAGGACGTTGCCCGGGCCGTGGTGGAGTACTCGGCACTAATACAGGGGGCGGTGATCGCCATGACGACCCACGGGCGCACGGGTCTGCAGCGTGTGATCATGGGCAGCTTTGCCCGTGAGGTGGTGCACTCGGCCCGTTCGCCGGTGCTGGTGCTGCGCCCCGATGAAAACGGCAACGCCTGACATATCAATCATATAAGGAGTGGCCCATGAAGGTACTCGTACCGGTCAAGCGTGTGGTGGATTACACCGTTCGGGTGCACCCACGCTCCGATGGCAGCGATGTGGACATCGCCAACCTGAAGATGTCCATGAACCCCTTCGACGAAATCGCCATGGAAGAGGCGGTGCGGCTCCGCGAGGCCGGTGTGGCCACCGAGGTGGTGGCGGTCAGCATCGGCCCGGCCGCGGCCCAGGACACGCTGCGCACGGCCCTGGCATTCGGCGCCGACCGGGCGCTGCTGCTGGAAACGGAGGAAAGCCTCGCGCCGGTGGTGGTCAGTCGCGCCCTGGCCGCCGTGGTGGGGGAAGAGTCTCCCGATCTCGTGCTGATGGGGAAGCAGGCCATCGATGATGACTGCAACCAGACGGCACAGATGCTCGCCGCGCGTCTGGGCTGGGGGCAGGGCACCTTCGCCTGTCGAGTGGAGATGGGCGACGGCGAGGTGATTGTCACCCGGGAAGTGGATGGAGGCACCCGTACCGTGGCCCTGAGACTGCCGGCGGTGGTGAGTACCGATTTACGGCTCAACGAGCCTCGTTATCTCAAGCTCCCCAACATCATGAAGGCAAAGAAAAAGCCCCTGGATCGCCGTCCCCTGGACAGCCTCGGGGTGGAGACCCGCAGCGGCATCCGCACGGTCAGTGTGGCCGAGCCGCCCGCGCGCAAGCCGGGTGTGCGCGTCGCCGACGTGGGGGAATTGCTGGACAAGCTCAAGAACGAAGCACAGGTGATCTGATATGACAGTGCTGGTAGTGGCGGAACATGATCATCGACATCTGGCTGATGTCACCCGCAGGACGGTGAGTGCCGCGCTTGCCCTGGGTGATGCCGTGGATGTCCTGGTGGCCGGGCAGGACTGCAAGGCCGTGGGTGAAGCGGCGGCGGCACTGGAGGGGGTGAGCCGTGTACTGCTCTGTGATGACCCGACCTATGCCCATCAGCTGGCCGAACCCCTGGCCGAGCTGGTCATCTCGCTGGCCTCGGACTACTCGGCAGTGCTGGCCGCGGCCACCACCCAGGGCAAGGACTTCATGCCCCGGGTGGCCGCCCGTCTGGATGTGGCCCAGGTGTCCGACATCACCGGGATCGAGGGGCCGACCACCTTCGAACGACCCATCTATGCCGGCAATGTCATGGCGCGGGTGATCTGCGAGGATCCGGTCAGGGTCATCACGGTACGTCCCACGGCCTTTGACCCGGTGGGTGAGGGCGGCTCGGCGTCCATCGAGACGGTGCCGGCGGCCCAGGACCCGGGTGTGTCACGCTTTGTGGAGGAATCGCTCACCGAGTCGGAACGCCCCGAACTGGGCGCCGCCCGGGTGGTGGTCTCCGGCGGGCGCGGTGTCGGCAGTGCCGAAGGCTTCCAGCTGCTGGAGGACCTGGCCGACGAGCTCAATGCCGCCATCGGCGCCTCCCGTGCGGCCGTGGATGCCGGGTTCGTGCCCAACGACTACCAGGTGGGTCAGACCGGCAAGGTGGTCGCACCCGAGCTGTACATCGCCGTGGGGATCTCCGGGGCCATCCAGCACTGGGCCGGCATGAAGGACAGCAAGGTGGTGGTGGCCATCAACCGTGACGAGGAGGCCCCCATGGTCCAGATGGCCGACTACGCCCTGGTGGGTGACCTGTTCCAGGTGCTGCCCGCCCTGCGGGAAGGGCTTCGCGCCCTCAAATCCTGAACCCAACGCCGGAGGTGCCCTTTGGAACGTGAGAGCATGGAATTCGACGTGGTCATCGTTGGCGCCGGTCCGGCCGGGCTGGCGGCGGCCATCCGTCTGCGCCAGCAGGCCGAGCAGACAGGACAGGACCTGTCCGTCTGTGTGCTGGAAAAGGGCTCCGAGGTGGGGGCCCATATCCTCTCGGGTGCGGTGTTCGCGCCCCGGGCCCTGGATGAACTGCTGCCGGACTGGCGAGAACAGGGCGCCCCCCTGAACACCGCAGTCAGCGAGGACCAATTCCTGCTGCTGACCCAGGTTCGCGCCCTGCGAATGCCCACGCCGCCACAGATGCACAACGAGGGCCATTACATCATTAGCCTGGGCAACCTCTGTCGCTGGCTGGCGGAGCAGGCCGAGGCCCTGGGTGTGGAAGTGCTGCCCGGATTTCCGGCAGCCGAAGTACTCTATGACGAGCAGGGGGCTGTCAAGGGTGTGGCCACCGCAGACATGGGCCGTAACCCGGACGGCAGCGAGGGCCCGCGCTTCGAGCCCGGCGTGGAACTCCATGCCCGCCAGACGCTGTTCTGCGAGGGCTGTCATGGCTCCCTGACCAAGACGCTCATCGACCGCTTCGGTCTGCGCGAGGGGGTGGGGCCGCAGACCTACGGACTGGGCATCAAGGAAGTCTGGGAAGTGGACCCGGCCCGGCACCGGCCTGGTCAGGTGATCCACTCCGTGGGCTGGCCCCTGGATACCCGCACCTATGGTGGCGGGTTTCTGTACCACCTGGAGGACAACCGGGTGGCGGTGGGCTTCATCGTGGGGCTGGACTACGAAAATCCCTACCTGAGCCCCTTCGAGGAGATGCAGCGCTTCAAGACCCATCCGGCCATCCGCCCCGTGTTCGAAGGCGGCAAACGCATCGCCTATGGCGCCCGGGCGCTGGTGGAGGGCGGCCTGCAGGGCCTGCCGAAACTCAGCTTTCCCGGCGGCCTGCTGGTGGGAGACACGGCGGGCTTTCTCGACGTGCCACGCATCAAGGGCAGCGACAATGCCATGAAGAGTGGCATCACCGCGGCAGAGACCGTTTTCGATCTGCTGACCTCGTCACCTACCGGCGGCCTGGAAGCCAGCGATTTCCGTCGCCGCCTCGACAATACCTGGGTGATCCGCGAACTCCACCGAGCCCGGAACATCCGCCCCGGTTTTCGCTGGGGCCTCTGGGCCGGACTGGCCCACGCAGCGGTGGATACATACGTCTTACGGGGTCGCGCTCCCTGGACGCTGCGCCATCACGCTGACCACGAACGCCTCCGCCCTGCCGGGGATTGCCCACCCATCGATTATCCCCGTCCGGATGGGAGCATCACATTCGACCGCCTGTCTTCGGTTTTTCTGTCCAACACGCATCACGAAGAGGGCCAGCCAGTCCACCTTAAGCTGAGAGATCCAAATCGGCCTACCGCTCTGAATCTCCCGGTTTACGCAGGGCCGGAAGCTCGCTACTGCCCCGCAGGTGTGTACGAATACGTTGAAGCGGGCGATGCCAACGAATCACGCCTGCAAATCAACGCCCAGAACTGCGTGCACTGCAAGACCTGTGATATCAAGGATCCGGACCAGAATATCGACTGGGTGGTGCCTCAAGGTGGAGATGGACCCAACTATCCTGGCATGTGAGACAGTGCCAAGCGCCGGTAAGTGTCCGGTAGGGCACGTATACCCAACCCTCACTCCCCGCTGTCATTCTCCCCGCAGGCCTGGGTGGGCGGTTCCCAGTGATAGGGCAGCAGTTCGTGGAGGCGATTGGCGGGATGATCCTGGATGCGCTCAAGCACATCGATCAGGTAGTGACGCGGGTTCACCCCGTTCTGCTTGCAGGTTTCCAGGAGGGTGAGCAGGATGGCCAGGGCGTGGCCACCATTCTCGGAGCCGGTGAAGTTCCAGTTCTTGCGACTCACGCACACCCCGCGCAGGGCGCGTTCGCCGCGGTTGTTGTCGGGCTCCAGGCGGCCATCCTCAGTGAAGCGCATCAGGGCCTGCCAGTGGTTGAGGACATAACCGATCGCCTTGGCGAAGTCTCCCCGGGGCGGCAGGCTGGGCAGGATGCGATCCAGCAGGCGACGCAAGCGCTTGAGGATGGGCACCGTGCGGCGCTGGCGGGCCTCGCGGATCTGCTCGGGGTCCGTGATCCCCTGTTCGCGCAGGCGCGACTCCACCTGGTAGATCGCCGTGATCAGCTTCATCACCAGATGCACCCGGCCGCGTTTTTTGTGTTTGCGGGCGATCTTTTCGAACGGGCGCCTCGCATGGGCCCAGCAGGCACACCAGATCAGCGCCTCCTGGATCCGCTCGGCGTTCAGGTAGCCCGCATAGGCATCGGCTTGCAGATATCCCTGGTAGTCACGCAGGTGTTCCAGCGGACCTTCCTGGGATCGGTTGGTGGTGTAGTCGTAGAACACCGGGATGATGCCGTCCTCCCGCCCGCGGCCCAGGTAGAGCCACAGGCGACAGGTTCGGGTTTGTCGTCGGCCCTTTTCCAGTTGCGGCACCGTGGTGTCGTCGCTGTGAACGACCGGACTGGCCAGGGCATCCTGGCGAACGAGGTCGGCCAGCGGGGCCAGGACCGAGGCGGACAGCAGCACGTAGTCGCACAGCCGCTGGCGGGGGACGTCGTAACCATCCCGGGCCAGCTGCTGGCTGATGCGGTTGAGCGGCAGATGATCCGCGAACTTGCTGATCACGGTATGGGCCAGCAGGCTGGCACCCACCTGGGCGCCGGGGATCGGTGGCGAGGGGCGCGGTGGAGAGACGATGGTGCGCTCCCCGTCATCCCCCTGGATCGCATACTTGGGCACCTCGTGGCGCTTCACGTACAGCTGCCCGGGTTGGTACTCCAGGGTCTCGGTCACCTCGACACCGATCTCCACCAGCGGGCCGCCGTTCTGGGCCTCCAGTTGGGCCCGGGTTTCGTCGTCGTAGTCGTAGCGCTGCGTCTCCCGGGGCAATTCCGGTGGGAGGACACGGCGACCTCGAGGGGGCTGGGTCTTGCGCCGCTTTTTGGGCGCCTCGGTGGTTTCTTCTTCGTCTTGCTCGGGGATCGGGGCTTCCTGCGGGTGGAAGAGATCCTGCTGGAGGTAACAGCCACGCTCGGAGCTTTGCCCGAAGCGTTTGCGCTGGGCCTCAAGGACCTGGCGCTTGAGATTCTCCAGTTGTTCGCTCAGCTCATTGATCGTGGACTGCTGCTGGGCGAGTAGCTGGGACTGCTGCTCAATGAGCTGATCACGGTCCGCCAGGGCAGCGCGGAACTGCGATTCGCGCAGGCCGGAAGGGGGTGTCGGCAGGTCTTGTGCAGTGCCGTTCAACATGCCCGCATTTTACCACGCCGAAAGCGCTAAGTGGCTGACTTATTGATGGTATTTATCTATCAACGGGTGGCTGTGGCAAGGCATTTTTGCGGGGTTTCCAGGCGCCGCCAATCGATACCCTCGAACAGCGCCTGCATCTGGCTGCGGGAGAGCCGAACCTCACCCTCTGCATCTCCATCCACCTGCTGGAGCCACTTGAAGCGCCCCTTCTCCAGGCGCTTGTAGATCATCACAAAGCCCTGGCCATCCCAGTACAGGGCCTTGAGCTTGTCCCCAGCCCGGTTGCGGAAGACGAACAACTCACCGCTGAGCGGATCCCGCTCCAGGGCCTCGACGATCTCGATGCACAGACCATCGAAGGCCTTGCGGAAATCCACCGGCGCCACTGCCAGGTGGATGGCCACCCCCGTGGGCCACGCGATCATGCCTCCAGGACCTCCATGGCCCGTTGCAGGGTCTGGGCGCAAAACCCCGGATAGAGCTCGAGCCGACGACCGTGGCTCAAGGTCACCACCACCGGTCCACCGGGCTGCGGCGACAGGTCCACGGGATCAGGGGCGTCCTCCACCGTGCGCACCGTCAAAAAGCGCTGCGTCCCGGCGGCGGGCTTCGAGGGCGAATGCTCCGCCTTGGAGTCGACTGTGGCCACCACCCATTCCGGATAGCGCACTGCCCACTGGGACAACTGCTGGGGTGTGACCCCATGCTGACGGGCAAAGGCCGCCTTGCTCTGGCCTGAAGCTGCCCACTGCTGGACCAGTCCCTTCCAGAAAGCGCGCTTGCGCTGTCGGACACCTCTGTTCATACCGGCACATCTCCTTGGTTGCTTGAGATCGTGCCGTGGACGATGGGGGATCAGGGCGGGCTATGAAATATGGGTTCTAGCGGACGCGTACAAGCGCCGCACACAGCCCTGCCGTCGTGCTGGCCAAGGCCGTGCTCAAGGCCTCCAGGCAGTTAGGCCTTGGCCAGGCCGAACTGGCGGCGGTGCTGGGTGTTCACAGAACCGCAGTCAGCAGGCTCAAACAGAATCCCGCACTGGACCCACAGTCCGAACAGGGCGAGTTGGCACTGCTACTTATCCGTCTTGCCAGGGAAGTGTTTGCCCTTGCCGGTGGTGATCAGGCCTGGGTGCGCCATTTCATGCGTAGCCCCAACAAGGTTACCGGTGGTATCCCTGTCAGACAGATCGAGACCGCCCGAGGTCTGATGGGTTTACTCCAGTTCGTGGATGCCATTCGAGGCAAGGTCTGAATCTGCGAAGGACTGCGGCAGATCTTGCGTATCCGCGGTCATTTTCATCGGCTGGTGCACATTAAGGAGCAGGTGGCCACCCTGAGTGACCTGGATACACTGGAACAACAGGTCATGAGGATGAACATGTCGACACCTTGATGCATCCTGATCACTATAGTCACATGAAGCCGAATAGCAGGCCAGCATCGTCTCGGGGCACATCATCATGAAACCCACGTTATTGGTGGTTGAGGACGATGCCGATGTGGCTGCGATGGTGCGCGAGCTGGGCATGGGGGCGGGCTTCTCGGTTCGAATTGCGCCGGATGGTGAGACGGCAGAGCGTGAACTGCGCAGTACCCAGCCAGACGTGATGATTACGGACCTGCGCGTGCCGCCTCCGGATGGTCTGGCTCTAGTGGCGCTGGCCCGGGAGCAGGATCCTGATATGCCCGTGGTGATGATTACCGGGTTTGCGACTGCGGATAATGCCATTGAGGCCTTTCGCCTTGGCGTGTTCGATTTGATCACCAAGCCCCTCGATGTGTCGCGTATCAGGGTGATCCTGCAAAGGCTGTTTTCGCATCTCGAGCACCGCTGGCGGATCGAGGGGCTCAGTACCCGCCTCAAACAGCTGGAGCCCGGGCCGGGGAGCGCGCCGGTGATCTGTTCTCAGCCGATGGCGCAGGCTGTCTCACTGCTTCAGCAGGCAGCGGATACGGACATCCTGGTGCTTCTCAGCGGCGCAACGGGTACTGGCAAGAGTCTGCTGGGCCGATACCTGCATGCCTGGAGCCCAAGGCGGGACGGGCCTTTCTTCAGCCTCAATTGCGCGGGTATCCCATCCACCCTGGCTGAGAGTGAGCTCTTTGGACACGAGGAGGGCGCGTTTACGGGGGCGCGCAAGCGCAAGCGCGGCTTGCTGGAACTGGCCGATGGCGGAACCCTCCTGCTTGATGAGATCAACAGCGCGGTACCGGAGATCCAGGTGAGACTGCTGCATTTTCTGCAGGAGCGTGTTGTCAGGCGTGTGGGAGGAGAGCGCACCTTTCCCGTGGATGTGCGCATCGTGTGTGCGTCCAATGAGCCGCTCAAGTGTCTGGTAGCGGAGGGCGCTTTCCGCGCGGACCTCTATTATCGTCTGAATGTTTTCCCGGTGGATGTGCCTGAGTTGCGGCGGCGCCCTCAGGACGTGATCCCTCTGGCGGAGCATTTTCTCGCCGACTATGGTCGCCGCTATGGGCGACGGTTGCCTGGTTTCACTCTGGAGGCCCTGGAGGCGCTGGCTGCCTACGATTGGCCGGGTAACGTCCGCGAACTGGAGAATGCGGTTCAACGATCTGTAGTGTTGGCTTCCCAGCAGTGCGAGGTGGGTCTTGAACACCTGCCGGCAGAAGTGAGCCGTCGCCAGTCCTCACCGGGAGGCCCCATACCCGGCATGGACCCGGATGCCAGCCTTGAAATGGTTGAGGAGGCCTGGATTCGTCACATGCTCACGCGCTGCGCTGGCAACAAGCGGGAGGCGGCCAGGCGCCTGGGCATTAATGCTTCTACATTACACCGGCGATTGGGTCAGATGCGTTGATATTGACCATACGAGGATTGCGTTTTGCAATACGGATGCAAAATGCAATCACCAGATTCATTTATAGAATATAGATATTCTTTTAAGATCATAAGGCTATGGATGGCTTGCTATTTGCACTCTTCACCGGCGCGCCAGTGGGGTCGTGATTTGAACCCCTGCCGCTGGGCGTTGATACCAAGAACCCTGGGAGGAGTGCAGCACATGAAAAAGCAGATGCTCGTATGGATTGTCGGTAGCACCGTGATGGCGCCGATGGCTGGCATGGCTAATGACTTTGAAGTCTTCGGCAGGCTTTATGTTGAGATCGGGCAGGTGGAAGAGGGGGGCGATGCCGAGTCGCGTGGGTATACCGGGGACGAGAATGGAATGGGGCGCGTCGGAGTGCGAGGGAGTCATCGGATTGATGAAAACCTGACCTTGGTGGGCACTGCGGCCTGGAATCTCAATGTGGGTGACTCTGACGCCAATTTAACCGATCGAGATCACAATATCGGCCTTCAGGGTCGTTGGGGTACGGTGCGTGTGGGCTCGTTTGATGGTGCTTACAAGGCAACCGGAGGGGCGAAGTTCGATGCCTTCGCCTCCACCGCCCTGCAGGCCCGAGGCAATGGTGGAATGGCCACGGGGCCGTTTGGCACGACCAGCTACTTCCACAACGCCGTGCAGTACGAGTCTCCGAATATCAACGGCCTGAATGCCGTGGTTCAGTACAGTATCGACGAGCGTGATCGCTCTAACGACATCGACAACTACAAGGGTGCCTATAACCTGGGGGTGACCTATGATTTTCTGGATAACTATCAGGTGATCGGTGCCACGAACTCCGTGAAAACACTGGAGGACGGGCGCAAGGGAAACAGTAAGCTGGGCATGCGCGCGCGCTTTGGGGATTTCACCGGATTCATTCAGTATGAGGATGTCTCCCTGATGGGTACGCAGGTTCGGGACCACGACATCCTTTTTCTCGGGGCTCGTTATCGCATTGGCAAAACCATGCTGGTGGCCCAGTACGGCGACCTTGATGATAACGACGGGAACAACCGTGATCAGACGTATTATGCGTTAGGGGGGCGGTATTTCTTCGATCGCCGTACTTCGGCCTACTTCGGTTACAAGAATACCTCGTTTGATGAGCCCGGTCAGAAGGACCTGAGCACTGCCATGGTTTCCTTGCGCTACGACTTCAGTATTTCACCGTAGCTCGACGTCTTGATCCGGTTGCCTGCTGCGGAACAAGGTTTCTTGTTCCGCACTACCCCTGCCGACTCGCCTCGCACAGGCCGCGCATCTCTTCGGGAAGGTTGTCCGGGCAGGCACCGCACTGCTCGTTGCCGGGCACCGAGAAATCAATCTTTCGGGGGTAGGGCAGGTCCATGTCGTGCATGATCTTCACGAACTCTGCCTCGGTGCGGCCTTTGCCCAGGCGGGGGTTGCGCAGCTTTTCCTGGCCGATGGTGGTAATGCGTCGTTCTTCATAGTCGTGGGCGGGGTAGACCAGGGTTTCGTCGGGCAGGGTGAAGAACTTGTCCTGGATGCTGTGATAGAGCACGTGGGCGTCGCCGGACTGGAAGTCGGTGCGTCCGCAGCTCTCGATCAGCAGGGCATCGCCCGAGAACAGCAGCTTGAGACCGTGGTGATCCAGCAGGTAGGCGTGGTGGGTGTCGGTGTGTCCGGGGGTGAACAAGGGGTTCAGGGTGATGCTGCCCAGCTTGAATGGCTCGCCTTCGCGCAGTCCCACATCCCGGCAGGGGATTTCATCCAGCGCCGGCCCCGCGATCTGGCAGCCGGTAGCCTGCTTGAGCCGCCGCGCCCCGGTGATGTGGTCCGCGTGGATATGGGTTTCCACCACGAAATCCAGGGTCAGCCCCAAGGATCGCAGCAGTTCCAGATCCCTGTCCACGGTTTCCAGCACGGGGTCGATGAGGGCCGTGATCCCGGTATCGGGGCAGGCCAGCAGGTAGGTGAAGGTGGAAGAATCCGCTTCAAAGAGCTGTCGAAAGTGCATGGAAGCGTCCTCATGACGGGGGATGATGTGAGTCTGCGACCCAACGTTGCGGGAGTCCGCTGGTGCGGTCAAGTGGCTTGGTTCTCCCAGGCCGGGTAGATGCCATGGTGGCATGGCCGGTATCCATATACGCAGGGCCCCGGTTCCGTACAATCCTGTCATGTCAGGCTTGTGGGATTTTTGTGAGGCTTTTATGATGTTGATCATATGGTTGTGAAGTTACGTCATCGTTGGAAAGAAAACCAAATAAAAACAACATCATGTGAATGATTTGGTTAATAAACATTTATCGCCTGAACCATTGAATGAGCGCCGCCTTGAGGCCGTGCGCCTGCGCCTGGACGGCCACACGGTGGCCGCTACGGCAGTACGCACCGGGCTCTCGGCGCCCACCGTGTCGGCGGCCTGGAAGGCATTCAGGGAGGGAGGCTGGGACGCGGTTCCCGTGCGCGCGCGCGGTCGCAAGACGGGGCAGGCGGGCCGGCTTGATGCCGCCGCTCAGCAGATGCTGATGGCACGGCTGACAACATCGCCCGATTCCGGTGAGCCGGCCTGGAGTAGTCGTGCCCTGGCCGATGCGCTCGGCGAAGCGGGCCATCCGGTCTCTGCCCGTGCCATCGAGCACTGGCTGGAGGCCCGTGGTCTCAAGCCCGAACCGTTGACCCTGGAGGCTGTGGCGCATCAACGCAGCAGCGCCAGCCGCTGGTATCGCAAGCAGGTGCAGCCCGTGCTGGAGATGGTCCGCAAGGGTGGCGGTGCCATCTGGCAGGGAGGGGTGAGAGTCGCCAGGGGGGATCAGGCAGTGGCGTCAGGTTCTCCCCGCTATCAGCTCTATCTGCATGGCAAACGCGGTGCGCTCCACACCCGTTGCCTGTGGGCACCGCCCTTGGCGGAAGATTATCTGACGCTGTTCCAGCGCCTGCGCGACCTGTTCCCCGGCAAGCCGTTAGCGCTGGTGTTCCACGGCGCCCATTTCCAGGCCAGCCCCGATATTCGGCGGTGGCTGGAGGCACACCCGGATTTCTACCTGATCAACGTTCCGCCCCAATAACGGGTCGGTTCGACTTTTCCAGACAGGCCAATGCCATGACATCACTCACCCATTTACAAAAGCTGGAAGCCGAGAGCATCCATATCATGCGCGAGGTGGTCGCCGAGACCGAGAACCCCGTGATGCTCTATTCGGTGGGCAAGGACAGTGCGGTGATGCTGCACCTGGCGCGCAAGGCCTTTGCCCCGGCGCCGCCCCCGTTCCCGTTGCTGCATGTGGACACCCGCTGGAAGTTTCGCGCCATGTACGAGTTTCGGGACAACATGGCCCGGGAGATGGGCATGGACCTGCTGGTGCATATCAATCCGGAAGGGGTGGAGAAGGACATCAACCCCTTCACCCATGGCTCGGCCATCCACACCGATGTGATGAAGACCGAAGGCCTCAAGCAGGCGCTGAACCAGTATGGCTTTGATGCCGCCTTTGGCGGGGCGCGCCGGGATGAGGAGAAGTCCCGCGCCAAGGAGCGGGTGTTCTCGTTCCGCACCGCCCAGCACCGCTGGGACCCGAAGAACCAGCGCCCGGAGCTATGGCGGCTCTACAACACCCGCAAGCACAAGGGGGAGTCGATCCGGGTGTTCCCGCTCTCCAACTGGACCGAGCTGGATATCTGGCAGTACATCTACCTGCAGAGCATCCCCATCGTGCCGCTTTACTACTCTGCCGAGCGCCCGGTGGTGGAGCGCGACGGGGCCCTGATCATGGTGGATGATGACCGCATGCCGCTCAAACCCGGTGAAGTGCCGATGATGCGCAAGGTACGGTTCCGGACACTGGGCTGCTACCCGCTCACGGGTGCCATTGAATCCGAGGCCGATACCTTGCCGGCGATCATCCAGGAAATGCTCCTCACCAGGACCTCCGAACGCCAGGGCCGCGTCATCGACCATGACAGCGCCGCCTCCATGGAAAAGAAAAAGCAGGAAGGGTACTTCTGATGGCACACGCATCCGACATGATCGCCGGGGATATCGAGGGCTACCTGAAGGCCCACGAGCACAAGGGCCTGCTGCGCTTCATCACCTGCGGCAGCGTGGACGACGGCAAGAGCACCCTGATCGGGCGGCTGCTGTTCGAATCCAAACTGCTGTTCGAAGATCAACTGGCCGCCATCGAGGCGGACTCGAAGAAGTATGGCACTCAGGGGGACGAGATGGACTTTGCCCTGCTGGTGGATGGCCTGGCCGCCGAGCGGGAGCAGGGCATCACCATCGACGTGGCCTACCGCTTCTTCTCCACCGGCAAGCGCAAGTTCATCGTGGCCGACACCCCGGGGCACGAGCAGTACACCCGCAACATGGTGACCGGGGCTTCCACTGCCGATGCCGCCATCCTGATGGTGGATGCCCGCCATGGCATCCTCACCCAGACCCGCCGCCACAGCTTCCTGATGTCGCTGATTGGCATTCGGCACCTGGTGGTGGCCATCAACAAGATGGACCTGGTGGATTATTCCAAGGGGCGCTTTGACGAGATAGTGGATGAGTACCGGGCATTCGCCAGGCAGCTGGGCCTGGAGGAGATGACCTTCATCCCCCTGTCGGCGCTCAAGGGCGATAACGTCATCGAGCACGGCCACCACATGCCCTGGTATCACGGCCCGACCCTGATGGCGTATCTGGAAACCGTGGAGGTGGACGAAGAGCGCCTGCAGCGCACACCCTTCCGCATGCCGGTGCAGTGGGTGAACCGACCGCACCTGGATTTTCGCGGTTTCACCGGCATGATTTCCAGCGGCGCTGTCAAGCCAGGAGATGCCATCCGCGTGCAGCCCTCGGGCAAGACCAGCCGCATCAAGCAGATCTACACCTACGATGGAGACCTGGCACAGGCCATTGCCGGGCAATCGGTGACCTTGCTGCTGGAGGATGAGATCGACATTTCCCGAGGTGATGTGATTTCCGGCGTGGATGCCCCCGCCGAGACCGCCGATCAGTTCGAGACCACATTGGTGTGGATGCACGATCAGCCCTTGCTGCCGGGGCGACCCTATCTGCTGAAGCTGGGTACGCAGACGGTGTCGGCGACGGTGAGCCAGGTGAAGTATCAGGTGAACGTCAATACCCTGGAGCACACTGCGGCCAAGCAGCTCGATCTGAACGGTATTGGGGTGTGTACCCTGAGCCTGAGCAGGCCGGTGGCCTTTGACCCCTACAAGGAGAACGCCGACACCGGTGGCTATATCCTGATCGACCGGATGAGCAACAATACCGTGGGTGCCGGCATGCTGCATTTTGCCCTGCGTCGCAGCCAGAACATTCACATGCAGCATGTGGATATCGACAAGCAGGCACGGGCGGCCTCCAAGGGGCAGAAGCCGGCCGTGCTATGGTTCACGGGCCTGTCCGGTGCCGGCAAATCCACCATTGCCAATCGGGTGGAGAAGAAGCTGCATGCCGCCGGCCAGCACACCTATCTGCTGGATGGCGATAACGTGCGCCATGGTCTCAACCGGGACCTGGGCTTTACCGATGCCGATCGGGTGGAGAACATCCGCCGGGTGGCGGAGGTGGCCAAATTGATGGCGGATGCTGGCCTGATCGTGCTGACGGCGTTCATCTCGCCGTTTCGCAGTGAGCGGCGGATGGCGCGGGATCTGATGGAGGAGGGTGAGTTCATCGAGATCTTCGTGGATACGCCCCTGGATGTGGCCGAGGAGCGCGACCCGAAGGGGCTCTACAAGAAGGCCCGCCGTGGTGAGCTGAAGAACTTTACCGGCATCGACTCTGCCTACGAGACTCCGGAAAGCCCGGAACTGCATCTCAAGGCAGCGGAGATGAGCACCGAAGAAGCCGCCGATGCGGTCATCAAACTGCTGCGCGAGCGGCAATTGATCGCCTGAGGCAGTGAACACAAGGCGCCCACAACGTGGACGCTGCGGGAGGCCACGTGCCAGCTCAAGTCGTGTTGTCGGCTTCCCCCAGAGCCGCCACCGCATCCTGAAGGCGCTGGGCAATCTCCCGGGGATCGCTGCCCAGGGTGCCCGGATCCAGCGGCTCACCCATGATGATGCGCACCCGTCCTGGCCGGGGCCAGCGCCGCCCCGGCGGCAGGGCCTTCCCGGTACCCGCGATGTGCACGGGAATTACGGGTGACGGCCTGGCCAGCAGCAGACTGCCGATACCGGGCCGGAAGGGTTGCAACTGGCCATCCGGGGAACGGCGTCCTTCCGGAAACCACACCAGGCTGTGTCCGCGCTCAAGACAGGTGACCGCCAATGCCAGGCTGCGCCGCGGGGATCTCCCCGGGTCGATGGGCAGGATCCCGACGATACGACTAAAGGCCCGGGCGAGGCGACTGGAGAACATCAGCCCGGTCCATCCCGCCCAGTACAGGGTGCGCAACTGCCGCCAGGTGAGAACCCGGGTCAGCACCAGCGGATCAAGGGCACTCAGGTGTCGCGGGGCCAGTACGTAAGGGCCGCCTTCGCGGGGGATGTGCCCCTGCACCTCCAGACGATACAGGAGCCGGACCCCCAGCCGGGTGATGCCCAGCAGCACCAGGCCGATGAACTGGCGTACGGATCCTCGCGGTGCCAGCCAGCGCCGCGCCGCGTCGTCCAGGTGTCGCTCGGGGTCTTTCAGGGCGGTCTGCAGATCCCGCTCGTCACCACCCTCCTTGGCTTCGCCAGCCGCAGCCACCTCGCGCAGCAGGTCCCGCACGCTCTGCACCCGTGAGATGGCTTCATCCTCCGTTTCCACGCCGATGCGGTCGCGCAGCGTGAGGGTTAAATCCACCCAGGCCAGGGAGTCCAGCCCCAGGTCCTGGTACAGGCCGCTGTCCGGCGTGAGCCGCCGGTCATGGAAGCGCTCGGCCAGATACTGCCAGGTCTGCTCCACGGTGGGATCCGACAGCAACTGCTGGTCCTCCGGGGCCATGGCCTCCGGATCCATCGGTTTGGCCTCCCCCTTGCTGGCAGCACCCTCACCCAGGGCCTCGAAGCGTTCTTCCAGCTTGTGGCGACGCAGCTTGCCCAGCCGTGTGCGGGGCAAGGGGTCAAGGCTCACCTTCAATGTGCCAGGGCGGTGGTGAGTGGGTAGATCCTGCGTGGCCTTCTCCATGGCGCTCTTGAGGCGCTTGCTGAGTTCATCCCCCTCGACTTCGCGCAAGAGTTGCGGCTCGGGCACCACCACCGCTGCCAGGCGGTCGTCATGGGCCAGCACCCCTGCTTCACGGATCCCTGAGGCTTTCTCCAGCTGTTTTTCCACCTTTTCAGGATCCACGTTCTCGCCTCCGGAAAGCAGGATCATGGCCGAGGTGCGGCCTCCCAGATGGAGAAAACCGTCTTCGTCGATCCAGCCGGTGTCACCGGTGCGGAACCATCCATCATCATCCAGCACTTCCCGACTCTTCTCGGGCAGGTTGAGATAACCGGCAAACACATTCGGCCCACGGGCCATCACCTCGCCGGTATTCTCCTGGCCATCGATGGCCAGTTCGACCCCGGGCAGTGGCAGCCCGGCGCTCTCCAGGCGAACCCTATCCGGCGGGTTGTAGGTGAGGATCGGCGCCGTCTCGCTCAGCCCGTAACCTGTGGCCACCTCCCAGCCCAGCCCCTGCAGGCGGCGCCCGAGCCCCGGATCCAGCGCCGCTCCGCCAGCAACCACCAGGCGCAGCCGCGGTGCCATGCGTCGATGCAGGCCCGCAAACAGGCGCCGCCCCAGACGCCATCCCGGCCCTCGGCGGGCCATCATGGAAACCTGCAGCATGCCGTGAAAGAGTCGGGCAGCCGTGCGCCCGCGCCCGGTCACCCGTTGTTCCAGAGCAGTCCAGATGGCCTCGTAGAGCCTGGGCACACCCAGCATCACCGTGGCTTCACCGTCGCGCAGGGCACGGACGATTTGCGGCCCTACCAGTGAATACGGAACGATCAGCGGTGCCCCCAGGGTGAGGGGGGTGAGAATCCCCACAGTAAAGGGATAGACATGATGAAAGGGTAGGGGGACCAGTACCCGATCCCGATCGTCGGCCAGGGACTGGTCGCACAGGGCCTGGACGTTGGTGGCCAGGTTGTAATGGGAAAGGGGTACCCCCTTGGGTGGCCCGGTGGTGCCGGAGGTGTAAAAGATGGCCGCCATGTCCTTGCTGCTTGCCCGGGCCGGCCCGGAACTGTCGGCCACGAGGTTCCGCCAGGAACGCTCATCGGCGGTGTCATTGTCCAGCAGCCACACGTCGGCCTCAATGTGTTTTGGCAAACGGGAAAGCAGCTTGTCAGTAGTCAGGACCGTGCCTGGCCGGCAGTCGTTGAGGGCATGGGCCAGGTCCTCGCCCGGCATCTGAGTGTCCAGGGGGACGAGTACGCCCCCCGCCCGCATCACACCCAATGCCACCGCTACCCAATGGGCGCTATTGGGTGCCATCAGGGCCACCCGGTCACCGGTCTTCAGGCCGGCGGCGGTCAGACCTGCCGACAGCCTGCCAGCCATGTCCAGCAACTCTTCACGCCGCCAGCTGCGGGATCCATCGCGAGTCATCTCCAACAGCGCTTCCCGGGCTCCTGGTAATTCGCGGGACCCGAGCAACGCGTTGATATCGGATGCTGTCATGATCGCTGGCCTCCGTTTTCAGACGGAAAGGGGCACCGTTTGTCCGGCTATATGGAGTGTGGACCCGACCTCCAGGTGTTGCAATGCAGAACGGGCAAAGAGGCCAGGCCATTGAGATCGCGGGGACGTCCTGTTTCGTCTACACTGCGTGCCCCTTATCCGTTCCCCCGTGCATTCCTGATCACCCCATGCCCGATCTTCTTTGGCAATATTCCCTGGTTTTTCTTGCTGCAGCCACGCCCTGGCTTGAAATCATGGTCGTGATCCCGGTGGCCGTCGGTTTTGGGTTGTCTCCGGTGCCGGTGACGATCGTGAGTTTCGTTGGCAACGCCCTGCCAGTGTTCGGCATCATCGCCCTGTTCCGCTGGTGGGAGGGGCGTCGGGGACCCATTCAAAGGCGCTGGAGCCCCAGGGCGCAGCGTGTGTGGGACCGCTATGGTCTGCCGGGGGTCGCGTTTGCGGGCCCCGTGCTCACCGGGATCCACCTGGCCGCGGTCATGGCGCTGGCCATGCACGCGGACCGACGTTTGACTGTGGTCTGGATGACCCTGAGTCTCGCAGTCTGGTCGTTGATTACCCTGGTGGCTACGGTGGTGGGATTCGAAAGCATGGGGTGGCTTCTGGGCGGTCAGCAGCCACACCCCTGAGCTTGTCGGGTGAACCTCACGCGGAGTGTGAGTATTTTTCGCGCGCTGAGGCCATTGCTATCCTCCACCCCGTGCAGACCAGGATGAGGGGGATGTCATGGCCAGGCAAGACGTCGCGTTACCTACCATGCAAAGCGATTCTGAAGGAACGCTCTGGCCTTCCTCCCGCTACTACCGTTTGGTGGGAGATCTAGGTTCTGTCTGAAAAGTATGATCGGAAGCAACGAACAACACATGCGAGACAAACCATGGCTCGAAAGCTCTTGGCAAGCTTGTCGTATCGAGTGCCTATACGTCGCATTTCCTTCATCCAGCCAAAAAGGCGCTCCACAATGTTCCGTTGCCGGTAGCGTGCCTTGTCGAAGCCCCGACTCCGGCCACGACGCGGTCGCCTGTGCATCTTCCGGCTGGCAATCACTGGTTTCATGCCGTAGCGATCACAGTATCGTCGGAGCGCGTCACTGTCATAACCCTTGTCGGCCACGATGTGATCACAGCGTTTTACTGGGCGACCCACAGGTCCGGGCAAATGAACACGTTCCATCACCGTCGTGAACCATCGGGAGTCCGCATGCTGACCCGGCGACAACTCGAACGCCAGCGGGTGCCCACGGCCGTCGCACACCAGGTGGATCTTGGTGGTCAGGCCGCCTCGACTGCGCCCCAGGGCATGGTCTACGGGTTCTTCAGACCCCCCTTTTTACCGCCTCCAGAGGCGGCTCGAGTAGCGCGGGTCGATGTCGAATCCAGCATCCAGGTCTCCAGATCCATCAAGCCGTCCTCGCGAAGCCGTAAATGCAGGCGCTCCAGGACCAGCTCGAAAGTCCCCTCATCCCGCCAAGTCCGGAATCGGTCATACACAGTCTTCCATGGACCAAATCGTTCCGGCAGATCACGCCACTTGGCGCCAGTGCACAGAATCCAGAAGATACCATTGAGCATCTGTCGATCATCACGCCGGGGACGCCCCATGCGCTGTGGTGTCGATACGATATCCTTGACCAGCTCCCACTCTGCATCGGAAAGCTCGTACCGCCCTGCCATGAGTCCTCCTGTACAGATTCATCATGGTACAAACTTAGCAAAATCACTTTTCAGACAGAACCTAAGATCCTGGATCGGCCAAAGTCTGTATGTGTCTTTTGTGTCCTTCAATGGGGCCTTCCGCAAGGAAGGTCAGCCCTACCGGCTGCTGGACATCATTTCTTATCCCGCGCCCCGGGCGCATCCTCATCCCCCCAAACGCGCCTATCCCCATTTGCTGGTGCTGGAGTCCGTGCCTCCGGAAGGGCAAACGGATATCCAATGGCGCAGTGGTTCGTTTCACGGTGGCGCAGTCAACCTGGCACACCTCGGGAGCATCAGCACCCGCCCCTTTCCCAGGGATCGGTCCGAGTTCGTATATGCGAACCTGGATTTGCTCAGCGCCTACTATGCTCGACCGGCATCGGAGCTGCTCGAGCAGGGTATCGTGCCGGCCGAGGTCTGCGTTGTATCGCCATTGGAGAAAAAGGTTGACCTGGCCAGCCCTCACTCCTTGGGCAAAGCTGCGCTGTACTCACCGCGATGACCCAGGCGCCGAAAGGCGCGATCGCATTTCATTGCGTTATATCAATACTCTGCTATCTTCCGTTTGACGCGTTATGTTGAATTCTGGCGACGGGAGGGTGGGTTATGAGGCGCAGAACTGAGGGCTTGAGCAAGCAACGTTTTTTTCTCCACGCACCCCGGGTGCTCCCGGTGGCGGTGACGCTGGCGCTGGTCGGAGCAACCGCACCGGTTGTGGCTTCCCAATCCGGACCTTCCCAACTGAACCTGGAAGAGATGGATAACATTACGGCAGGGGTTGCCTCTGGTCACCCCCTCAGTGCCAGCGGAGGGGCCATCGTCGGAAACGACTCCTCGGCGACGCTGAACTCAACAGGTCATGTTGAGTTACTTGAGGGCGCTCAGGCCAACGCCCGGGCGATGAACCTGGTCACAGGAGCCGAGAGCACCATTGCCAACGGCATCAATGTCTTTGACGGGCGGGCCGAGACCACCTCCGACATCATGGACGGTGCGCACTTCAACGTGGCCCAGATCAACGACATCGTCCAGGAACAGCGCCGCGTGGCCTCAGTGCCATCCTACGAGCGAATCGAGGCCAATATCGACCGGGTAACGTCGGACAGCGGCTCCAGTTTCGAGTCTTCAGAACTGGCTTCGTCTGAAAACATCGCCAACGTGGAGACGCATTCGTTCGCGCGCAGCAACGAGAGCAGTGGTCGCGTGAACGCCAAGTCGACGGTGCTGGGGCAGGAGATCCAGGCGGGACGGGGTCTGTCGGGTGCCGGTGATCTCGGTGTGCACTTTGATGCCGGTGAGTTCACGTTCGAGTCAGGCGGAGGTGTCTCGCTGCCCGGGGTTGTCTCCTTTGATGGAGAGGTGAGGGTCAACCTCAGGCTGCCCGAGATGACGGTGGAATTCGAGGGGGCAGGGTGTGCGGTCCAGAACGGCTCCTGCCAGGCCGAGGGGCGCTTCGAAGAGGAGATCACGGACATGGTGGACCGCTCGACTGCTCACATCCAGGAGAGCAGTGAGGTCAGCGAGCGCTCCTGGGACACGGCACTGGATGAACGAATCCGGGCACCCTTCGTGCTGCGTGACGCCCAGGCCGAGTACATCGTGGTGGACAGTTCGGATCTGACGGTGGAATCCAGCTACCTGGTGGTGCTGGCGGGAAATGCCCAGGCTGATGTGCGGGCAATGAATGTGGTCAATGCTGCGGGCAGCGCCGTGGCCAACGGCGTCAATGTGGCCACCCAACGCTCCGGAGCACTCAATGCCAGCGGGGGGCAATCCCTCAATCTGACGCAGACCAACGTCATCAGCCACAGCCGCTGAGATCGCCGTCAAACAAGGGTGGCGGTGGGCATGTGTCCCGCCACCCTTGACCAACAGGGAGGCTCGGATCATGAGCATGTTCCAGGGTCGACTGGGGGTGCCCATCGGGATGGCGCTGGGCCTTGCGTTGACGCCGACCCTTGCGGCGGCCCCCAGGGCACTGGACGACTTTGCCCTGGACCGGGTTCAGGCTTCGGGCATGGTGGTACAGCAACCCGGCCAGAGCGCCATCAGACCTCCCGATCGTCCCCTTCCGGACCGGGCCCGCGCCGGCGTGCAGGGCGGAGCTTCCATGGACGCAGGATTACCTCCGCCACCGGGCGACGTGTCTGGTGTGGTGGCGGGAGGCACCGTGTTCGAGCGGGAATCGCTGAATCAGGTCCAGTTAGGGGGCGCTGCCCAGTCCGGCCTGACCGGGTTGAATGTGGTTAACGCCTCCCGAGCTGACACCATCACCGGCCTGAATGTCTTTGAGGGTGGGGCCGTGGGTGGGCCCACCTCCCGGGTGGACCAGACCAATCATTTTGTGCAGGAGGGTGCGGACGGCGCTCAACTTGGTGCCACCACAAGTGGTCAGGACAGCCGCCGCTGGGAAGCGGCCCAGTCATGGCAAGGCATTGGCGATCGCCAATCACGCATGGATACGCGCGTGGACCAGGAAATGAACCAGGTCCGCACACGTGCCCGTTACAACGCTGCCGTACCCGGCGACAGCCTGGGGCGTGATTGGGAGGTGGGGTTGGATCTGTGCGGTGCCCCCACCTGCACGCTGCCCTCGCTGACACTCCCCGCCGTCTCATTTGACTGGTTTACCGGAGAAGAACCCGCAAGGTTCGGTATCGGTGCCGAGTTTTCGGGTCTGCAAATCCAGGGTGCTCAGGTGACGCCGGCCTCGATTCGGGGGGAGGGAGATGATCTGGTGGTGAACCTGGGGCAAATCAGCCTCCCCCCTCCAGATCTTCCCACCGTGCGTGGAGAGCTATGTTTGGGCGGCTGCGTACGCGCCGACCTTGACTTCAATGTGGGTAATCGCACCACCGCGTCGTTGGATGTGGGCGAGATCCGCCTCGCAGGCGCCAACCCGCTCCAGGACCTGGATATCAAGCTGGGCCAAGGGATCGCGGCCGTGGGCAGTGGTCGTTTCGAGATGCAGACACCCCAGACGGGGGTTGATCTCAATCTGGGCCTCTCGCTGCCAGGCATCACTGAATCGTTTGTCCTGGACCTGGAGCCCGTCGCCGGCATACTGACCCCGGCAGCCCTGGAACTGCTGCCGGGTCGCCCGCTGCAGTCACTGGAACTGGATCTGTCACTTCCCGATGCCCGCTTTGAAATCTCCCTGGGAGACTTGTTTGACCCGGGCGGTGAGCAGGGTCCGCCCTGGTCGACCGAATTCGGCATGCGGGCTGACCTGACCGATGGCATCCTCTGTCTAACCCGCTCCGCGCAGTCCTGCGGCACCCAATCCATCGAGCGCCTGGAGTCATTCGAGCGCGTGCTGGAGGAGCAAACCCACACCTGGGAGCATCAATGGGAGCAGGATCGGTGGTCCCGGAGGGAACAGATAGAGCAGACGACCGGCGGTGAATTGGTCGGAGCCCGGGCGGACCTGATCACCCTGTCCGGAAGTCAGTCCCGGGTGGAGACCTACCATGTCGTTCAGGTGCACGGGGGCGCTCAGCAGACTTTGCGAGCGTTGAATGCTGCCAACGTCACCACCTCGCTCATGGGAGGGGCCACCAACGTGGCGCGCACCCCCGCCCACGTACGTGCCACGCAAGGGAATCCCTTGGCCGTGAGCCAAAGCAACACCTTTGTGCAGGGGTTTCAATGATGCCCATCCAATCTCGCAAGACATGGCTGCTGGCTTGCACCCTCTGGATGGCGGGAACCGCGCATGCCCAGTCGCCTCGACTGATGGATGATGCCTGGCTGGATCGCGTGGTGGCCGGTGCGGTGATGGGGGATTCCCAGGAGCTGGCCCGGTTCGAGGCAGCAAGAACCACCCGGCGGGGCAGTCACATCCATGTTCAAGGTCAGGCTGCGCTTCTGGACGGCCGCTCCAACCCCCAGGCCCTGCTGATACTGGGAGACAATGCTCAGCAGAACCTTTCCTCGCTGATCAACATCAACGCGGTCAACTCACCCGTGAATGTCTTGCTGAATCTGAACGTCAATATCGACTCCGTGGTCGGTCAGATGCAGCAAATCAACCTCCAGAGGGAGTTGGCATCTTCCCCTGCGTCGCTGGGAGGCCCCAGATGAAAGCCGTCGCCCCCGCGCTGCTGATATCGGTGCTTGCGACAGCAAGCCCGGTGGTGGATGGGGGCACGCCACTTCCGACCGCAGCGGGTCGCGTTTCCACCGACGTGATGCCCCTCAAGCAGTTGCGTGAGGCAGGATTGGTGCGCCAGGGGTGGGATGTCAGCTGTGGATCGGCTGCCTTGAGCACCATTCTCACCTACCATTTTGGCGACCCCTTCAGTGAGGCCACGATTGCCGTCAGTATCCTGGCCAACACAGACCCGGAGAGGGTCAGGGCACGTGGCGGATTCTCCCTTCTCGATCTCAAGCGCTTCGCCGAGGCCGTGGGCTATCAGGCAGAGGGCTACGCACAATTGACCCTGGAGGATCTGGAACACAGTCCGGTGCCTGCGATTCTCCCCATTCGCTATCGGGACCTGGATCATTTTGTGGTGTTCCGGGGCCGCGCCGGAAACCGTGTCCTGATTGGTGATCCGGCCTTCGGCAACCTCACCCTGTCGCTGGCACAGTTTGACGAGGCCTGGTCCAGTCGTATCGGGTTCTTCGTGCGGGAGGTGGGCCAATCGCCATGGGACCCGGGACAAGGACCGCTGGCTCCCAATGCGCTGAACACGCCACTACCCAACCTGGACTATGTTCACCGCCTGCTGAGGGCGGGTGGACCCGTGCCACCGGCCATACGCCATCTCCCGGTGACCCCGTGAGGGTGCCTCCGACCAGGAGTGGGATGTCCATGCGGGGGATGTCGTGGCTATGCATCGTGGCGGTGAGCGGTGTGCCTGCCACCATGGCCATGGCCGATGAACGCATCGATCAATTGCAGGAGGAGTTGCGGGAACTGCGACGGGCCATCGTCGTGCGTGATGACGTCATCCGGCATCTCATCGACCGTCTTGACGAACTGGAATCCCATCTGCATCCATCTGCGCCGGGCCCGGCACAGATCAGGGAACCCGATCCGCAACAGGAGGCCCTGGAACAGGCCGTCCAGGAAGCCGCGGAGGAAGAGCGTCGTGAACAGGAACGCCTGATTCGGGCCGCGTTCGAACAAACCCTCATCGATCGTGGCGGTCTGCTGCTGCCGCCTGGAACCTTCGAAGCAGACCTGGGCTTCAGTTACATCAGCAGTTCCAGCGATCGTATCGTCATCGACGGCTTCACCATACTGCCGGTTCTGGTGGTCGGGGACATTGTCAATGAGCGGGTCCGCACCGATATCGCCCAGACCACGTTCACCGGACGCATCGGGTTGCCTGAAGACTGGCAGCTGGAGGCGCGCATTCCCTGGGGATGGCAGCGCCGTCAGGTGGTCACTGCCGAAAACGAGGAGAGCACCCAGTCCGCTCAGGGGCTGGGTGATATCGAACTTGCCTTGTCTCATCAATTGATCAGGGGCTCGGAAAGGTGGCCCGATCTGCTGGGCAGCCTGCGCTGGAAGACCACGACCGGTAATAACCCCTTCGACCAGGAGCTGGGTCGACAGCTTTCCCTGGGCAGCGGTTTCAACAGTTATGCCGGCTCGCTGACCGTGGTGCATGTGACGGATCCGGCCGTTTTCTTTGGCGGACTGTCCTACACTTACAATGAGGGGGTGGACATCGAGGCGGGTCGGTTTCGCAGCGGTAATACCGTCGGTGCGCAGGTGGGTCTGGCTCTGGCGTTGAACCTGGACACGTCCATCAGTTTCGGATTTTCCCAGCAGTTATCTGCCAGTAGCCGGATTGACGACGCGCGCATCCCCGGATCCTCCCTGGTGACCTCGTCGTTCAACGTGGGCGCGTCCTACTCCATGTCTCCGGATTTCACAGTGGATTTCGGTCTGGGCATTGGCGTAACCGCGGATTCGCCGGACCTGCAGTTCACGGTGGGTATGCCGTTGCGGCTACGCCAGTGATAATGGCATGTTCCGCGATCCAAGAAAGATTCTTCGCTGCTGCCATGGCTGGTCGGTGATCCGTGGGGATGCCCGGATATGTTTCGCCTGGCGCGGGGCGACCGGGTTCGGAGTTTCGGAACAGCATAACCCTAGAACTAAAAAATCTTTCCCTTGGTGGCAGCGCATCGCTAGCGTGAACTGTACGCATTCGAATTTGTGACGGTTCACCATGGCGCTATCCCCAGAACGGCAGCAGGTGCTGCAAACTGAACTCGACCGCCTTGTCGACCGCCTCGACGGGCCGGAGCTGTTGTGGGCGTCCGGCTACTTTGCCGGGCTCGCCTCGGCAGGTGGGCAGGCGCTGGCGGAATCCCAGCCAGCCAATGAAGCCGACCCGGCCGCGACGCTGACCATCTGGTACGGCACGGAGACCGGTAACGGGCGCGGCGTGGCCGAACGCCTGGCGGCCCAGGCGCGTTCGCAGGGATTCGTGGTGGACCTGGCCAGCCTGGCCGACATCCAGCCGCGGCGGATTACCAAGCTGAAGCTGCTGGTACTGGTGATCAGCACCCACGGCGAGGGTGAGCCACCCGAGGAGGCTGAGGCTTTCCACAAGCTCATGACTTCCGACCGGGCCCCGAAACTTGACGACCTGAGCTATGCGGTCTTCGCCCTGGGGGATTCCTCGTATCCGGATTTCTGCCAGGTGGGGCGCGATCTGGATGCAGCGCTGGAAAAGGCGGGGGCCAGCCGCTTGCTACAGCGGGTCGACTGCGATGTGGATCTCGAATCCTCCGAAGATGCCTGGCAGCCCAGGATCCTCGAGGCCGTCAAACCGCTGCTGGAACCGGTGCAGGGCAATCATTCCCATCTACAGGTGGTCCGTGACAGCGCCACCCCGGTGGCCGCGCCCATGATGTACGGGCGCCGCAGCCCGTTTATGGCCGAAGTCCTGGAGGTGTCGCCGCTGACCGTGCCGCCCTCGGCCAAGAGCGTTCATCACCTGGCCCTTTCCCTGGAAGGCAGCGGGCTCAGCTATCAGCCCGGGGACTCCCTGGGCGTATGGCCGAGCCATGATCCCCGTCTGGTCGAGGAGATCCTGGAACGCACCGGCCTGGATGGTGACAAGGCCGTCGAATATGGCGGCGAGGCCCGACCCCTCGCCCAATGGCTGACCAGCCGGCTGGAGCTGACCCAGGTGGCGAGGCCCTTTGTGGAGCGCTACGCCGAGCTGGGTGGGGTCACGAAGCTCGTTGAGTTACTGGAAGACCGTGACGCCTTTGCTGCCTGGTGCAGGACGCGTCAGGTGGTTGACGTGATCGAAGAATTCCCCTTCGAACTGGATGCCGACCAGTTTGTATCCTGCCTGCGCACCATCGCCCCCAGGCTGTATTCCATCGCCTCCAGCCCGCTGGTCGATGAAGAAGAGGTCCACCTGACCGTCAAGCTCGAAGGCCGCGAGATCGATGACCGGCTACGCGCCGGCGCTGCGAGTTGGCAGCTGACCCGGGCGCTGCGACCGGGAGATAGCCTGCCGGTATATGTCGAGGCCAGCCCCAGTTTCCGTCTGCCTGAGAGCGGCGAGACACCCGTCATCATGATCGGGCCTGGCACGGGCGTGGCGCCCTTCCGGGCCTTCGTCGAACATCGCGCAGCGCTGGGCCACAGTGGCAGGAACTGGCTCTTTTTTGGCGAACAGCACCGTCAGACGGATTTCCTTTATCAGTTGGAGTGGCTTCGCCACCTGCGCGAAGGAACCCTTTCCCGGCTTTCGGTGGCCTTCTCCCGAGACCAGGCCGACAAGGTTTATGTGCAGCACCGAATCGCCGAGCAGGGCCGCGAGGTCTTCGAGTGGCTGAACTCGGGTGCTCACGTGTATATCTGCGGCAGCGGACAGGGCATGGCCAGGGATGTTCACCGGGCGCTGGCGGGTGTGATCGCCGAACACGCCGGAGTGAGCGCCAAGGTTGCCGAGGAACGCCTTGCCAGGATGAAGTCCGCCGGTCGCTACAAGAAGGAGGTGTACTGAAATGTCTGGCACCGATGTGGAAAAGATCAAGCGCGACAGCCGTCACCTGCGCGGCACGGTGGCTGACGGGCTCCAGGACCCGGTCACCGGCGCCCTTGCGGATTCAGACACCGTGGTCACCAAGTTCCACGGCATCTATCAGCAGGATGACCGCGACGTTCGCAACGCGCGTCGGGAAGCGCGGCTGGAGCCGGCGTATCAGTTCATGATCCGGGTGCGGGTGCCCGGCGGGGTGATCCAGCCGGATCAATGGCTGGCCCTGGACGAGCTGGCCAGTCGTGTGGCCAACGGTACCATCCGGCTCACCACCCGTCAGGCCGTGCAGTTTCACGGCGTGGCCAAGGAAAACCTCAAGACCCTCATCCGCGGTATCGACGCGGTGCTGATGGATTCTCTGGCGGCCTGCGGCGATGTCAATCGCAACGTCATGTGCCACGTCCAGCCCGAAGCCAGCCAGATCCACGCCGAGGCCTTGCAATGGTCACAGCGTCTGAGTGCACACCTCACCCCGAAGACCGGAGCCTGGCGCGAGATCTGGATCGACGGCGAGAAGGTCACCGATGGCGAGCCCGAGGCCGAACCCCTCTACGGGGAGACCTATCTCCCGCGCAAGTTCAAGATCGGGGTTGCCATCCCACCGGTCAACGATGTGGACATCTTCTCCCAGGACCTGGGGTTCATCGCCATGGAAGAGGGCGGGCGGTTGGTGGGCTTCAACGTGACCGTAGGGGGCGGGCTGGGCTGCAGCCACGGGGAGCCCAAGACCTTCCCGCGTCTTGGTGACGTGATCGGTTTCGTCCCACCCGAGCAATTACTCAAGGTGGCCGAAACGGTGGTCGCCATCCAGCGCGACTTCGGCGACCGAGAGGACCGCAAGCACGCGCGCTTCAAATACACCGTCGAGGACCGCGGGCTGGACTGGCTGGTCCGGGAACTGGAGGGGCGCTCACGCGTCTTTCTCGAGCCTGCGCGCCCTTTTGATTTTACCGGCAACGGGGACCGTTATGGCTGGACCGAGGCCGTGGATGGCACCTGGCAAATGAACCTCTTCATCCAGTCCGGCCGGCTGTTCCCGACACAACTCCAGGGCCTGCGCGCGCTGATCGACGAGCACATGGTCAGCGATGTGCGGGTCACGCCCAACCAGAACCTGGTGCTGGCCGGCGTGGATGCCGCAAACCGAGCGCGGATGGAGGAGGCCATCGCCACCTACGGGCTGGACGCGCATGACAAAGCCTCGCCGCTGCGTCTGAACGCCCTGGCCTGCGTGGCGCTCCCCACGTGCGGGATGGCCATGGCCGAGGCCGAGCGCTATCTGCCGGATCTGATCCGCCGTATCGAGGAGATGGCTGCCCGGCATGGGGTGGAAGAGCAGCCGGTCACCGTGCGTATCAGCGGCTGCCCCAACGGATGCTCCCGGCCTTACCTGGCCGAGATTGGCCTGGTGGGCCGGGCGCCGGGCCGCTACAACCTTTACCTGGGAGCGGCCTTTGACGGGGCACGTCTCAACCGGCTGGCGCTGGATAATGCCAGCGAGGCCGAGATACTGGAACACCTGGATGCCGCCTTTGCGGGTTTCGCCGCTGGCCGCGAGCCCGGCGAGCACTTCGGTGACTTCCTGGTGCGTTCCGGATTCATCGCCCCCGCGCATCACGGCCGGGACGTGAACATCCTCCATGATCATCGGACTTAGCATTGAGACAGTTGACCGGGAATCTGACGCGGGCGCACCATCTTGACCCAACTACTGCCAGCTTCACGCCCAACGCATGCCGACCAACCGTGTCACCTTCAGCTTTTTCCGTTATCCGCTCGGCTACAGCCCGGCAGCCTTCCTCTTTATGGGCTTTCGCCGCCTGTTCATCGGCCCCGATGTGCCCGCTGGCGATATCAGACTCATGGGCTGCGGCGGGGGCGACGGTTTTTCGATCCTGCCCGACCCGCGCACCTACTGCCTGCTAAGCGGGCTGCCAGACCCTGCCGATGATCAGCGCCTGCGGCAAAGCCGTTTCTATCGGCGCATCGCCGGGCCCAGCGAGGCACAACTGCATATCGAGTTGCGACCTATCTCGGGTCACGGCACCTGGGCCGGGCGCGAGCCGTTCGAGTACAGCGGCGAGCGCGTAGCGGATGGGCCCGTTGCGGTCCTCACCCACGCGCGCGTACGTCGTAACCGGGTTCGATCCTTTTGGCGCGCCGTGCCTGCGATCCGGGAGCATCTGCACCAGGTCCCTGGCTGCTGGTTCCATATCGGCTTTGGTGAGACGCCCTTGCGCACCCTGGCCACCTTCACGCTGTGGCAGGATGCCGAACAAATGCGCGCCTTCGCCTACCACGAGAGCCCGCACCATCGCACCCTGCGCGCAGCCCGCCAGCAGGATTGGCTCTCGGAATCAATCTTCGTGCGTTTTCGGGTGGTGCATGTCACCGGCGATCTCAGCGTCTGGTCGCCGCACCTGGCGCCGGGTGCGGCGGCATAGTATCGATCACCGTGAGCGCTGCGGGATGAGCAGCGCGAGAGAGTCGGGCTCTGAACATGTGGATGCACCACCAGTCGTGGCAGCCAACAGGATCCCGACGCTTGCAGGCCCTGATTCCCGCCCATGTCGTCGCAGGCCGAAACTGATGGTCTGGTGATGTATCTAAACAACCCGAGGCAAGCCCCGCGCGGGGGCCTGTCCGTCCTGCTCCACCGAGGTGATATCGAACATGGGAGACTGGGTGATGGCGCAGGAGCCAGTGATTCGACTGGGGTTCCTCTTCGGCGTGGTGGGCATCATGGCAACCCTGGAGGTTTGGCGGCCCCGCCGGCCGCTCTCGGTGAGCAAGCCCTACCGGTGGATCAACAACGGCGGCATCGTGATGCTCGACACCCTGCTGGTGCGGGTACTTTTCCCCGCGGGCGCCGTGGGCTTGGCACTGTATGTGGAGGCGCAGGGATGGGGCCTGTTCCAGGTGCTGGATCTTCCCGGCTGGCTGGTGCTTCTGCTGTGCGTGGTGATTCTCGATTTTATTGTCTGGGCACAGCATGTGTTCTTCCATGCCGTCCCGGCACTGTGGCGACTGCATCGCGTACACCATGCCGACCTGGACTTCGACCTGACCACTGGTTTGCGCTTTCATCCGCTGGAGATCCTGCTGTCCTTTGCCCTGAAGGCCGCGGCCATCGTTGCCCTGGGGGCACCGGCACTGGCCGTGTTGCTGTTTGAGGTCATCCTGAGTTCCATGGCCTTGTTCAACCACTCCAACGTTCGCCTCCCTGAAGGCCTTGACCGGTGGCTGCGTCGCTTCATTGTCACGCCTGATTTCCACCGGGTGCATCATTCCTGGCATCCCAACGAGACCAATGCCAATTTCGGCTTCAACCTCTCCTGCTGGGACCGGCTGCTGGGCACCTATCAGGCGCAGCCCCGCGAGGGGCATGATGACATGACGATCGGCATCAACCAGTTCCGCGAGCCAGAATGGACCCGTCTGGATAAATTGCTGGTGCAGCCCTTTGTCGGCCCCGATCACAGCTATCCCATCAACCGCCGCCCGGAGGATGCACCGGCGCACCGCAAGGATCCATCGTGACCAGGCGGACGCTGGCGGTGATCGTGCCGGTCCTGGGCGCCGCTGTGGCTGAGGCAGGATCTCCATGATTCCCGAAACGCATATCCTGATCTTTGCCAAGGCTCCCCATGCCGGCCTGGCCAAGACCCGCCTCATCCCGGCGCTGGGCCCCCAGGGCGCGGCAGCGCTGGCTGAGCGTCTTCTGAACCATGCCATCCACGAAGCCCTTGGCGCTGACCTCGGGCCGGTCACCCTGTTGAGAACCCCGGATGACGCTGGCGCGTGGTCGGATATCCCTCTGCCCACACGCCTGACCACCGCTCCTCAGGGAGACGGCGATCTGGGCGCGCGCCTTGCCCGGGGTGCCGCGCGGGTACTGGCCTGCGGCCAACAAAGGGTGCTCGTCATGGGCACCGACTGCCCCGGACTCACACAGGATCGTCTGCGTGCCATGGCGCTCGCCCTGGCTGCCCATGATGCCGTCATGACCCCGGTGGCCGACGGGGGTTATGCGGCGTTGGCACTGAGTCGTTTTCATCCGACCCTCTTCGGTGGGATCGACTGGAGTACCTCGCGGGTAGCCCAACAGACCCGCGAGCACATTCGCGCACTGGGCTGGTCCTTGAATGAGCAACCGGCATTGTGGGACATCGACGAACCCGATGATCTGCGCCATCTCCCAGGCCACTGGGAGGAATGCACCGGATGAGCGATTCACGCGCTCAAATGGAGCAGGGCAGCCATGGCCACCGCACCGGGCAGGCCGGTCAACCTGGCGATCCGGGCCAGCACGGCCTGGCGGTGTGTGGGTGTGAGGAGGGTCTGCGCGTCCTGGATCGGCATCAGGGGCGATGGCGATCCAATCGCGTCCGCGATCTTGGACGATGAGCTGCCGAATCACGACCGTAGGAACCCGCGCGAATGCGCGGGAGCCGGCGCGATCGGGCAAGAAAAAAGGCCAACAGCGAACTGTTGACCTTTGGGTATTGGTGGAGGCGGCGGGAATCGAACCCGCGTCCGCAAGCCCTACGCCATTGGTACTACATGCTTAGTTCGTCTTTTCAGTTAACGCCGCGGCCTCCGACGAACAGGATGCGTTGGCGCGAGCCCGCTTGGTTTTAACGGTTAAGACCCGGGCAGGTCCGCTCCGCGAGCTTGTGTGCGATGACCTCTGAGTAGAACCCACAAGCAGGTCCAGTCAGAGGCTAGCCGGTTTTTAAGCGGCCAGAGCGTAGTTGTCGTCGTTGGCAACTATAGCGTTACAGCATGATTTACGAGGTAAGCTGTATCCTCGGCATGCACCTCAGGTTTCACGACCCACGTCGAAGCCAGGTCGCCCCCGGTGTTGTAACAATAGACATGGTACCCGGGGGGGAGTTCCCTGTCACTAGCCCGTCCGGAAGAAAAAACGGGGTTGCTGGCCTTTCATGGCGGTGTTCGGAGGGGGATGCGCGGCCAGGGCCGCTCCCACAGGGGCATGCACGGGCATGGGGTGGGGGCTTTCCCGGGGCGGCTCCCATGGGGGGCGCTGTGTTTCCAATGGGGGCAATCGGGGGCTTTTGGGGCGCTTTTCAAGTATCATGGACGGCTTTTCAAGCCTGAGTTCGGGGTCTTCAATGCTGTGTCTTCCGGGTAGTCCCTCCCTGTCCAGTTTTCGTCGTCAACGCCTGCTGGAGGATCTGCGTCGTCAGGTGCCGGGGATCAGCGGGGTGTGGGCCCGATTCGAGCATTTCGTGCAGACGGAGCGGGAGCTGACCCCCGATGAACACCAGGTGCTCGGGCAGTTGCTCAGCTATGGCGAGCAGCCTGATGACGCATTGGCAGAGCAGGGGCAGCTGGTGCTGGTGGTGCCGCGCATCGGCACGATCTCACCCTGGTCCAGCAAGGCCACCGACATTGCCCGCAACTGCGGGCTCGACGGCGTGGTGCGGCGGATCGAGCGGGGTACGGCCTTCTGGCTCAAGGCTGACACTGCGCTGAGCACCGAGGATCTTCACCGGGCATTGCCATTGCTGCATGACCGCATGACCGAGACCGTGCTTACCGACCGGGACGAGGCCGAAGGGCTGTTCTCCACGGCCTCCCCGGCACCGCTGCGGGTGGTGGAGCGGGGCGCCGATGCCAAGGGTGCCCTGAAGCGGGTGAACACGGAACTGGGTCTGGCACTCACCGACGATGAGATCGACTACCTGGTGGAGGCCTACGAGGCCCTGGGTCGCGACCCCACCGACGTGGAACTGATGATGTTCGCCCAGGCCAACTCCGAGCATTGCCGCCACAAGATCTTCAATGCCGACTGGGTGATCGACGGGCGTCCCCAGGAAAAATCCCTGTTCGCCATGATCCGCAACACCCACGCCCAGTCTCCCGACGGGGTGCTCTCCGCCTATCGCGACAATGCCTCGGTGATGGAGGGCCATCGGGCCCGTCGCCTGATCCCTGATCCCCGCACCGGCGAATACCAGTCCGTGGAGATGGATCTGCCCATCATCATGAAGGTGGAAACCCACAACCATCCCACCGCCATCTCGCCCTTCCCGGGTGCTGCCACCGGTTCTGGCGGCGAAATCCGTGACGAGGGTGCCACCGGTCGCGGCTCCAAGCCCAAGGCGGGGCTGTGCGGATTCTCCGTATCCAACTTGCGCATTCCTGGCCTGGAACAGCCCTGGGAGGAGGATTTTGGCAAGCCCGAGCGGATCGAGTCGGCCCTGAACATCATGCTGGAGGGCCCCATCGGTGCGGCGGCCTTCAATAATGAATTCGGGCGCCCGGCCCTGGCGGGCTATTTCCGCACCCTGGAGGCTGAAGTGCCCGGGCCTGCGGGCACCGAGCTCAAGGGCTATCACAAGCCCATCATGATCGCCGGCGGGGTGGGCAGCATGCGCGCCGAGCATATCGAGAAGCAGGCCCTGCCCGAAGGCACACCGGTGGTGGTGCTGGGTGGTCCGGCCATGCTGATCGGCCTGGGGGGCGGTGCGGCGTCTTCCATGGCCAGTGGCGAGAGTGCCCAGGAACTGGATTTTGCCTCGGTGCAGCGAGGCAATCCGGAGATCCAGCGACGCTGCCAGGAAGTGATCGACCGCTGCACGGCCCTGGGTGAGGCCAACCCGGTGCTCTCCATTCACGATGTGGGCGCCGGCGGGCTGTCCAATGCCATCCCTGAAATCCTCAACGATGCCGGTCGCGGTGGCAGTATCGAACTGCGCACCGTGCCCTCCGATGAGGAAGGCCTGTCCCCCATGGAGATCTGGTGCAACGAGGCCCAGGAGCGCTATGTACTGGCCATCGAGGCCGATCGCCTGGATGATTTTGTGGCCCTGTGCGAACGGGAGAGGGCGCCGTTTGCGGTGGTGGGTACGGCCACGGCGGAGCAGCGCCTGCTGGTGGGCGACGCCCTGCTCAATGCAACGCCCGTGGACATGCCCATGGAGGTGCTGCTGGGCAAGCCCCCCAAGATGCTGCGCGATGTGCACCATCAAACCTTCCAGAAGCCGGAAGTGGATACCGGCGTGGTGGATCTGGCCGAGGCCGTGGAGCGGGTGCTGCAACTGCCTGCGGTGGCCTCCAAATCCTTCCTGATCACCATCGGTGACCGCACCGTGACCGGCCTGGTGGCCCGGGATCAGATGGTGGGCCCCTGGCAGGTGCCCGTGGCCGATGTGGCGGTGACTGCCAGTGATTACGATGGCTACACCGGCGAGGCCATGGCCATGGGTGAGAGGGCGCCCATCGCCATGGTTCACCCGGCGGCTTCGGGTCGCATGGCCATTGGTGAGGCGATCACCAACATCGCCGCCGCTGCGGTGGATGACCTGTCGAGGATCTGCCTGTCTGCCAACTGGATGGCCGCCACCGGTCATCCCGGCGAGGATGCGGCCCTGTTCGATACCGTTCGCGCCGTGGGCGAGGAGCTGTGCCCGCGCCTGGGGATTGCCATTCCGGTGGGCAAGGACTCCCTGTCCATGCGTACGGTCTGGGAGCAGGACGGCGAGCAGCGCCTGATGACCTCGCCTTTGTCGCTGATCATCTCGGCGTTTGCGCCGGTCTCGGATATCCGGCAGACCCTCACCCCCGGGTTGCGCACCGATCAGGGCGATACCGACCTGATCCTGATCGATCTGGCCAAGGGTCGCCAGCGCCTGGCGGGATCTGCCCTGGCCCAGGTGACCGGTCAGGTGGGGCATCACGCCCCGGATCTGGATGATCCGGACACCCTCAAACGATTCTTCGCCGCCATCCAGGATCTGCGGCGCGAGGGGCATCTGCTGGCCTATCACGACCGGTCCGATGGTGGCCTGCTGGCTACCCTGTGCGAAATGGCCTTTGCCGGACGCACGGGCATTACCGTGCATCTGGATGATCTGGGTGATGACACCCTGGCGGCGCTATTCTGCGAGGAGCTGGGCGTCGTGATCCAGGTGCGTCACGACGATACCGAAGAAGTGTTGTCCATGCTGCATGGTGCCGGCCTTGCGCATCACAGTCATGTGATCGGCACCCTGAACGACGCCGGGCAGATCGAATTCCGGCGTGGTCATCAGGTGGTCTTTGCGGACAGCCGAGCCCGTCTCCAGCAGTGCTGGGCCCGCACCAGTTACCACATGCAGGCCCTGCGGGATGACCCCGACTGCGCCCGGGAGGAGTTCGAGGCCCTGATGCCGGATGACGATCCGGGCCTCAATGCCCATCTGACATTCGACCCCACAGACGACCTGGCGATGCCCTTCATTCAAACGGGCGCGCGGCCCCGGGTGGCCATCCTGCGGGAACAGGGCGTCAATGGTCAGCTGGAGATGGCGGCGGCCTTCCACAGGGCAGGCTTCTGCGCCGTGGATGTGCACATGACCGATCTCATGGAGGGCCGGGTGGATCTGGCCAGCTTCCAGGGGCTGGCAGCCTGCGGTGGATTCTCCTATGGCGACGTGCTCGGTGCCGGCGGGGGGTGGGCTCGATCCATCCTGTTCAACGCCCGCCTGCGGGACGCCTTCCAGGCCTTCTTCGAGCGTTCCGATACCTTCTCTCTGGGGGTATGCAATGGCTGCCAGATGCTCTCCCAGCTCAAGGACCTCATCCCGGGGGCAGGGCACTGGCCACGTTTTGTGCGTAATCGCTCCGAGCAGTTCGAGGCCCGTTTTTCGCTGGTGGAGGTGACCCAAAGCCCGTCCATCATGCTTGCAGGGATGGTTGGTTCGCGTCTGCCGGTGGCTGTTTCCCATGGTGAGGGTCGTGTCGCACTGGGCAATACGGATGTGGATGCCTTGTCGGGTTCCGGGTTGGTGTCGCTGCGTTATGTGGATCATTTTGGTCGGACGACGGAGCGTTATCCCTTCAACCCCAATGGTTCCCCCGAGGGCATTACCGGGCTGACCAGTCACGATGGTCGTGCCACCATCATGATGCCGCATCCGGAGCGGGTGTTCCGTACCGTGCAGCATGCGTGGGCCCCGGCCGAGTGGGGCGAGGATGGTCCCTGGCTGCGGATGTTCCGCAATGCCCGGTTGTGGGTCGGGTGAGGGGCATTGTCATGTCTGCAAGTGTTGAGGAAATCCCGGTCCTGGTGTTCACGCGGGCCCCGGTGCCGGGGCGCACCAAGACCCAATTGATCCCGGCCGTGGGCGCCGAGGATGCCTGCCGTATCCACAAGGCCATGGTACGTCACGCCATGATGGTGGCCTGTGCTGCGGACTGCGGCTCGGTGATCATCCATGGTGCCCCGGATGCCAGTCACGTCTTTTTGCGCAAGCTGGCGGTGGATTACGGCTGTGCGCTGACCTCCCAGCAGGGTATCGACCGGGGTGATCGCCTTCAGGAGGCCCTGGGGCGTGCCCTGGAGTGCTTTGGTGGGGCCATTGTCATCGGGACTGACTGTCCGGAGATGACAGTGCAGGACATCCGCCAGGCCGCTGACAGCCTGCGATCGGGTCGGGATGCGGTGCTGGGGCCAGCCCATGATGGGGGCTATGTGCTGATCGGCATGCGTCGGGCGGAACCGCAGGTGTTCCAGGGTATCGAATGGGGCACGGATCAGGTTTTGGCGCAGACCCGGTCGCGGTTCGAGGCCCTGGGTTGGTCCTGGGATGAGCTGGAATCGCGGCAGGATCTGGATACGCCGGAGGACTGGGAGATCTTGAGAGAAAGCTATCCCTGGCTGAGCCCCGCTGCCCTGGCCCTGAACGAGTAACCGTTTTTGGAGCGCCCCGTTACCTCATGTCAGAACACCCCCAAGTCTCCATCATCATCCCCGCCTGGAACGAGGCCGACTGGATTGGCCGGACCCTGGAGGCCGTGAATGCCGCCCGGGCGGAGCAGCCGGAGATCTCGGAGGTGATCGTGGTGGACAACGCCTCCACGGACGATACCGCCGCCATCGCCCAGGCTGCCGGGGCCCGGGTGGTCTTCGAGCCGGAACAGCGCATCGCCCGCGCTCGCAACGCCGGTGCTGCCGAGGCCCGTGGTGAATGGCTGATCTTCGTGGATGCCGATACCTGGCCCGATGGCCCGTTGCTTCAAGCCACGCTGCGGGCCCTGGGCAGTGGTCAGGTCTGTGGGGGTGGGGCGCGTATCCGCTTTGATCGCCTCTCCCTGTCGGCCTACCGCCTGGGCGTGATTGCCTGGAACGGGTTGTCCTCCCGGCTGCGCCTGGCGGCTGGCTGCTATGTCTTTTGTACCCGCGATGCCTTCGAGAGGGTAGGGGGCTTCACCGAGAAGGTGTATGCCGGCGAGGAGGTGTTCCTTTCCCGTCGTCTGGCCCGCGATGGTCGGCGGCGGGGTCAGGTGTTTCGCATCCTGGACGAGCCCCCGGTGCTCACTTCAGGGCGCAAGACCGAATGGTTCGGCCCCTGGCAGCATCTGCTCATGACCCTGGTGGTTTTGCTGGTGCCCTTTGCCCTGCGTTCGCGGCGGCTGAGCTGGTTCTGGTACCGACGCCCGTCGTGATCGCTCACAGGGTGCTCAGACTTACCTCGTACACCCCGCCGATCGCCAGATGTTCCCCTTCTCCCCTCAGTAGTCCGGGCAACAGTTCCTGGAAGCAGCACACCTTGGCCATCGGCACCCGAACGGTGAGGATGTAATCCCCGAATTCGTCCGCCCGCTCCCGGTGGCTGGAAAAGGCGTTCACGTTGTTGAACAGCACCACGGCCCGCTTGCCCCTGCGCCAGAGCACTTCGTGATCCTCCAGACCATTTACCCCACGGTACAGGGTGAGATGGGTCTGTTCCGGATATTGTCGGCCCAGTTCGTACTGACAAAAGCCGAATAGCAGGTCCATCTGCGATTCCAGGGCGTTGGTGTTGTAAAGCCCACAAGTCCGTTCGTGCATGAAGCGGGCATAGCCTTCCCCCTCGTTATCCTTGAGCGGCTGCCGGTGAAATCGGGTCATCAGCCCAAAGCGTGACTCCACCCAGCCCTTGAGCACCGCCGCCTCGCGCCCGTCCGGGTTGAACCACCAGCCCCGCACCAGGCGCAGATAATCCGCATTGCCGCGCCCCCCGTCCCCCTCCAGCCCGCAGGCCGACAGGTCATCCAGGCAGAAATGACCGCGCATGTAGGCCTTGAAGTCCTCGGCCCTGAGTTCCGGCGTGTCGAGGGTGTCCAGGTGTTGCCACAGGTAACGATGCAGATCACCAAGGCCATCGATCATGAGTGGTGTTGGATGCTGCTGGTAGGTGAGGCTGCCCAGGATCACGGCCGGCAGATTGCAGCGGTTGATGGGCAGGCGGGCGCAGGCGGGCAGGGTGGGGGGAGGGGACGTGTCGTTATCCATACAGAGTTAGGGTCTTTGTCGGGTATCCCACGCGTAGTGTCGGTCCGGTTGTTCCGTATAAAAAGTATTTAAAACAGTAACTTGATATCTAAAAGCATTGCTGGCACGTGGTTTGCAACCCCTCCTGATGAAGACACACACACAGTCCACAGCTCAGGCAGAGGAGATTGAAGCCATGCCCACACGTCAATGTGCAATCTACGGTAAAGGCGGTATCGGCAAGTCCACCACCACCCAGAATCTGGTCGCCGCCCTGGCGGAGGCCGGCAAGAAGATCATGATCGTCGGCTGCGACCCCAAGGCCGACTCCACGCGACTGATCCTGCACGCCAAGGCACAGAATACCATCATGCAGATGGCTGCTGACGCCGGCAGCGTTGAAGATCTGGAACTGGAAGATGTTCTCAAGACCGGCTTCGGCGACGTCAAGTGCGTCGAGTCCGGTGGCCCCGAGCCGGGCGTCGGCTGCGCCGGCCGCGGTGTGATCACGGCCATCAACTTCCTGGAAGAGGAAGGTGCTTATGAGGATGATCTGGACTTCGTGTTCTACGACGTGCTCGGCGACGTGGTCTGCGGTGGTTTCGCCATGCCCATCCGCGAGAACAAGGCCCAGGAGATCTACATCGTCGTGTCCGGCGAGATGATGGCCATGTTCGCAGCCAATAACATCGCCAAGGGTATCGTGAAGTACGCCAGTTCCGGCAGCGTGCGCCTGGCAGGCCTGATCTGCAACAGCCGTAACACCGACCGCGAAGATGAACTGATCATGGCGCTGGCAGAGAAGCTGGGGACCACCATGATCCACTTCGTGCCCCGTGACAACGATGTGCAGCGTGCCGAGATCCGTCGCATGACCTGCGTGGAATACAACCCCAAGTCCAAGCAGTCTGACGAGTACCGCGCGCTGGCCCAGAAAGTGGTCGATAACAAGCACTTCGTCGTGCCCACTCCGTGCAGCATGGATGAGCTGGAAGACCTGCTCATGGAGTTCGGCATCATGGATGTGGAGGACGAGAGCATCGTCGGCAAGTCGGTCGAGGCGGACCAGGCCACGGCCTGAGTCCTCGAAAAGCGGTCGGGTAAGCCCCATGGGGCTGCCCGGCGGTGAACCCAGTCCACCCCATTCCACCTGACGCATGTCCACGGATGAGTGGCGGCGAACAGAGGAGTCCATCGAAATGTGCGCTATGAAACGTGACGAGGCTGAAGCCCTCATCCAGGAAGTGCTTGAAGTCTATCCGGAAAAGGCCAGGAAGGATCGCGCCAAGCACCTGGCCGTGAATGACCCCAATGTGGAACAGGCCAAGAAGTGCCTGGTGTCCAACCGCAAGTCCGTGCCCGGTGTCATGACCATTCGTGGTTGTGCCTATGCCGGTTCCAAGGGTGTGGTGTGGGGCCCGATCAAGGACATGATCCATATCTCCCACGGCCCGGTGGGTTGCGGTGCGTACTCTCGTGCGGGTCGTCGGAATTACTATACGGGCCACACCGGGGTGAACACCTTCGGCACCATGAACTTCACCTCCGACTTCCAGGAGAAGGACATCGTCTTCGGCGGCGACAAGAAGCTGGAGAAGATGATCGACGAGATGGAGACCCTGTTCCCTCTGAGCAAAGGGGTCAGCATCCAGTCCGAGTGCCCCGTCGGGCTCATCGGGGACGACATCGAGTCGGTGGCCAAGAAGAAGACCAAGGAGACGGACAAGCCCGTCGTGGCCCTGCGCTGCGAAGGTTTCCGGGGTGTGTCCCAGTCCCTGGGTCACCACATTGCCAACGATGCCATCCGCGACTCGGTGCTGCCGCGCCGGGATGATGATCACAGCTTCGAGTCCACCCCCTACGATGTGGCCCTCACGGGTGACTACAACATCGGTGGTGACGCCTGGGCCTCGCGCATTCTGCTCGAGGAGATGGGCTTGCGGGTGATCGCTCAGTGGTCCGGGGATGGCACCATCTCCGAGCTGGAGCTGGCACCCAAGGCCAAAGTGAATCTGCTCCACTGCTACCGTTCCATGAACTACCTGGCGCGGCACATGGAGGAGAAATACGGCCTGCCCTGGATGGAGTACAACTTCTTCGGTCCCACCAAGATCGCCGAGAGCCTGCGCAAGATCGCCTCGCTGTTCGACGACAAGATCAAGGAAGGTGCCGAACGGGTGATCGAGAAGTACCAGAGCGAGATGGACGCGGTCATTGCCAAGTACCGTCCGCGCCTGGAAGGCCGCAAGGTCATGCTGTATGTGGGGGGCTTGCGTCCCCGTCATGTGATCGGTGCCTATGAGGACCTGGGCATGGAGATCGTGGGGGCCGGCTACGAGTTTGCCCACAACGATGACTATGACCGCACCATCAAGGAAATGGGCGATGCCACGCTGCTGTACGACGACGTGACCGGCTACGAGCTGGAGGAATTCGTCAAGCGGGTGCGTCCGGATCTGGTGGGTTCGGGGATCAAGGAGAAGTACATCTTCCAGAAGATGGGCATCCCCTTCCGTCAGATGCACTCCTGGGATTATTCAGGCCCGTATCACGGCTACGACGGCTTCGCCATCTTTGCCCGGGATATGGACATGACCCTGAACAATCCCTGCTGGGACAAGCTGCAGGCCCCTTGGAAGAAGGTCGCCTGAGGAAAAACCTGCCCGTGGCGCCGACGCAACCGGCGCCACGGTGACCACCTGATGATGTTCCCCAGACCGTAGTCCACAGATTGGTGGCGCGGCAGGAGAAGAGACCATGAGCCAGAATCCCGAAAACATCAAGCCCTGTTACCCCCTGTTCCAGGACGAAGACTACCAGCAGGTGCTGGCCCGCAAGCGGGAAACGTCCGAGGAGGCCCACAGCCCGGAGAAGATCCGTGAGGTCTTCGAGTGGACCACCACCGAGGAATACAAGGAACTCAACTTCCAGCGCGAAGCCCTCACCGTTGATCCGGCCAAGGCCTGCCAGCCCCTGGGTGCAGTGCTCTGCTCCCTGGGTTTTGAGAAGACCTTGCCCTATGTGCACGGCTCCCAGGGTTGCGTGGCCTATTTCCGCACCTACTTCAATCGGCACTTCCGCGAGCCCATCGCCTGTGTGTCCGACTCCATGACCGAGGATGCCGCCGTCTTCGGTGGCCAGAAGAACATCATGGAAGGCCTGCAGAACGCCAAGGCCCTGTACAAGCCGGACATGATTTCCGTGTCCACCACCTGCATGGCCGAGGTCATCGGTGACGACCTCAATGCCTTCATCGGTAACGCCAGGAAGGAAGGGTACATCGAGGAAGATTTCCCCACGCCCTACGCCCACACGCCTTCCTTTGTGGGCAGCCACACCACGGGCTGGGACAACATGTTCGAGGGCACGATCCGTTACTTCACCCTCAATCACATGGAAGACAAGGAGCCGGGCAAGAACGGCAAGATCAACCTGGTGCCAGGCTTTGAAACCTACCTGGGCAATTACCGGGTAATGAAGCGCATGATGAAGGACATGGATGTGGACTTCAGCCTGCTGTGCGACCCCGAGGAAGTGCTCGACACCCCCGCCGATGGTGAATATCGCATGTATGCCGGGGGAACCACACAGGCAGAGATCAAGGATGCGCCCAATGCCCACGACACGCTGCTGTTGCAGCCCTGGCAGTTGGACAAGACCCGCAAGTTCGTCAAGAACACCTGGCATCACGAGGCCCCGAAGATCAGTATCCCCATGGGTCTGAGTGGCACCGACGAGTTTCTGATGAAGGTCTCGGAAATCACCGGCAAGCCCATCTCCGCCGCTCTGGAGAAGGAGCGGGGCCGCCTGGTGGACATGATGACCGACTCCCACACCTGGTTGCATGGCAAGAAGTACGCCCTGTACGGGGATGCGGACTTCGTGATGGGCATGACCCGCTTCCTGCTGGAACTGGGCGCCGAGCCGCGTCACATCCTGTGCAACCATGCCAACAAGCGCTGGAAGAAGGCCATGGATGAGATGCTCTCCCAAAGCCCTTACGGCGCCAAGTCCGAGGTGTATTTCAACAAGGATCTGTGGCACCTGCGCTCGCTGTTGTTCACCGACAAGCCGGACTTCCTGATCGGAAACTCCTACGGCAAGTTCCTTGAGCGCGACACCCTGGCCAAGGGCAAGGAGTTCAAGGTGCCGCTGGTGCGGATCGGCTTCCCCATCTTCGATCGTCACCATCTGCATCGCATGACCACCCTGGGCTATGAGGGCGGCATGTACATCCTCACCACCCTGGTGAACTCGGTGCTGGAGCAGCTGGATGACGAAACCCAGGAAATGGGTGTGACGGACTACAGCTACGACCTGGTGCGGTAATAGGTTTGCCCCTCACCCCAACCCCTCTCCCTCAAGGGAGAGGGGCTTCTGTATCGAAGCGAGAACACACCATGCCAAGCGTCATGATCAACAAGACGGAATCGGGAATGTCCTTCTACGTCCCCAAAAAGGACCTGGAAGAGGCTATCGTTTCCATGGAGCACGAGGGGCCGGGGCGCTGGGGTGGCGAGATCACTCTGGCTGACGGCTCCCGTTACTTCCTGGAACCCATGGACGAAGCTCCCCGGTTGCCCATCACCCTGCGCGCCAAGCGCCTCTGAGCCCAAGGCACGCTCCGTCCGGCACACCCACCTCAGACGGGGCTTCGCTCGCGAAGGAGTGCCCGCAGCCAGGATCAGCCGATGGGCGTCATCGGCGCCATGCGCCCCCGAGGGATCGGGTGACCGCGCCTGCCACCGATTTAAACATTAGATGAGGTACCCCCATGTCCACCGACATCCTCGACCGTGAATGCGCCCTGCGGATCGCACTGGCCAAGAAGGTCATGCCCGGGATTGAACTACCCCGGTTGCTCGAGATCATCATTGAGCGCATCGGTGCTCCCATCAAGGAAGAAGCGTTGGCCTCGATGACGGTCGAGGATCTCAGGCAGGGTCTCAAACGCACCCGCCATCCCGATATCGAGCAGGATGAATGCAACAGCCAGAGTCTGGAAATGGCCGTGCGCTATCTGTCTGGCGAACGGGAGGTGGAGCCGGATCTGCCTGCCGTGGAGTCTCTTGGCGAGGATGACATGCCCGGCTCCATCCGCATTGCCCTGGCCTCCAATACCGGCGACAAACTGGATGGCCATTTTGGTTCCTGTGCCCGTTTTCTGATCTATCAGGTGTCCCAGGCCGCGGCGCGGCTGGTGGAGATCCGTTTCACCGACGAGGCGGACAAGGCAGAGGATCGCAACGCCGCGCGGGCGCAACTGCTGTCGGATTGTCAGTTGTTGTACGTGGAGAGCATTGGCGGCCCGGCGGCAGCCAAGGTGATCCGCGTGGGCGTGCATCCCATCAAATTGCCGGACACTCCTGCAGCCTCTGAGGTGATCGCCCGCCTGCAAGCAGTGCTGGAAGGGACGCCACCGCCCTGGCTGGCGAAGGTGATGGGGCGGGAGCCGGGGACAGTGGCCCGGTTCGGCGAGGGCTGATTTGTTGCCTGACCTCCCCGTTGTCGCCTTTCCTACACGCCATTGAAAAAATAAATACCTAATAAACAATAACTTGAAAATGGCCCGCGTCTTGCATTTCTCCCTGCAAAGCCGATTCCGCAGCGGAGCAGACAATGAAGGCACAGGACATCAAGGCATTGCTGGATGAGCCGGCATGTGACCACAACACCAAGGAAAAGTCCGGTTGCGCCCGCCCCAAGCCCGGGGCCGCGGCCGGGGGATGCGCATTTGATGGGGCCCAGATCGCCCTGCTGCCGGTGGCGGATGTGGCCCACATCGTTCACGGCCCCATCGCCTGCGCGGGTAACTCCTGGGATAACCGCGGTACCCGCTCCTCAGGGCCTGACCTGTTCCGCCTGGGCCTGACCACCGACCTCACGGAGCAGGATGTCATCATGGGGCGCTCCGAGAAGCGTCTGTTGCATTCCATCCGTCAGGCGGTGGAATCCTTCAATCCGCCGGCCGTCTTCGTCTACAACACCTGCGTGCCCGCCCTGATCGGTGACGATGTGGAGGCGGTCTGCAAGGTGGCCCAGGAGCGTTGGGGTGTGCCGGTGGTGTTCGTGGACGCCGCAGGCTTTTATGGCTCCAAGAACCTGGGTAACCGCATCGCTGGCGAGTCCATGGTCAAGCAGGTGGTGGGCAGCCGCGAACCCGAGCCCCCACCCGAGTCGGCACAGCGCCCCGGCATCACGGTGCATGACATCAACCTGATCGGCGAATACAACATCGCCGGCGAGTTCTGGCATGTGCTGCCGCTGCTGGATGAACTGGGGTTGCGCGTGCTGTGCACCCTGTCCGGGGATGCCCGCTATCACCAGGTGCAGACCATGCACCGGGCTGAAGCCAACATGATGGTGTGCTCCAAGGCCATGATCAATGTGGCCCGAAAGCTCCAGGAAGGCTACGGCACGCCCTGGTTCGAGGGCAGTTTCTACGGCATCAACGACATGTCCCACGCCTTGCGCCAATTCGCCCGCTTGCTGGGCGACCCGGACCTCACGGGGCGCACCGAAGAGCTCATCGCCCGTGAGGAGGCCCGTATCCGTGCCGAACTGGCCCCCTGGCGGGAACGTCTGGCGGGCAAGCGGGTGCTGCTCTACACCGGCGGCGTGAAATCCTGGTCCGTGGTCTCGGCCCTTCAGGATCTGGGCATGGAAGTGGTGGCCACCGGCACCCGCAAATCCACCGAGGAGGACAAGGCCCGCATCCGCGAACTCATGGGGGAGGACGCCCGCATGATCGAGGACGGCAATCCCAAGGCCCTGCTGGGCATCTTCGAGGAAACCCGGGCGGACGTGCTCATCGCCGGGGGGCGCAACATGTACACCGCCCTCAAGGCCCGTATTCCCTTCCTGGATATCAACCAGGAGCGCGAATCCGCCTACGCGGGCTACCAGGGAATGCTGGAGCTGGCCCGTCAACTGGCGTTGACCCTGGAGAGCCCCATCTGGCCCCACGTGCGTCAGCCCGCCCCCTGGGACAGTACCGGCATGCCCCTGGACTCCCACACCCATCAGGAGGCCCGCTGACATGGCCCGGATCATTCGTCGTAACAAGGCCCTTTCCGTCAGTCCGCTCAAGGCCAGCCAGCCCCTGGGGGCGGCGCTGGCCATGCTGGGCATGGATCGCGCCATTCCCATGCTGCATGGCTCCCAGGGCTGCACGGCCTTTGCCAAGGTCTTTCTGGTGCGCCATTTTCGGGAGCCCATCCCCCTGCAGACCACCGCCATGGATCAGGTCAGTGCCGTCATGGGGGCTGACGAGAACCTCATGGAGGGTCTGGCCACCGTGTGTGGCAAGTCCCGGCCCGACCTGATCGGGGTGCTCACCACCGGTCTTTCGGAAACCGAGGGCGCTGATGTGGAGCGGGTGATACGGGAATTTCGCCAGCAGCATCCGGAATTTGCCGATGTGGCCGTGGTGCCGGTGTCCACCCCGGACTTTTCCGGATCGGCGGAAACAGGGTTTGCCCTGGCCGTCACGGCCCTGATTGATCACCGGGTACCCGAGTCGAAGCAGGCGGGTGAGGCCCCCGGGCAAGTGAATATCCTCGCCGGCGCCGCGCTCACACCGGGCGACGTGGAAAGCCTCAAGGACATGGTGGAAGCCTTCGGTCTGGAACCCCTGGTGGTGCCGGATCTCTCCGGTTCGCTGGATGGGCATCTGTCCGAGGCCCGCCTGTCAGCGCTGACCACGGGTGGGACACCGCTGAGTCATCTGGATCGGCTGGGCCAGTCGGCCGCCACCCTGGTGATGGGGGCCTCCATGGGCAGCGCAGCGGAGCATCTTGAGGCCCGCACCGGCGTACCCAATGTCCATTTCGACAGCCTCATGGGCCTGGAAGCCACGGATGAGCTCATGCTCACCCTGTCCCGGCTCAGTGGTCGCCCGGTGCCACCACGCCTGCAGCGGGAACGTGCCCGCCTTCAGGACGCCATGCTGGATACCCATTTCATGCTGGGCTTCTCTCGTGTGGCCATCGCCGCCGACCCGGACCTGCTGCACGGATTTTCACATCTGGTCAGGGAGATCGGTGGCGAGGTGGTGGCCGCCGTGGCGCCCACCCGGGCACCGGTACTTGAGCGGGTGGCGGCAGAGCAGGTCAAGATTGGCGACCTGCAGGATCTGGAAGAACTGGCTGGCGAGGGAGGGGCCCAGTGCCTGATCGCCAATACCCATGGCGTGGAGCCAGCCCGACGTCTGGGCATTCCCCTGCTGCGGGCGGGCTTTCCCCAGTATGACTGGCTGGGGGGATTCCAGCGTACCTGGATCGGATATACGGGCGCCCGCCAGGCCCTGTTCGATCTGGCCAATCTGCAGTTATCGAACCCAACCCATGACGTGGCGCCGTACCGTTCCGTCTACGCCCATCCCGAAGCCCAAACCTGGGAGGAATCGCAGCATGACACTACAGCGTCGTCTGCAAGTGATCACGCCATCTGGCACTGAGTCTGCCGCCATGGAAGAGGGTGATGCATCGATTCGGGTGGCCTTTGCCAGCACGGACATGATCCGCGTGGATCAGCATTTCGGGTCCGCCCGGGGGATGGCCATCTACCGGCTGACCCAGGAGAGCGCGGACCTGGTGGAGGCGGCTCAGTTTGGCGAGCAGGCCCAGGACGGTGGCGAAGACAAGCTGCTGGCCAAGTTCGAGTGCCTTGAGGAGTGTGCAGCCGTCTATTGCACCGCCGCCGGATCATCGGCTGTGAAACAACTTCTGTCGCTGGATATCCAGCCAGTGCGGGTGTCCCATGGAACGCGCATTTCCGATCTGCTGCGCGAATTGCAGACCTGCCTGAAAGAGCATACCCCGCCCCCCTGGATGGCCAAGGCCGTCCAGCGCCAGCAAGGCGACCCGGGTCGCTTTGACGCCATGGCCAGCGAACCCTGGGAAGAGGAGGGGTGACCAGCCACCCGGCCCATCGCCCCTTACCCATGCATGACATCAACATCCGATCAGGAATTCGACCATGACCACCGATACCGCCACCGCCATCATTGCCACCGACGACCCCATCCTGGAGACGGATTTCATCCGGGAGGTGATCCGTCAGGTGCGCGCTCTGGATACCTACGGCACCCGCGAATCCGAACCCGATGCTCAACTACTGGAGCAGCTGATTCTCACCGCCGAACAACGCCGTCAGATACCCATTGTGGGCGATCCCGACGCGGGCGCCATTGCCCGCCTGCACGTGTTCTACAACGCCCTGGCCATGATGATTGAACGCGAGTGCGGGCTCCTGGCCTCGCCCATGATGAGCCTGAATCGCGAGGGTTTCGGTCGCGTGATCATCGCGGTGGGCAAGCTGATCGTGGTGGACAAGAGCCTGCGTGACGTACACCGCTTTGGCTTTGACAGCCTGTCGAAGATGAAGAACGAAGCCGACAAGCTCCTGTCCGTGGCCCTGAACATTATTGGTGACCACCCCAAGGTGGCCGGTCTTTGATGGCCGAAACAGTACAAGACACAAAACCATAAGACATACGAGAAGAGGCATAGAACCATGAACCCCATTACCGGCGTCACCCGTGGCGGTACCCAGTGGACACCCGCTTTCATCATGGAGCTCAAGGAAGAAAACTGCATCGGCTGCGGCCGCTGTTTCAAGGTCTGTACCCGCAACTGCTTTGAACTGGTGGAGCGGGACATGGACGACGACGAAGACGACGATGATGACGGCTTCTCCGACGACACCTCCATGGTCATGCGGCTTGCCGATGCCATGGATTGCATTGGATGCGAGGCCTGCTCTCAGGTCTGCCCCAAGAAATGTCACACCCATGCCCCCGCCGCTCTGGCGGTATGACGGTACACACCCTGGAGGGTCAAGATCATGTGGGATTATTCCGAGAAGGTGAAAGAGCACTTCTTCAACCCCCGCAACGTCGGTATGGTGCGTGACGCCAATGCGACCGGCGAGGTGGGTTCCATCAGTTGCGGCGATGCCCTGCGCCTCACGCTCAAGGTGGATCCCGAGAGCAGCGTGATTCAGGAGGCGGGTTTTCAGACCTTCGGCTGCGGTTCCGCGGTGGCCTCCAGTTCGGTGCTCACCGAGATGATCATTGGCCTGACCCTGGAAGAGGCCGAGCGTATCAACAACGAGGATATTGCCAACGCGCTGGGTGGCCTGCCCCCGGAGAAGATGCATTGCTCCGTCATGGGCCATGAGGCCCTGCAGGCTGCCATCGCCAATTATCGCGGCGAGGTCTGGAAGGATGATCACGAGGAGGGTGCCCTGATCTGCAAGTGCTTCGCCATCGATGCCGTGAAGATCGAGCAGACCATCCGCGCCCATGACCTGCGCACGGTGCAGGACGTGACCGGCTACACCAAGGCGGGTGGCGGTTGCTCCACCTGTCATGAAGGGATCGAGGAAGTCCTCACCCGGGTGCTGGCGGAAAAGGGAGAGGCGTTTGATCCGGAAAACCACGCCACCGAGGCACCGCGGCCCAGCAACGGGGCCCTGCCTCCCATGAATGTGCGTGTCATGGCCATGGGGGAATAGACGATGAAACCCATCTACATGGACAACAACGCCACCACCTGCGTGGATCCCCTGGTGGTGGAGGCCATGCTGCCGTTTCTGACCGAGCAGTTTGGCAATCCCTCTTCCATGCACAGTTTTGGCGATCAGGTAGGGCGGGCTCTGAAGCAGGCCCGCGAGCAGGTGCAGGCGCTTGTGGGGGCCGAACATGCCTCGGAGATCATCTTTACCTCCTGTGGCACCGAGTCGGATTCCACGGCCATCCTGTCCGCCGTGCGTGCCCAGCCCCAGCGGCGGGAGATCATCACCACCGAGGTGGAGCATCCGGCGATACTCAATGTCTGCGAGCAGCTGGAAAAGGAGGGCTACACCATCCATCGCCTGGGCGTCGACGGTCAGGGTCGCCTGGATCTGGCTCACTACCGCCAGGTGTTGTCGGATCAGGTGGCCCTGGTATCAGTGATGTGGGCCAATAACGAGACGGGCACCCTGTTTCCGGTGGAGAGCATGGCCGAGATGGCCCGCGCCAAGGGTGTGATGTTCCACACCGATGCGGTTCAGGCCGTGGGCAAGCTGCCCATCGATCTCAAGTACACCTGCATCGACATGCTCTCCATCTCGGGTCACAAGCTGCATGCACCCAAGGGTGTGGGGGTGTTGTATGTACGGCGTGGCTTGAGGTTCCGGCCAATGCTGCGTGGTGGGCATCAGGAGCGGGGGCGTCGTGCCGGCACGGAGAACGTGCCGGGCATCATTGCCCTGGGCAAGGCTGCGGAACTGGCCTTGAGCCATCTGGACGAGGAGCGCCAGCGGGTGCGCGCCCTGAGAAATCGCCTGGAGGCCGGGTTGCTGGAACAGATCCCCAATGCCTTTGTAACCGGGGATGTGGACAACCGCCTGCCCAACACGCTGAACATGGCCTTTGAATACATTGAGGGCGAAGGCATCCTGCTCATGCTCAATCATCAGGGTATCGCGGCGTCCAGCGGTTCTGCCTGCACCTCCGGCTCTCTGGAGCCCTCCCATGTGATGCGGGCGATGGGGATTCCCTACACCGCTGCCCATGGGTCGGTGCGGTTTTCGTTGTCCCGCTTCAATACGGAGGAGGAGGTGGATCGGGTGATCCAGGTGATGCCGGAGATCGTCTCCCGTTTGCGCAAGATGTCGCCGTATTGGGGTGAGAATGGCCCGGTGGAGAATCCCGAACAGGCGTTTGCGCCAGCCTATGCCTGATGGTGGTGGAAAGGGTGGGGGGATTCGTGACTGATTTTCCCCTCACCCCAAACCATGTAGCAAATCCCACAATCCTCTCCCGGAAGTCGCATAACCACGCTTGGCATACCCGTCGACCGGCTAGAAAGTATCTAAAAATCAACTGTATGTGAGTTGGCACGAAACTCGCAGTATCCCTCCCGGAACCTGTACCGAGCGAGCCGCCAATGAGCCACCCTCCTGCCATCGTCATCGACGACACCACCCTTCGGGACGGCGAACAATCCGCCGGCGTTGCCTTCAACGATGCCGAGCGTATTGCCATTGCCCGTGGGCTGGATGAACTGGGCGTGCCGGAACTGGAGGTGGGCATCCCCTCCATGGGGGACGAGGAACGCGACTCCATCCGTTTGCTGGCAGGCCTGGGACTTAACGCCCGCCTGCTGGTCTGGAGCCGCATGCGCACCGATGATCTGAAATGCTGCGCCCATCTGGGGGTGGATATGGTGGATCTGTCCATTCCCGTGTCTGATCAGCAGATTACCCGCAAGCTCGGACGCAGTCGGGAGTGGGTGCTGGACTGCATCCGGCGCCATGTGGCCGAGGCCCTGGAACTGGGCCTGGAGGTAGGCGTGGGGGGGGAGGATGCCTCCCGGGCCGATGTGGATTTCCTGTCACGGGTGATGGAGACGGCACAACAGGCCGGCGCCCGACGTTTTCGGTTTGCCGACACCGTGGGCATCCTTGAGCCCTTTACCGTCCTGGAACGCATGCGCCGGCTTCGGGCCACTTCGGACCTGGAAATCGAGATGCATGCCCATGATGATCTGGGACTGGCCACGGCCAACAGTCTGGCCGCTGCCCTGGGAGGGGCCACCCATGTGAACACCACGGTCAACGGCATTGGGGAGCGGGCCGGCAACGCTGCCCTGGAAGAAGTGGTGCTGGGCCTGCGGCAGTTGCACGGCATCGAGACCGGCGTGGATCTGCGTCGTTTTCAAACCTTGTCCCACTTGGTGGAAACCGCCACCGGCCATCCCATTCATTGGCAGAAAAGCCTGGTAGGCGAGGGCGTCTTCACCCACGAAGCCGGCATCCATGTGGACGGTCTGCTCAAGGACCCGGCCAATTACCAGGGTGTGGACCCGGCGGAACTGGGCCGGGAGCATCGGCTGGTGCTGGGCAAGCACTCAGGCAGCAGTGCGGTGATCCAGGCCTATGCACGTCTGGGAATCACGCTGGGCCGTCCCGAGGCCACCCTGCTGCTATCCAGAATCCGAAGCGCTGCCTCGCGGACCAAGCGGGCACCTACCGAGCGTGAATTGGCGCTGTGGTATCAGGAACTGGATAGCCTGGCCGCCGCCCCCACATCAACCGCGCATCACGCCCTCACCTGAAACCCCCAAAGAGGATCACGCCATGAACGCTGAAACCCTGCAAGACGACCTCCAGGATCTGGAATCCGCCGAGGATTTTCTGGAGTACTTCGACATCCCCTACGATGAGGCCACGGTGAAGGTGAACCGCCTGCATATCCTGCAGCGTTTCCACGACTACCTGGCTGCTCAGACACCGGGAGAATCCGGCGATGCCGGTGCCTTGAGGGACCTGTACCGGGGCCTGCTGGCCCAGGCCTACACTGATTTCGTGAACTCCGATGCCCAGACCGAGAAGGTTTTCAAGGTGTTCCAGCGCCCCCCTCCGGGCGTGGCCTACGTGCCCCTGGACGAGGCCTTCGGCCGCAAGTCGTGAACCCATCGATGGGCACCAGCCCAAGTCTCAAGGAATGGCAAGGATAAGGAACTGCACATGAAGCCCATGTATGAATATGGTGAACGGGTGCGTGTGGTGCGCCCGGTCCGCAACGATGGCAGCTACCCGGGCATGGACCGGGGGAGTCTGCTGGTGCCCAGGGGCAGTGTCGGCGTGGTGATCGATATGGGCAGATTCCTTCAGGATCAGATCATCTACACCGTCAACTTCATGGAGCATGGTCGTATCGTTGGCTGCCGCCAGGAGGAGTTGCTGGATGCCGATGCCCATTGGGTGCCCACCCGCTACGAGTTCCGCGACAAGGTGACGCCCCGGGTGCCGCTTGGCATCAAGGGGCAGCCGGTGGTGGAGGCCGGTGTGGTGGGCGAGGTCTGCAAGGTGCTGCGGGACCTGCCCGATGGGGTGGAGTACCACGTGAATTTTGAGGGGCGTGTCCTGCAGGTCCCGGAATCGGCCCTTGGGGACCCCCCGGGGGAAGACATGACATCGTGAATCGACATCAAGCATTTTGAGCGGGAGGCTGTATGACGCCCACACTGGAACATCGCCCGGAACTGGCCTACATTGAACTGCGCACGGCGCTGGACAGCTTCGAGAAGCCCCTGGGTAAACTGGATGAGGCAGAGCGACAGACTGTGCGCGCCCGCTCGGCTCGGGCCTACGAGATCGGTGCCCGGGCGCTGGCATCGGACCAGGCGCCGGATGTGCACGTGCCGCAGGAGACGCTGGACCATGCCCTGGCGGAGATTCGCGGTCGCTACCCGGACGAGGCGGGCTTTGCGGCGGAACTGGAGGCTCATGGGTTCGACCTGGCCAGCTTCCGGGAGGCGCTGCATCGGGAGCTGCGCCTGGAAGCGATGCTGGATCGCGTGGCCAACCGCTCGGCCCAGGTCAGCGATGTGGATGTGAAGCTCTTCTACTACCTGCACCTGGAGCGATTCCAGGTGCCCGAATCACGCACCGTGCGTCAGATCCTGATCACCATCAACCCGGACTACCCTGAAAACACCCGCGAGCGGGCACGACAGCGACTGCAGGCCTTGGCCGATGACCTGACCGGGGATGTGGACCAGTTTGCTGTCCAGGCCACCCGTCACTCGGAGTGTCCCAGTGCCATGAAGGGGGGGCTGATCGGCAAGGTGCCCCGGGGCACCCTCTTTGCCAACCTGGACGAGGCGCTCTTCAACATGAAGGCGGGGCAGGTGAGCCCGATTGTCGAGACAGAGATGGGGCTTCACATTCTGTTATGCGAGGGCATCCACGCGGCCCACACCATCCCCCTGGCGGAGGTGGAAGGGCGTATCCGCGAGAAGCTGGAAAAGCGTCGCCGCAGCGTCTGCCAGCGGGAGTGGCTCAAAAGCCTCAAGCCCTGAAACCCCCATGCCCTCAGAAAACCATGGGGGCGGCCCTCGGCCGCGAAAAGGAGCTGCACACATCGCGCTGTGCTGCCGCAGCGATGCGCCGGCAGGCCAGCTCCCACATAAAGGCACTTCGTCCCTTACCCTGTGGGGGGCTTCTCCGGCCCATACGGGCCACTGCGCACCCGGTCATGTTCCTCCATGCGGTAATGCACGAAGGCTGCCTCCTCCTCGAAATGCATGAAGGGGTTTCCCCGGGCCTGTTCCGCCAGGGTGGAGGTGGGCTGCACGCCATAGTCATGTCCGGGATGGATGACCGTTCGACCCGGAAGCTCGTCCCGCAATCGCTTCAGGGAACGGAGCATCGCTCTGGGGTCTCCCTGCTTTAGGTCGCAGCGGCCGCAACCGTACACAAACAGGGTGTCTCCGGTGATCAGGTCATCACCCAGGTGGTAACAGGTGCCGCCCGGGGTGTGTCCCGGTGTGTGTAGCACGCGGATCAAGGTATCGCCCAGATGAATCTCGTCGCCATCGTTGTGCAGCACGGCGTCCGCCGGTGCCTGTCCCCAGTAATCGGCCTCGGCCTGGAGCAGGTGTACTTCGGCCCCGGTCTGCGCACGCACCTCGTCCAGGCCGTTGATGTGGTCCTGATGGGTGTGTGTGAGCAGAATGTGGGTGATCTCAAGGCCCAGTGATCGGGCGCGTTCCAGAGCCTCATCCACTTCCCAGGCCGGATCGACAATGGCCGCCTGACGGGAGGCCTGGTCTTCCACCAGGTAAATGAAGTTATCCATGGGGCCCAGTTGCAGGGTATGGACGACGTGGGTGGGGGATGCGGTCATGAAGGTCCTCCAGAAGGCAAGGGCACGGGTCTAGGACCATGCCCCTTCCCGATAACGGGAAGGGGCAGCAAGTCAGTTCACCCCCAATGGTGAAGAGGGGGACTCACGCCAGGGGCTCGCCACTTGGGATCCGCGGGCATGGCATGAGCCGGGCCGGCATCAGCTGAAGGCTTCGCCCGGTTTCATGCCGAATTTCTTCAGCACGATGGCCAGCGGGCAGAACCCGGTGAAGGCCGATTGCAGCAGGTTGAGACCCACAAATGCGGTGAGCCACAGCCACAGGGGGCTGAGCAGCGACAGCAGCAGGCTGAGCAGAATCATGCTACCGGCAAATGCCAGTACTGCGCGATCAATCGTCATGGTGCTTCCCTCTCCGTTGATTTAGGGTCTCCTAATATAGTGATACGCTCAGCGCTTCTCAATGGGCACGTAGTCCCGGGTGGCAGCGCCGGTGTACAACTGGCGGGGACGCCCAATGCGGGATTCGGGGTCCTGCATCATCTCGCACCAGTGGGCATTCCAGCCCACCATGCGGGCCAGGGCGAAGATGGCGGTGAACATGTTCAGCGGGATGCCCATGGCACGCAGGATCAGGCCCGAGTAGAAGTCCACGTTGGGGTAGAGCTTGCGTTCCTTGAAGTAGTCGTCCTCCATGGCGATGCGTTCCAGTTCCATGGCCACCTCGAACAGGGGTTCGTTGTCCGCGCCCATCTCCCGTAACAGCTCGTGACACATCTTGCGGATGATCGTGGCGCGGGGGTCGTAGTTCTTGTACACCCGGTGGCCGAAGCCCATCAGGCGGAAGGAGTCGTCCTTGTCCTTGGCACGATTGACGAAGTACTCCACCGACTGGCCACTGTCGACGATGGATTCGAGCATCCGCACCACCTTCTCGTTGGCACCACCATGCAGCGGGCCCCAGAGGGAGGCGATGCCAGCGGAGACGGCAGCAAAGGGGTTGGCCTCGGAACTGCCGGAGAGGCGTACCGTGGAGGTGGAGGCGTTCTGCTCGTGATCGGCGTGCAGGATCAGGATCAGGTCCAGCGCCTTGGCGAACACCGGGTTGGGCTCATAACGCTCTGTGGGCACCCCGAACATCATGCGCAGGAAGTTTTCCGAATAGCCCAGTTCGTTGTCGGGATACAGGAAGGGCTGGCCGACGGCATATTTGTAGGACCAGGCGGCGATGGTGGGCATCTTGGAGATCATCCGATGGGCGGCGATCTCCCGGTGGCGCGGGTTGTGCACATCGGTGGTGTCGTGGAAGAAGGCCGACAGGGCTCCGAACACACCCACCATGATGGCCATCGGGTGAGCATCGTGCCGGAAGCCGTCATAGAAACGACGGATCGCCTGGTGGGGCATGGAATGCTTCTGGATGATGCGGGTGAAGGTTTCCAGCTCGGTGGCGGTGGGCAGTTCACCGTAGAGCAGCAGGTAGCTGGTCTCCAGGTAGCTGCTGTGTTCGGCGAGTTGCTCGATGGGGTACCCCCGGTACATGAGGATGCCCTGATCGCCATCGATATAGGTGATATCGCTGCGGCAGCTGGCCGTGGACATGAAGCCCGGGTCATAGGTGAAATAGCCCAATTCCTTGGACAGTGGCCGGATGTCCACGGTGGCGGGGCCCTGAGTGCCCTCAAGTACGGGCAGTTCCACCTGTTTGCCGGTGGCGTTATCGATAACCGTGACGGTACGGGATGTCATGGATTGTCCTCGTCGTCCGTTGTTCGGATGATTGGTCTCGGGGCTGGGCCCCTGATCTGTGTTTCGCGACCAGCCCACTGGGCGGCCCCAATGCCACACTTTATTGCGATGCAGCACCCAGCGTCTACGATTTCTTTCACTGGGGTGATGTCTTACTT
>NZ_CP011994.1:1732500-1865000 GCF_001632845.1 Ectothiorhodospira sp. BSL-9 | reverse complement strand
AAGCACTCACCGAAGGCCTGCGCAACCTGGCAGACCCGAGCCAAGCCGCCTGCGTGGATGAACTGGGATCCCTGGATGTGGCGCTGGGGGAGGTTTTGGCTGAGGCCGTGCTGACCCTGCTGGAAGACGAACATCTGGACCCCAGCGACATCGTTGCCATTGGCAGCCATGGCCAGACGGTACGTCACCGCCCTGGCGGCAAGCGTCCCTTCTCCCTGCAGATCGGCTGCCCCCATCACCTGGCCGAACGCACGGGGCTGACGGTGGTGGCTGATTTTCGGCGTCGGGACATGGCGGCGGGCGGCGAAGGCGCGCCACTCGTGCCCGCGTTTCATCGCGCCATGTTGCGCTCGGACGCGGAGGATCGAGTCATCCTCAACCTCGGGGGCATTGCCAACATCACGGTACTACCCGCTGACGAAGGAGCCCCACTGCAGGGTTTCGATACCGGCCCGGCCAATGCCTTGATGGATGCGTGGATACGCCATGAAAGAGGCCAACCCTGGGATGCACAGGGTGACTGGGCTGCGGGCGGAGAACTGGACGACCCCCTGCTGACATCCATGCTGGGGGATCCGTATTTCATGCAGCCGCCGCCGAAGAGCACCGGCACGGAGTATTTCAATCTTCAGTGGGTTGAAAGGCAACTGCAGATGGCCGAAAGAGCCATCCCGGCCCGCAACATTCAGCGCACCCTGGCGGAATTGACTGTGGCAAGCGCCAGCGACGCCATCATCCGTCACGCTTCCAACACCCAGCGGGTACTGGTGTGCGGTGGGGGTGTTCACAACCGGGCAGTGATGGAGGGTCTTCGCCGACGACTGCCGGACGCCATTGTGGAGTCCACCGAAGCCGTGGGGCTGTCGCCCGACTGGATGGAGGCGATGGCCTTCGCCTGGCTGGCCCGTGAGACCCTGGCCGGGCGCCCGGGCAATGTGCCCTCAGTCACCGGTGCACGCAAGGCGGTGGTGCTGGGGAGCATTCACCCGGGAGAGATGGTTTAAGTGGCCACCGGGGCAGACTGGACGTCGGCTGTCGTCCCCGGCGTCCATTCGCGGGCGAGGCGACGCGCCTCTTCAATCTGCGCCGCCGTCATGCCCTGGGCAAATCGGTCACGGTTTTCCCGGGCCAGCTCATAGCCCTGGGCCGCTGCCAGTTCCGACCACATGTAGGCCAGAACCTGATCCTGGCGCACACCATTGCCATTGGCATGCAGAACCCCAAGGTTGCACTGGGCCGAGGGGTTTTCCAGATCGGCCGCCAACCGGTACCAATGGGCCGCCTGAGCCGGATCCTCGGCCACACCGCGCCCATGGAGGTACATGAAGGCCAGATTGCACTGCGCATTGGTACTGCCCTGATCCGCCGCCAGGCGGTACCAGTGCACCGCCTTGCCGTCATCCTGCTCGACCCCCTGCCCCTTCACATACATCAGGGCCAGGTTGCTCTGGGCATGGACGTCACCCTGCTCCGCTGCCTTGAGATACCAGGCCACGGCCTTTTCCACGTCCTGGGGCACGCCGTAACCCTTGGCGTACATGTAACCGATGTTGAACTGCCCCGTGCAATGACCGAAAAGCGCCATCAGGCGATACCAGCCAAAACGCACCAGGGCCATCAGGCGGCTCGGATCCATGCCCAGACCTCAAACGGAGAAGGAGGAACCACACCCGCAGGTCGTGGTGGCGTTGGGGTTGCGAATCACGAACTGGGCGCCTTCCAGGCTTTCCGTGTAGTCAATCTCGGCACCCACCAGATATTGATAGCTCATGGGGTCGATCAGCAGGGTGACGCCACCCTTCTCGACGGACGTATCGCCGTCGTTGACGTCTTCATCAAAGGTGAAGCCATACTGGAAGCCGGAGCAGCCGCCGCCGCTGACAAAGACGCGCAACTTCAAGGAGGGATTGTTCTCCTCGTCAATCAGGGCCTTTACCTTGGCGGCAGCCGAATCGGTGAAATTCAGCGGGCTGGGCATGGTGTCGTTGGTGGTTTCGGTTGCAGTCATGAATCTGCCTCTCCGTAATCGCGGTTGATGTGCCCAAACCGGGCCTTGGTCCTACGCTAGCATTCGCCCAGAGAAACGGTCAAGAATGCTCGCTCCCGGAGGAAACCCCCGATACAGGCGTTTCTGCTCCGCCTTCCCGAGGTGACTGCTGAGTGCCTTGGGATTCCCCAGGCACTTTCAGATGCTCCAGCTTCAGGGCCTCCTTGCTCTGGTGCACCAGGTTGCCATTGACCTCCGCTCCCATGGCCATCTCGATGAGCGTGTAATACACATTACCCATGACCTGGGCACCAGAAGAGAGTTCCACACGCGCACTGGCGTGCACATCCCCCTCAACCGAACCACTGATCACCACTCGAGGCACCTTCACGTCGCCCTTGATGACTGCGCCCTCGTTGATGACCAGCACGGCATCCTCATCCTGGTCATCGGCGCTGATATTGCCATGGATGGTTCCTTCCACATGCATGCCACCGGAAAAGCGAAGGTCACCCTCGATGACACTGTTGCGACCCAGGATGGTATCCACCCGGGCCACCTTTATCTTCTTCTTGCGTCGAGACAACATTCAAGAGTCTCCTTCGTTGAACAGCGATGACCAGGCCTCGCGCTGTTGCACCGACCGGGCATGCGACCCCTCCGGCTCCACACTGACCACCAGGGCCTCGGGGACCACATCGCCGGGCAGATGCAGGCGACCGCTGACCACCTGAAAGTAACGGAATGAAAACGACCGGCCATCTGCCTCGCCGGGCACGAGATCGCCATGCTCAAGCTGGATCGACTCGCCGTTTCGCCGCCCCTCCAGTTGCAGGTTCACCCTGCCCTCAAGGGATCGATTGCCCTGAACCTGCGTCAGCACCAACTGGTACCGGTACGCACCCGGCACATCCGCCGGGGTCAACTGCACCTTATGAATGTGCAGGCCACGCTCAAGTTCGTCAGGAGAAACGATATTGCGGTAGAAATCCACCTCTTCGGTCAATTCATGGACGCGCCGTTCCAATCCCTGGATATCCAGCCGCACCCGATTGGACACTTCTCGCTCTACCGTCAGTTCGCGCTGCAGCAAGGCGTTGTCCTGTCGCAACTGGCGGTTTTCATGGCCCAGCAAGGCCACCCGCTCACGCAGATCGCGCAACTCCGTCCTGGCACTGCCGTAATCGTCGCCTCCCTGAGCATACCCCAGGTGATACAACTGCCACCCGGCCCCCAGCACCAGCAACACCAATACCAGCCTGACCACAGTACGCAGCCAGGGATTGCGGTACTCCACGTGATACCCCGTGGAAAGATCCGGCAACCCCTTCCGCCAGCGCGCCATGGATCAGGGCAGCACGGCGATGGCCTCGAGCCCGCGCGTCTCGGGCAAGCCAAACATCAGGTTCATGTTCTGGATGGCCTGCCCCGAAGCCCCCTTCACGAGATTGTCGATCACCGAGACAACCACGGCGGTATCGGCACCGCCGGGGCGGTGCACCGCCAATCGACAGAGATTGGTGCCACGCACGCTGCGCGTCTCCGGCAGACTTCCGGCAGGCAGCACATCCACGCAGGGTTCATCCCGGTAACGCTGTTCATAAACCGATTGCAGGTCCACTTCCACATGGGCCAGCGTTGCATAGAGGGTGGCCAGGATGCCACGGATCATGGGCACCAGGTGGGGCACGAAGGTCAGCTGCGGCACACTGCGGGCCGCCAGGCTCAGGGTCTGCAGGATTTCAGGAAGGTGACGGTGGCCGGCCACGCCGTAAGCCTTGAAGTTTTCCGAGGCCTCACACAGCAGCGACCCCACCTGGGCCTTGCGCCCTGCACCGCTGACACCGGACTTGGCGTCGGCCACCAGACGCAGCGGATCCACCAGCTGCTGCTCCAGCAGCGGCAGGAACCCAAGGGTGACGGCGGTGGGGTAACACCCCGGCACCGCCACCAGGCGTGCCTCGGGGATCTGGGTCCGGTTCAACTCCGGCAGACCGTAGACCGCCTCCCCCAGCAGCTCGGGGGCCCCGTGGGGCTGGTTGTACCAATGCTCCCAGACCTGCGCATCCTTGATGCGAAAGTCGGCGGAAAGATCAATGACCCGGGTGCCCCGCTTGAGCAGTTCCGCGGCCATGGCGTGTGCCACGCCGTGTGGGGTGGCGAAAAACACCACATCGCATTCGGCCAGTGCGGCGGGATCAGGCTCCTGGAAGACCAGATCGCACTGGCCGCGCAGATTGGGGAACAGGGCATCGAGCCGCTCTCCCGCATTGCCTCGGGAGGTGACCACCGCCGGCTCCGCCTGGGGATGCGCCAGCAGCAGACGCAGCAATTCCACCCCGGTATAGCCGGTTGCACCGACAATGCCCACCCTGACCACCATTTCACCTCCACTCGCTCACGATCATTCAGGCGGCGGGCCTGGCGGCCCACCCACGAGTCGACATCATAACAAAACCCGCAGGCTGCACGGCGTGGCGAGCGGGACAACATGGCGAAACTCCGGCCCCGCCGTTTATCATGTGGGGTCGTGACATTCATCTCCCATAGGAACCGCAACACCGTGAAGAAAAGAGACGTATTCATCGGAATCTTCGTCCTGGCCCTGACCGGAGCGCTGCTGGCCCTGTGGCTGGCCCCCGAGGGGGGGCGCACCGCCCCGCAGGTGGAGATGGAAACCCTGAACGGCTCCACTCTGCACCTGGCGGATCTGCAGGGGCAACCGGTGCTGCTCACCTTCTGGGCCACCACCTGCCCATCCTGCGTGCAGGAGATCCCGCATTTCAATCAGCTCAAGGCAGAGTATGGGGAACGGGGTCTGGAAGTGATCGGCGTGGCCATGCACTACGACCCGCCGGAACAGGTGGCGGAGATGGTGCGCCGACGGAACGTGGGCTACACCATCGCCCTGGACCGTGATGACCAGGTGGCCTCGGCGTTTGGCAATGTGCAACTCACGCCCACCACCTTCCTGATCTCTCCCCGGGGACGCATTGCCTACCAGAAGATGGGCGATCTGGATTGGGAGCGGGTGGAAAAGCACCTGGACAAGTGGCTGCCAGCCCGGAGCTGATCCGGCACCCGCCGGCCGTGCTCAGGCCTTGCCGGCCCTCACCAGCCCTCCCAGGCCGGCCTGTACCAGGGCATTATCCAGCAACGCCCGGATGGCCGCCGGCTCTTCCATCTTGACGCACTGCCGCAGCAACTCCCGGCAACGCTCCCGGGAGAAGCTGCGAATCACCCATTTAACGCGGGCCAGGGCCGCCACGTTGACACTCAGGGCATCGATCTCCATCCCCAGCAACAGGATGACCGAAGCCGGATCCGCCGCCATCTCTCCGCAGACACTGATGGTCTTGCCCGCCCGGTGAGCGCCCTGGGCCGTCTGGTCCAGGGCGTGCAGCACCGCCGGGTGCAGACCGTTATACAGATCGGCCACCCGCGGATTGTTGCGATCCACCGCCAGCAGATACTGCACCAGATCATTGGTGCCCACGGAGAGGAAATCCACCCGCCGGGCCAGGGCCTCGGACAGGTAGACCGCCGACGGCACCTCCACCATCACCCCCACCTTGGGCACGGGGATCACATAATGTTCATCCAGCAGCTCATCCCGGGCCCGTTGCAGCAACTGCATGGCCCCCTTGAGCTCCCCCAGGGAACTGATCATGGGGAACAGGATGTGAAGATTGCTCAGGCCCTGGCTGGCGCGCAGCATGGCCCGCAGCTGCGTGAGGAAGATTTCCGGGTGATCCAGGGTGATGCGGATGCCCCGCCAGCCCAGGAAGGGGTTGTCTTCCGTTACCGGGAAATAAGGCAGGGCCTTGTCGCCACCCACATCCAGGGTGCGCAGGGTCACCGGGCGGGGGTTGAATGACTTGAGGATCTCCCGGTAGATCTGGGTCTGCTCGTCCTCACCGGGGAACCGCTCCCGGATCATGAAGGGCACTTCCGTGCGGTAAAGGCCGATCCCGTCGGCACCGGACTGGATGGAGGGGGCGATGTCCGCCAGCAGACCGCTGTTGGCATACACCGGCACCTCCACTCCATCCTGGGTGATGGCCGGCTCCTGGGCCAGGTCCCGAAGGCCCTCGGCCAGTTCCTTCTCCTCGTCCTGCAGGTGCTTGAATTCTTCCAGCAGTTCGGCCGTGGGCTGGATGTAGAGATTGCCCCGGTAACCATCCACGACGATCTGCCGGCCTTCCAGGCGCCCCACGGGCAGGTCCGCCACCCCCATCACCGCCGGGATGCCCATGGCACGGGCCAGAATGGCCACGTGGGAGGACCCGGTACCCCGCGAGGAGACCACTGCCGCCAGTCGCTCCGTGGGCACTTCGGCCAGTTGCGTGGCGGTCACGTCCTCACCGAGCAGTATGGTGTGCTCGGGGAACTCCTCGGGTTCGCGGACATGGGATTGCAGACGCATGAGGATGCGCCGGCCGATGTCTCGCACATCCGAGGCCCGCTCCCGCAGATAGGGATCGTCCATGTCCTCGAAATTACGGGTACTCTCGCGCACCGTGTCCCGCAGGGCGGCCGGTGCCCAGCTGCCACCACGGATGCGGTCCACCGTGCCATTCACCAGGCTGTCGCTACCCAGCATCATCACATAGGCATCGAACAGCAGCCGCTCCTCCATGGGCAGCACGTCCTGCATCCGATCCTTGATCTCGATGAGTTCATCCTGAACCTCCTTGACCGCCTCGCGAAACGCTGTCTCCTCGTTCTCGATGGACTCCGCGTCCCGGTCGGGCACGGACTCCAGATCCGCCAGGGCATAGGCCACCACCCCCTGACCCACCGCGACGCCCGCGGCCCCGGGGATGCCGGCGATCTGCAGGTTATCCTGCTGGATCTCCTCGCGGCGCTTGCCCACCTCACCAATCAGTTCGGCGTGGCTGATGGCCCCTGCCAGCTGAGCCGCCAGGGTGATGAGGAAGGCCACGTGCTCATCATCGAACCGCCGCCGCTCCCGCTGCTGCGCCACCAGCACGCCCAGCAGGCGCCGGTTATGGATGATGGGCACACCCAGGAAGGCGTGATAACGCTCCTCGCCGGTCTCGGGAAAATACTTGAAGCGGGGATGGTCCGGGGCGTTTTCCAGGTTGACCGGCTCGGCCCGCTCGGCCACCAGACCCACCAGGCCCTCGCCGGTGTTCATCACCACCGTCCCCACGGAATCGGGGTTCAGGCCCTCCGAGGCCATCAGCAACAGGCGCTGACCATTGGCCTCCGGTTCACGCAGATAGACGGAGCAGACATCGATGGTCAGTTCCTGCTTGACCCGGCGAACGATGATCTCCAGCGCCTCCGCCAGGTTACTGGCGGCGCCGACCTCCAGGACGATCCGTCTGAGTACATGCAGCATGCGCGGGGCCAGGGGTGATGAGCCGCTCGTGCGGCCCGTGGATCAAAGCCGGCGGGGACGATAGTGCCGCTCGGCAGGACAGGAGGGTACGTCCTCCTGAAACAGCAAGGGCGCCAGTTCCTTGAGCGCCCGACGATAGACGTGGCGCTTGAAGAACACCACCTCTCGCATGGGGTACCAGTAATCCACCCAGCGCCAGGAATCGAACTCCGGGTGGGGTGCCGCATCCAGTCGCACGCAGCTGTCTTCCCCCACCAGCCGCAGCAGGAACCACACCTGCTTCTGGCCAATGCACACCGGGTTGGAGCGGCGGCGGATCAAATGCTTGGGCAACCGGTAGCGGAGCCAGTGGCGGGTACAACCCACAATCTCCACATGACAGGCTTCCAGCCCCGTCTCCTCGGCCAGCTCTCGGTACATGGCCTCGGTGGGTGTCTCATCCCGACGGATACCCCCTTGCGGAAACTGCCAGGACTGCTGCCCGATGCGCTTGGCCCAGAACAGGCGACCATCCTGGTTACACAGGATGATACCCACGTTCGGCCTATAGCCATCACAATCAATCACTTACGCAGCCACCTGAAAGCCGTTCGTTGCCCTGCATTTTTCCATAAGCGAGGCGGATCGGCAAATAACATACAATCCCGGCGGATAAACCGCCGCGCGTGGCAGCAGGGCACCCGGATCAGTTAACATCACATGCCCCCCATCATCACCACAAGGAGAACCCTGTGAGCCTCGCCCTGTTCGACCTGGACAACACCCTGCTGGCAGGAGACAGCGACCACGAATGGGGCCAGTTTCTGGTGGATCTGGGCATCGTGGACCGAAGCGAATACGAGGAACTCAACCACCGCTTCTACGAGCAGTATAAGGCCGGCACCCTGGATATTCTGGAATTCTGCCGTTTCTCCTTCGCGCCTCTGGCCGCTCACCCGCTGGATCAACTGCAGGGATGGCGGGAGCAGTTCATTCACGAGCGCATCAAGCCCATGATTGCTCCGGGCGCCGAGCACCTGCTCACGGAGCACCGGGAGGCTGGCGATGAACTGGTGATCATCACGGCCACCAACCGCTTTGTTACCGAACCCATCGCCCGCCTGCTGGGCGTGGAGCACCTGCTGGCCACCGAGCCCCACTTCGAGGACGGTCGCTATACCGGTGAACTCAAGGGCGTGCCCTGCTTCCAGGGAGGCAAGGTCACCCGCCTGGAACAGTGGCTCAACTCCCAGCCCGGCCGGGCACTGGACGGCAGCTGGTTCTACAGCGACTCCCACAACGACCTGCCGCTGCTGGAGCGGGTGGCATACCCCGTGGCCGTGGATCCCGACGAGATCCTGGCAGACACTGCCCGGGCCCGAGGCTGGAAGCAGATCTCGCTGCGCGATACCGCCTGAACACCGGGCTCCCTGTGGGGGCTGGCCTGTCAGGGAATCGCTGCGCCCGGCCTGGTGCCCCCCCCTTCGCGGGCGAGGCCCGCTCCCACAGAGGAAACCCCGCCCACGGGAGTGCCGGTTTCACCCTTAACGGGTCAGGAAGCCATTTCCTCGAAATCGGACTTGGTCGCACCGCATTCCGGGCAGACCCAGTCATCAGGCACGTCGGCCCACACGGTGCCAGGCGGGATGCCATCATCAGGCACTCCCTCTGCCTCATCGTAGATGAACCCACAGATCACGCATTGATATTTTTTCATCGCTGACACTCCTCCGATGACGGCCAACCCGCAATGAGGTGGCATGGCCAGGTGGTACACTGTGATCAAATCAAGTTGGGGAGCTTAGCATGATCGATCAGCCATCGGTTCCCGTCGTCATGACCCTGGCGGGCAACGATCCCACCGGTGGTGCCGGCATCCAGGCAGACATCGAATCCATCATCAGCATGGGCTGCCATCCCGCGCCCGTGATCACCGCCATCACGGTGCAGGACACCGCCAGGGTGATGGGTTTCGCCCCCCTGGACGCGGAACTCATCATCCACCAGGCCCGGGCCGTGCTGGAAGACATGCCGGTGGCGGCCATCAAGATCGGCCTGCTGGGGTCCATCGAGGCGGTGCAGGCGGTACACACCCTGCTGAGCGACTACCCGGATCTTCCGGTAGTGCTGGATCCGGTGCTGGCCTCCGGCAGCGGCACCGCACTGGCCGACGAGGAAATCATCGACGGCATCCTGACCCTGCTGGCCCCATTCACCACCATCATGACGCCCAACAGCCTGGAAGCCCGCACCCTGGCCACGGGCTCGGACACCCTGGACGCCTGCGCCATGTCGTTGCTGGATCAGGGCACGGAATACGTGCTCATTACCGGCACCCACGAAAAGACCGGCAAGGTGCACAACACCCTGTACGGCAATCATCGCCGCCTGGACACCTTCACCGTGGATCGCCTGGAGGGTCAGTTCCATGGCTCGGGTTGCACCCTCTCCTCGGCCATCGCTGCCCTGCTGGCCCAGGGCACCGTCCCCAGTGCCGCCGTGCACGAAGGCTTGAACTACACCTGGAATACCCTGCGCCACGCCCACCGCCTGGGCATGGGACAGATGATCCCCAATCGACTGTTCTGGGCTGGAGAGAACATCGAGGATGACAGCGACAAACAGACCCACCATGCCGACTGAAGCCACCCCTCTCCACACGGGCCTCGTCGGCCTGTACGTGATCACCCCCGCCGACCTGGGCGCACAGCTTCAAACGATGGTGGGTCAGGCCCTGGACGGCGGCGCCCGGGTGGTGCAATACCGGGACAAGACCACGGATCATTCGCGCCGCCTGAGCGAGGCCCGGGCTCTGCTGTCCCTGTGCCAGGAACACGGAGCCCTGCTCATCATCAACGACGACGTGGAGCTGGCCCGGGCCTGCGGTGCCCATGGCGTACACATAGGCCTGGAAGACAGCCCCCTGGGGCTCGCCCGGGAGCGCCTGGGAGCCCAGGCCATCATCGGCGTATCCTGCTACAACCGTCTGGACCTGGCCCACGAGGCCCAGGAACAGGGCGCCGATTACGTGGCCTTTGGCTCGGTCTTCCCCTCCTCCACCAAGCCCCAGGCGGTGCACGCGCCGCTGTCGCTGCTGAGCCGTGCACGATCGGAACTGCACCTGCCCATTGCTGCTATCGGCGGCATCACCGAGCAAAACGCCGGGCAGGTCTTCCAGGCCGGGGCCCATATGGCGGCGGTGATCCAGGGCGTATTTGGCGCCACCGATGTGCGGGCCGGCGCGGCGCGGATTGCCGCCATGGCACGCGCGGAAGGTTGCACCTGACCCACCGACCGAACCCGGTTCCAGGGGCGTGCGGCTTGCCCCCGGTTTTGCAGGGACATCCAGATCGAGTATCTTGTCCCCCTTCAAGGTTTTGCCCAGTCACTTTCACCAAGCCCAACAAGCGAAAGATCACCCCATGACAAAATCCCACGATCTCTTCCAGGCAGCCCAGAAGCACATCCCCGGTGGCGTCAACTCGCCGGTCCGCGCCTTCAAGGGCGTCGGTGGCGACCCCGTCTTCGTCGAACGTGCCCAGGGCGCCTACATGTACGACGCCGACGGCAAACGCTACATCGACTACGTCGGTTCCTGGGGTCCGATGATCGTCGGCCACGCCCACCCGGAAGTCATCGCCGCAGTGCGTGAAGCCGCTCTCAACGGCCTGTCCTTCGGCGCACCCACCGCCATCGAGACGGAAATGGCCGACCGGGTCTGCGAACTGGTGCCATCCATGGAGATGGTGCGCATGACCAGCTCCGGCTCGGAAGCCACCATGAGCGCCATCCGCCTGGCACGCGGTTTCACCGGGCGGGACAAGATCCTCAAGTTCGAGGGTTGCTATCACGGCCACAGCGATTCACTGCTGGTAAAGGCCGGCTCCGGGGCCCTGACCCTGGGCGTGCCCAACTCCCCCGGCGTACCCGCCTCCCTGGCGGAACACACCCTCACGGTGAGCTTCAACGACATCGAGCAGGTGCGGGAAGTCTTCTCCCAGTACGGCAACGAGATCGCCTGCATCATCGTGGAACCGGTGGCCGGCAACATGAACTGCGTGCCACCAGCGCCGGGCTTCCTGGAAGGCCTGCGCAGCGTCTGTGACGACCACGGTGCCCTGCTGATCTTCGACGAAGTGATGACCGGCTTCCGTGTGGCACTGGGCTGCGCCCAGGCCCTGTACAACGTCAAGCCCGACCTGACCACCCTGGGTAAGGTCATCGGCGGCGGCATGCCGGTGGGTGCCGTGGGCGGTCGTCGCCAGGTGATGGAATACATGTCACCGCTGGGCCCCGTGTACCAGGCGGGCACGCTCTCCGGTAACCCCATCGCCATGACGGCGGGCCTGAAGACCCTGGAGATCCTCTCCGCACCGGGTTTCCACGACGATCTGGCCGCCAAGACGGAAACCCTGGTCAATGGCATCCTGGATGAGGCGAAGAAGGCCGGCGTCCCCATGACCGCCAATCGCGTGGGCGGCATGTTCGGTCTGTTCTTCACCGATCAGCCCCAGGTGGGCAACTTCCAGGAAGTGGGGCGTTGCGACACGGAGCGCTTCGGCAAGTTCTTCCATGCCATGCTGGACAAGGGCGTTTACCTGGCACCCTCTGCCTTCGAGGCCGGCTTCCTCTCTGCCGCCCACAGCGCCGAGGACCTGGAAGAAACCATCCGCAAGGCGGGCGAAGTGCTGCAAAGCCTTTAAGCCCAGGCTGATACCCGGGGGTTTTCCCCCGGGTTCATGATATGTGGGATATCGTCGCCTACCTGGCACTGGGAGCCTTCACCGGCGTGGTGGCGGGCCTCCTGGGGGTGGGCGGCGGCCTGATCATCGTGCCGGTGCTGGTGTGGCTGTTCACACGCCAGCAGGTGGACAGTGGCATCATCACCCACCTGGCCATCGGCACCTCCCTGGCCACCATCATCCCCACCGCCATCGCCTCCACCCTGGCGCATCATCGTCACGGCGCCGTACAGTGGCAGGTGATCCGGCAGATGGCGCCCGGCGTCATGCTCGGCGCCCTGGCCGGGGCCACTCTGGCAGAATTCATGAGCGCCGTCATGCTGCGTCAGGTCTTCGGGGTGTTCGAGATCCTGATGGGGCTTTATCTGCTCATGAGCCTGCCGCCAAGACCGGGCAGACGGCTACCCGGACCTGCCGTGCTCAACACCGGCGGTGGGATGATCGGTGGGGTGTCGGCCCTGCTGGGCATTGGCGGCGGCACCCTGATGGTGCCCTTCATGGTGTGGTTCAATATCCATCTGCGCCAGGCCATCGCCACCGCCGCAGCTACCGGCCTGCCCATCGCCCTGGCGGGCACTGCCGGATTCATGATTCACGGCTGGGGGCACGCCGCGCTACCCGCCTTCAGCAGTGGTTATGTGCACTGGCCGGCCTTTGCCGGCATCGCCTTAGCGGCCTTTTTCACTGCCCGCGTCGGCGCCTGGCTTACTCACCGCCTGCCGGTGAAACTCGTGCGGCGGGTGTTTGCCCTGCTGCTGATCGGGCTGGGCTTGAGGATGATCGGGGTCGGGGGCTGATCAGCCCTGACCTTCGCCGGGCTCTGGTCCGGTTTCCATCTTGCTGCGCACGTCATCCATGTCCAGCGCGGCCACCTTCTCCAATACCTCATTGAGCTGACTGGCCGAGAGCATGCCCGGCTGGTTGAAGACGATGATCTGTTCTCGAAAGATCATCAGGGTGGGGATGGAGCGGATCTGGAACAAGGCCGCCAGTTGCTGCTCCTCTTCGGTGTTCACCTTGCCGAACACCACGTCGGGGAACTGCTCGGAGGCCTCCTCGAAGATGGGGGCAAAGGCCCGGCACGGGGCGCACCAGGGGGCCCAGAAATCCAGGATCAGCGTGCCGCTGTCACGGATCGCGGCCTCCAGGCGGTCCTGGGTAATATCAATGACGGCCATGTTCAGGCCTCCTGAGTCGGTATCGAGCCGGGCACGATGCAGGCCCCGGGGCCCGTTGTCAACGTAAAGCCCTTACCCAGCCGAAGGCTCAGGGCTGCAGTTGCAACCCCATCATGGCATCACGCAGGCGGAACAGGCGGGCCAGGTGATCATCCATCTCCAGCATGGCCTGTTTTTCCTTCAGATCCAGGGGCATCAACTCCGCCAGACGGGCACCCACCCAGCCGGCCTGATCATAATGCCCATGCAGCAACCCATAAGGCGGCGGCAACTGTTCCACCAGGCGCTGAAGCAGGCCCGACAGGGGCAGAAACTCCTCCGGCAGCCCGACTTCAGGTGGCCACTCCACTGCTTCCACCTCCCCCATGAGCAGATGGTCCTTGCGGGCCCAGGTGGTCTCCACCCGGAAACGGCTCTCACCCATCACCGTGATCCCCAGCAATCCGTCGGCGCGGCGATCCCAATCGACAATGCGCCCCCAGGTGCCCATGGTGTGCACCTGAGCCGTCCCGGCCACCTCCGGCCCCTCGCGGATCAGACAGACACCAAAGGGACTCTCGGTACGCATGCACTGGCGCACCATGTCGATGTAGCGGGTCTCGAAGATCCGCAGCGGCAACACGCCGCCCGGGAAGAGCACCGTGTTGAGCGGAAACAGCGGCAGTTCCATCACTCCACTCCCCCGGCCTCGCGGCCCGTATCATGGTCGGCATCCTGCCCCCAACGGCGGACCAGGGCGTTGGGCACCCCCAGATGATCCAGCACCCGGGAGACAATGAAATCCACCAGGTCATCCACACTCTGCGGCCGATGATAGAAGGCGGGATTGGCGGGCAGGATCACGGCCCCCATGCGGCTCAGCCGCAGCATGTGTTCCAGATGAATCTCCGAGAAGGGCGTCTCGCGCACCACCAGCACCAGCCGGCGACGCTCCTTCAGGGCCACGTCGGCGGCGCGCTCGATCAGGGAGCGACTGGCACCGCCCGACACGGCCGCCAGGGTGGCCGTGGTACAGGGGCAGATCACCATGGCATCGGGTGGGGAAGAGCCACTGGCTACCGGGGCGGTCCACTGCTCCCGGTCAAAGACCTGCAACTGCCCCGGAGCGGCTCCGAAACGTTCCGAGAGAAAGCGCTCCATCTCCCGGGGTCTGCCCGGCAGTGACAGATCCGTTTCCATGCTCAACACCACCTGGGCGGGCCGGGACACCATGAGATAGACCCGCACACCCGCATCCAGCAGGCATTGCAACAGACGCAGGCCATATTGGGCACCGGATGCGCCGGTCATGGCCAGGGCCACTGTCCCGGGAGTATCAGCCACGTAGGACTCCTTCAAAGGCAGGAAATGATCGGGTCCCGGCAACGGGACAGCCATCCCTGCATCATACTCAGTCTTCAGGAACGGGTCACATACCCACGGGCCAGCAGGGACAGGCCGATGGTCAACACCGGGCTCCAGCTACCGGGGGTGGCCGGCAGCCCACCAGGGTCGACCGGCTCAGATCACCGCTGCCCCAACCAGAGGACGAATTCGTCCGGGGACATGTCTGGGGCATACAGATATCCCTGCCCCAGCCGGCAACCCCGCTCCCTCAGCCAGTCGGCCTGGGCCTGGGTTTCCACACCCTCGGCCACGGAACGCAAGGACAGGCTTCGGGCCAATCCCAGCACCGCCGAGGCAATCATGCGTGACTCGTCGCTGGATTCCAGGTCGCTGACGAAGCGCTTGTCCAGCTTCAACCCCTGCAAGGGGAAGCGGCGCAGATAGGCCAGTGACGAATAGCCCGTGCCAAAGTCATCCACGGACAGGCTGACCCCCAGGCCCCTCAGGCGTTCCAGGGCCTCGGCGGCGGCGTCCATGTCCTCCATCAGGCCGGTCTCGGTCAGTTCCAGCTCCAGTGCCTCGGGCGGCAGACCCGACTCGGCCAGGGCCTGGCGCACCCTTGCCACGATATCGGCCTGATAGAGTTGCAGGGTGGCCAGGTTCACGCCCACGGTCAGGTCCGGGCAAAGGCTCTGACGCCAGGCATGCATCTGTGCACAGGCCACGCGCAGGACGTAGTCACCGATCTCGATGATGGTGCCGTTGGTCTCGGCCCGGGGGATGAACTCGTCCGGCGACACCAGACCACGCCTTGGGTGATACCAGCGCAACAGGGCCTCCAGGCTCACGACCCGACCGGTTTCCAGATCCAGCTTGGGCTGATAGTGCACCTGAAACTCGCCCCGCTCCAGGGCCTTTTCCAGATCCCGATCCATATCCACCAGGGCCGCATGCCGCTCCAGCATTCTGGGTTCGAAGCGACGGTAGCGCTGGCGCGGACTGGACTTGGCGTATTCCACCGCAAAGCCGGCGTCGGACAGCAATTCCGAGGCATGCTGAGGAAAGGGCGGGCAGACCACCACACCGATGTTGCCACGCATTTCGATCCGCCGCCGCCCCACCTGGAAAGGCTCATCCAGGCAGGCGAGCAACCGCTGCGCGAACGCCTCCCCACCCTCGGCGGCATCCAGACCCGCCGCGGGCTCAGAGGGCCCTACCACCACGCCGAACTGATCCCCGTAGATGCGTGCCAGCAGCGCGTCCGGGTACAGCACCCCACGCATCCGCTCGGTCACCTGCACCAGCACCTGGTCCGCGACAGCTTCACCCCAGATACGGTTGACCTCCGAAAATCCCTGCAGATCCATGAGGTAAAGGGTCATGAAACTCCCCCCAGGGCGCGCAGCCTCCAGCCGCTGTTCCAGCCACTCGGTGAAATGACTCCGGTTAGGAAGGCCCGTGAGGGTGTCGTGGCGGGCCAGCCAGGCCACCCGCTCCATGGCTTGAATACGTTCCCGATGGCGCTTGAGCAGACCGCGGGCGATGGCCACCGAAAGGGCCACCGTAGACAGCAGCAGGATCAGCGCAATCCCCAGCAAGACCATGAACTCCCGACGGGCCTCACGCTCTGCCCGTGCGGCGGCGGCGCGAATCTCGGTGGCCAGGTCCTGTTCCATCTGTCGCAATTGATGGACGCGCTCGCGGGTGATGCCATACCAGCGCATGACGTTCAAATGCTCCGGTCTGCCGGCAGAGCCCTGGTTGATCATGGCCGCGCGGGCGGCCAGCATTTCCTGATGGGCCGGCAGGGATTCCAGCTCCAGCAGGGCATCACGGTGGCCCGGCGGGGCCAGGGACATGAACTGCTGACGCTGCAGATCCTGAATGGCCACGCTGCTCAGGAAACCATGGAACACCCGCCGATCGGGATGAAAGGCTCCCAGCCAGGCATTTCCCAGGGCACGCTCGCGAGCCGCATGCTCCTTGAGGAGCAACAAGGGACGGTAAGCGTTGTAGAGCGCCGTGAGCTGCGCGTCGGCATGCGCTTGAGAGGTGTGAGAGACCATCAGGATGAGCCGCTGAATCAGTCGGTCATAGGCCGGCAGCACCTCCAGGGGGTGCAACACCTGCTCGTTCACCAGGCCACGGGTTTGCGCCATGCTGCGCAGATCCTCATCCATCCGGCCCTGCAGGGTGTGTGGCGGCAGGCCCTCATTCCCACTGGCCAGTTGCTGCCACCGCTCCCGAAACGGCCCGATCAGTCCATCGGTGGCGTCACGGGCCTCCTCCAGGATGTACCAGAATTCATTATCCAGACCACTGAGATAACCCACCGAATCGGCCCGTTCATCCTGCAGGGCGTGCACCAGGGCCTTGCCCTCCGTGGCGAGGGCGGCCACCTCCCCGGTCGCGGCCATTTCACGACCAATGCGCTCGCGCTCACCCAGGGCGATACCCGCCATGATGAGAAAGGCCACCACCGGGATGGCGATGGCCAATGTGATGCGAAGCCCCAGCCTGTCCATGAGCCCTCCTTTCAGCCCCCGAAGCACGTCACCCGCTCCGGGTCTTCGCGCAAGACCGGTATTTTACTGGAGATTAGCAGCCAGGACTCGCCAGCTTCAGACCTCCGCCGGCCCGTGTTGATGATCGAGGGCATCAATGCGACGGCCGGTATCACCGGGCGAACCCGTGCGTCGGGCCAGGGTCTGGTAGGCCACCGGCACCACGAACAGGGTGAACAGGGTCGCGAACAACACCCCGGAAAACACCACCGTACCGATCACGAACCGACTCTCCGACCCCGGGCCACTGGCCATGATGAGTGGCAGCGTGCCCATCACCGTGGTCACCGCCGTCATCAGCACAGGCCGCAAACGAATGCGGGCCGCCTCCACCAGGGCCTCGCTGAAGGCCTGCCCCGCATCCCGCAGCTGGTTGGTGAATTCCACGATCAGGATGCCGTTCTTGGCGGCCAGACCAATGAGCATGACAATGCCGATCTGACTGTAGATATTGAGACTCTGCCCGGTCAGCCACAGACCCAGCAATGCCCCGACCACCGCCAGGGGCACGGTGGTCAGGATCACCAGGGGCTGCACAAAGCTCTCGAACTGTCCCGACAGAACCAGAAACACCACCACCAGCGCCAGCACGAAGATGAACAGCACGGCCCCGCCCACCTCCTGGTATTCCAGCGACTCCCCCTTGTAATCGATACGCGCCGTGGCCGGCAGCACCTCCATCGCCAGGGCGTCCAGATAATCAAGGGCCTCACCCAGGGTGTAATCCGGCGCCAGGCCGGCGGTGAGGGTGATGGCCCGCATGCGGTTGTAGCGATTGAGGCTGGCGGCATCCGCCTGTTCCACGAAGCTCACCATGTTCGACAGCGGAATCAGCTCGCCGCTGATCTCTGACCGCACATGCACATTGCGGATGTCATCCGGTGTGCGGCGCTGTTCCCGGTCCCCCTCCAGGATCACGTCATACTCCTCGCCCCGGTCGATATAGGTGGTGACCCGGCGCGACCCCATGACCGTCTCCAGGGTGCGACCGATGGTCTCGAAGGACACCCCCAGATCCGCCGCCCGATCCCGGTCGACGGTGACCAGCAACTGCGGCTTGGTCTCCTTGAAGTCCGAATCCAGCCCCCGCAGGCCCGGGTTTTCCGCCGCCCGCTCCAGCATGATGTCACGCCATTGCACCAGCTCGTCGTAGTCAGGCCCGCCGATGACGAACTGCACCGGCTGACCGACCCGGCGGCCACCCAGCCCCTGACGCATCACCGTGATGGTGCGCACCCCGGGGATCTCCCGCAGTTGGGCCGAGAGGCTGTCCATGATCTCCCAGGCGGAGCGCTCCCGCTGGTTCCAGTGCTCCAGCACGATGATGCCGAACCCGTTGTTCACCACATCGGCGTTGCCAAAGCCCCGGGGCGTGCGGGCCAGCACCCGCATGGCCTCGCCGGACTCCAGCAGGGGCAGCATGCGCGCCTCCACCTGCCGCATCTGCGCCTGCATGTACTCGTAACTGGCCCCTTCCGGGCCATCCACCAGCACGAAGAAGGCCCCCCGATCCTCCCGGGGGGCATACTCGTTGGGAATCTTCTCGATGAGCAGGACGATGGCCACGAACATGACCACCATGGCCAGGCCGGTGACCAATGGCCATTTGAGGGACCCGCGCAGCAGCCGGGCATAGAACCGGCCCAGCCGCTCAAAGCCCTGGGCCATGTGCCGGTTCAATCCCGTCTTCTGGGTGTCCCTGCGGATCAGTCGGGCGCACATCACCGGTGAAAGCGTCAGGGCCACGATGCTGGAGAAGGCCACCGCCGCCGCCATGGCCAGGGCAAACTCGGTGAACAGCCGGCCGATGTTGCCCTCCAGAAAGGCCAGGGGCACGAACACGGAGATCAGCACCAGGGTGGTGGCCACCACGGCAAACCCCACCTGACGCGTCCCCCGGTAGGCCGCCAGCAATGGAGGCTCCCCCGCCTCGATGCGGCGATGGATGTTCTCCAGCACAACAATGGCATCGTCCACCACCAGGCCAATGGCCAGCACCAGCGCCAGCAGGGTCAGCAGATTCACGGAAAAACCCAGGGCGAACAGCACGGTGAACGAGGCCGTGAGGGACACCGGCACGGTGACTGCAGGCACCAGCATGGCGCGTACGCTGCCCAGGAAGAGGTAGATCACCAGGATCACCACGCTCATGGCGATGAACAGGGTGATGAAGACCTCCTTGATGGCCCCGTCGATGAACACCGAGGTGTCATAGCTCATGGCCAGACGCAGCCCATCGGGCAGGGTGGGATTGATTCGGTCCACCTCGGCACGTACCGCCCGCGACACCGCCAGGGTATTGGCCGTGGATTGCTGGATCACCCCCAGCCCCACCATGTCCTCACCATTGCCCCGCAGCTCGGTGCGATCATTTTCCGGGCCCACCTGCACCCGGGCCACCTCCCCCAGACGCACCAGATGCCCATCGGCACCCCGGCGGATCACCATGCCGGAGAAGTCCTCCGCATCCCGGTATCCCCGGGCCAGGCGCACGGTGAATTCCTGGTCCACCGATTCCACCCGTCCCGCCGGCAGTTCCACGTTTTCCCGGCGCAGGGCCTGTTCCACATCGTCCACGGTGAGCCCACGAGCAGCCAGCGCCTCCCGGTCCAGCCAGATGCGCATGGCATAACGCTTGGCACCGCCAATACGGATCAGCGCCACCCCTTCCACCGTGGAGAGTCGATCCACCAGATAGCGCTCGGCGTAGTCGGTCAGTTCCAGCCCATCCAGGGTGTCACTGGCCAGGTTGAGCCACATGATGGGATCGGCATTGGTATCGGCCTTGAACACCTGGGGTGGGTCCGCCTCGTCGGGCAACTGCCCCAGCACCCGACCCACCGCCTCACGCACATCGTTGGCGGCGGCGTCGATGTCCCGGCTCAGATTGAATTCAATGGTGATCTGCGACTGCCCGTCCATGCTCTGGGAAGAAATCCACTTGATGCCCTCGATGCCGCTCACCCGATCCTCCAGGCGCTGGGTGATGCGGCTTTCGATGATGGCGGCATTGGCACCCGGATACTGGGTCTGCACCGTGACCACCGGGGGATTGATGTCCGGATATTCCCGCAGGGCCAGGCGATCGAAGGAGAGAATCCCCAGGGTGATCAGGAGCAGACTGAGCACCACGGCCAGCACGGGGCGGCGATTGGCCACATCGGAGAGGATCATGGGCGTCAGTCTCCGGCGGCCGGTGCCATGTCAGCCACGGTGACCCGGGCACCCGGTCGCAGCCGCACCGCACCCTCGCTCACCACGCGTTCGCCGGGCTGCAACCCGTCCAGGATCTCCACCACCCCCGGCGCACGTCGGCCGGTGCGCACCTCGCGACGCACCACCGTGTCATCATCCAGCACGAACACATAGGCCTGATCGGCCTGCCGCAGCAGGGCCCCTTCAGGCAGACTCAGGGAGCGGCGCTCGTCCTTGAGCAGCGTCACGGTGAGCAGCATGCCAGGACGCAGGACACCGTCGGGGTTGGGCAGGGTGGCCCGGGCCATGGCGGCCCGCGTGACCGGGTCCACGCGCACATCCACGCTGGTGACTTCGCCGGCGAAGCGCTCACCGGGGAAGGCGGCGGCACGGGCCTGGATCAGCTGGCCGGACTTCACCCCGGCCAGAAATGTTTCGGGCACGCTGAAATCCAGCTTGATGACGCTGATGTCATCCAGTGTGGTGATGATGGTGCCGGGGCTCACCAGGGCGCCCAGGCTCACCCTGCGGAACCCCACCACGCCGTCGAAGGGCGCCCGCACCACCCGGTCCCTCACCCGCGCCTGGGCGGCCTCGAGGCGCGCCTGGGCTTCACTGAGGCGTGATTGCTGCTCATCCAGCCGCTGGCGAGGCAGGTTGCGATCGGCCACCAGCCCCCGGATGCGCTCCAGTTCACGCTGCTGTTCCTGCACCCCCACATGCCGCTCCCGGGCCTCGGCCGCCTCCTCCGCCGCGGCCAGGCGCACCAGCACCTGCCCCTGGCGCACCTGCATGCCGTCCGTGAACTCGATGGCCTCCACCGGCGCGGTGATCCGCGCGGTGATGTCCACCGCCTCGTTGGCCCGGGCCGTACCCAGGGCCTGGAGTTGAGTGTGAAACTCACGCCAGCCCACCTCCGCAACGATCACCGGCACGGCGGCGGGGGGGCCACCCCCGGCGGTCACGGGGGGCCCTGAGCGGTCCCACCCCCACAAATAGATGGCGGCGGCCACGACGACCAGGGCCAGGATGCCCGGGGCAACGAGTTTTGCGGCTTTCACATGGGGATCCTCGGTCCGGATCTCGACGTATGGAGGTCCATTGGACCCGTGAAGACGGGACTTATTCCATCACCCTTGCCTGAAAACCCAGACGGATGATGGCCTCCTCCAGGGCCTGGGCGGCGGCTGGCCCCTCCACCACCGCCTCCTCCCGCTGGCGGTCCACTCGCACCACCTGGTCCACACCAGGCACGGCCGCCAGGGCCTTTTCCACGCTGGCCTCGCAATGGCCGCAACTCATTCCAGTGATGTGTATCCGGGTCATGGGCACCTCGCTATTCATGATTTGGCTCAACACTTTGAAGGGTTCTGGGGCTGTCCGGGCAGAGGGGGCGTCCACCTGCCTTGACATCCCCCCGTGTCAACGTAGACTCACACCCGGACTACGAGCAGGGTCATTCCCGCCACTTTCGGGTGACTCGGGAAGGATAGCCCGCCACGCTCGTGATTAGCACCATGTGTTGTGTTCAGGGTCTCCAAGGACCCACCTTCAATCTCAAGAGGATGATATCCATGAGCGAATACAGACCGAGCAAGCCCAGCAACCCCCGCGACGACTGGAAGCTGTGGCTGGTGGTCAACCCCGGCACCTGGCTGATGCCCATCCTGATGGCCGTTCTGGTGGTGGCCCTGGTGGTTCACGCTTTTGTCTACAGCAACGACAGCTACAACCCGCTGCACAGCGAAGTTGAAGCCACCCAAGACATCGCCTGAGCGACGAGGACCTAGACCATGAACGAAAACAGCATCTCCGGCCTGAGCGAAGAACAAGCCAAGGAATTCCACGAGCAGTTCAAGACCACCTTCACCGTGTTCATGGTGCTGGCGGCTGCTGCCCACTTCCTGGTGTTCCTGTGGAGACCCTTCTACTGAGGTCTTCGCGGCATCGGAAGTCGCGGTGCGGGTAGAGGCCGCGCTGACAAATCCCTCACACGTCGTGATAGTGACTTTGCAGAGGCCTATCCGACGCGGTTTGTCAGCCGCCTCTACCGTTCCACTACCTACCCTCCCCCGTTTCTCTGCCCCCTCTCTCTCCCCGCATCCTCCCCACTGACGCACCGGGAGTGTGTTCCCGTTGCCGGACAGGGCGTTATAATCCGGGACTCGTACACACAGGCCCGCATCCCCTCCCATGTCCGACCTCGAGCAAGACTCTGCCTGCCGCCTATACGGCATCAAGAACTGCGACACCATGAAAAAGGCCATCGCCTGGCTGAATGATCATGGCATCGAGCACACCTTCATCGACTACAAGAAATCTGGCGTGGTCGCCTCGCGACTGTCTCACTGGAGCCAGGCCGTGGGCTGGGATGCACTGATCAACCGCCGGGGCCTCACCTGGCGCAAGCTTCCCCAGGAGACGCGTGATCCACTGGACGAGCGCCGCGCCCGTGAGTTGATGGAGACGCACCCGACCCTGATCAGGCGACCGGTGCTGGAGAGGGGCAATACGGTGCTGGTGGGCTTCGACACCGATCAGTACAAGGCGGTGCTGGCATGAGCCAGGATCAACTGCAGCGCTTCCTGCTCGAGGACCTGGACATCCGCGGCGCCGTGGTGCGCCTGGGGCCCATATGGCAGCAGGTCATGGCCGATCGGGACTACCCCTTTCCAGCCACCGAACTGCTGGGCGAGATGTGCGCCACCGCGCTACTGATCTCCGAATCGCTCAAGCAACCCGGAAGGATCACCTTTCAGCTCAAGGGGGATGGCCCCATCTCCCTGCTGGTGGTGGACTGCGACGAGCGCCTGAATCTGCGGGCCATGGCCCAGACGGAGCCCCGCATCGAGCCGGCCCCTGCCCCGCAGCTCCTGGGTGATGGTCAGTTGCTCCTCTCCCTGGACATGCCCACCATGCGCCAGCCCTGGCAGAGCGTGGTGCCCATGCAGGGGGAACGCATCGCCAGCATGTTCGAGCACTACCTGGGGCTGTCGGATCAACTGCCCTCCCGACTCTTCCTGGCCGCCACCAGGACCGGCGTCGCCGGCCTGCTGCTGCAAAAGCTGCCCGAGGCCGACGCCCGGGATCCGGACGGCTGGAACCGTGTCGAGCAACTGGCCTCGACCGTCACCCCGCAGGAGCAGATTGAACTCCCGGCGCAGGACCTGCTCACCCGCCTCTTCCCGGAAGAGAAGGTGCGCGTCTTCGAGCCCCGCCGTGTCATCCACGACGCGCCGGAGGACTGGACCAAGGTACGTAATATGCTGCGCTCCCTGGGGCGCGAGCAGGTGGAATCCGTCTTGAGCGAACAGGGCGAGGTGGTCATCCGTGACGACCTGGCCAACCGGGAATACCGACTGGACGCCGCCGCTGTGGCGGCCCTCTTCGATGAATCACCGCCGACACTGCACTAGCCCGACCGCCGGCCCGACCGGAGTGGTGGACACCCCCTCCAGGGAGCACTGACTGATGCCATCCAGGCCCTCCGGCCCGTCCCGGAAACTGCTGTGGGCAAGTCTCATAGGCGCATTGCTGCTGACGGCCTGCATTCCCCTGCTGCGCTACTCGCACCCTGCCGATGACAGCGCTCCCCTGCTGCTGCCGCTCACCGTTGGCGAACACACCCTCATGGTGGAAAGGGCCATGGACCCGGCCAGTCGCCGCCAGGGCCTGATGTTCCGCGACCACCTGCCCGACGGCCAGGGGATGCTCTTTGTATGGCCCCAGGACGCCCATTACGGCATGTGGATGAAAAACACCCTCATTCCCCTGGACGTGGCGTTCATCAGCGCCGATCATCGCATCACCGACATCATGACCATGCAGCCGGAAACCACCGATTCGCACACCGCCTCTGAGCCGGTGCGCTTCGCCCTGGAGGTGAATGCGGGCTGGTTCGAACGCCACGGAATCGAACCGGGGGACAAGGTCGGCGGGGAGGCATTCAGGCCGGTAGCGCCCCTCACCCGGTCTCCAGGCTATGTGGGATGGCAGACAGACATGTGAATGGGCTCACAGTAGTATTGATTGCAAAACAGGCGAACGCCACTCACGATTGATCTCAATGGAGGCTGTATGCCCAAGTTCACCCGCGAACCCCGAGGGCATGAGCAGTTGCGCGCTGACGCTGAGGAACGGCTCAGGGAGGGCACTGCTCCCCCCACTCGCGGCTGGACGCTGGGAGAGGATGCCCTGGCGCTCCTGTACAGCCTGGCCCGCAACCCGGACAGTGCCAGCGATGCGCTCAGGTTATTGCATGAGTTGCAGACGCATCAGGTGGAACTGGACCTGCAGTATCAACAGCTGGAGGCCAACGAGCAGGAGCTTGCCCTGGAAAAGGATCGCTACAAGGTCCTTTTCAACAACGCGCCCGCCGGCTATCTCACCGTGGATCTCGACGGACGGGTCATCGAAGCCAATCCGGCAGGGGCCGAACTGCTTGGGGCCCCAAGGGACCGCCTCGTGGGCCACACGGTCGTCAGTTTCCTGGCGCCCGAAAGTCGAGCAACGCTTGCCGGTCTGCTGAAGGACCTGGCCGAGGGGCGCGCAAGCGCATCGTCCTGCTCGGTCTCGCACACGGACAGCGGAGGCGGCTTGCGCCAGCTGCATGTGGTTGCCGATCTGTCTGCCAGCGGCGATGCCATTCTCATGATCATATTACCGCACCACGCACCCCCCGGAGCCTGACCAGGCTCTCGCCGGGTCATGGGCCTGTTGGTGTCAGCCCAGGCCCACCTCCACATGGTGGGTTTGACGGTCGTCCACCAGGGGAATCCTGCCCCACCCGGCCTCCAGCGCGGCTTCATCACGGATCTCGGTCCCATCCAGGGTGACGCGAGTGACCCGCCGGGACCCCCCGGCCACGCCGCTCACATGAATGTGATACAGGGTTTCCCGATAGCGGTAATGCAGGGTATAGGCATCCCAGTGGTCGGGGATGCAGGGCGCGATGCGCAGATGATCCACCTCCCGTTGCAGGCCCAGAAGGGTTTCCACGGTCAGCCGGTACATCCAGCCTGCCGCGCCGGTATACCAGGTCCAGCCGCCACGCCCCGTGTGGGGCGGTGAGCCGTACACGTCCGCGCTCATCACGTAGGGCTCCACCTTGTATCGCGCCACGGCCTCGGGCGTATCGCCATGGTGGACGGGGTTGAGCAGGGCATAGCATTCCCAGGCCCTTTTCCTGTCGCCCATCCGGGCGAAGGCCATCGTGGTCCAGATGGCGGCGTGGGTGTACTGCCCCCCATTCTCGCGCACCCCCGGCACATAGCCCTTGATGTACCCCGGCTCCAGTTCAGACTGGTCAAAGGGTGGGTCCAGCAGACGGATCAGGCCGTCATCCCGGCTGACCAGGTGCCGGTACACGGCATTCATGGCTTCACGGGCCCGCTGGGGATCCCCGGCACCGGAGAGGACTGACCAGCTCTGACTGATGGCATCGATGCGACATTCATCGTTCTCGCTGGACCCCAAGGGCGTACCGTCGTCGAACCAGGCCCGCCGGTACCAGGCGCCGTCCCAGGCGCTCGCTTCGATATGGCGGCGCAACTGCCGGGCCTGGGCCTGACAGAGCTCGGCGAACACCCCGTCCTCACGGGACCGGGCAAGATCGGCAAACCGCTGCAGGGCGTCCAACAGGAACCAGGCCAGCCAGACACTCTCGCCCCGACCCTCGTGGCCCACCCTGTTCATGCCATCGTTCCAGTCGCCACATCCCATCAGCGGCAACTGATGCGCCCCGAACCGCAGACCATGCCTGAGGGCGCGGACACAGTGCTCATAGAGACTGGCCACTTCCTGGGAGCGTTGTGGCTGACTGTAGTGAGCCTCTTCGTCAGGGTTGAGCTCGCGGCCCTCCAGGAAATGCACCGGTTCATCCAGCACGCCGGTGTCCCCGGTGGTGGTCACGTAATGGCAGGCCACATAGGGTAGCCACAGATAATCGTCGGAAAAATGGGTGCGCACACCCTGGCCGCCGGGGGGATGCCACCAGTGCTGCACGTCCCCCTTGAGGAACTGACGCCCGGCGCAGCGGATCAATTGCTCCCTGGCCAGCTCGGGGGTGGCATGGACCAGGGCCATGGCGTCCTGCAACTGGTCACGGAAGCCGTAGGCACCGCCGGACTGGTAATAGCCGCTGCGTGCCCACAGGCGGCTGGACAGGGTCTGATAGACCAGCCAGCCATTGGCCAGCACGTTCAGTGCCGGATCGGGCGTATCCACCTGAACCGCACCCAGGGTGTGATTCCAGTACTCCCACACCTGCTCAAGGGCCTGGCGGGCCCCTGCCCGGCCGCCGAACCGATGGATGTACTGCTCCACCTCAGCCACAGTCGTCGCCGCGCCGAACACGAACACGACTTCGGTGGACTGCCCCGCCTCCAGCTCGATCCGGCCCTGCACCGCTGCGCAGGGATCCATGCCCCCGCCGGTCCGGTTGGACAGGCGCTTGCGACGCATGGCCGCCGGGTTGGCCATGGAACCGTTGCGGCCGATGAACTCGGTCCGCCCACCGCTGATGGAGCGGTCCCGCCCGCTCACATGGGCGAAGACCAGCCTGTGGGCGCACTCCTGCCCATAGGCGTTGCGGGCCAGCAGGGCCCCGGTATGAGGCTCCGTTTCGGTGACAATGTGCATGAGATTGGCATGCCGCCACTCCCCGAGCACCAGTTCCCAATAACCGGTCAGGGACAATCGCCGCGCACGCCGGGAATGGTTGTGCAGCTTGATCACCACACACTTCACCGGCGCATCCATGGCGACATAGATGCTCGATTCCGAGGCGATGCCCGACTCCTGGTACTCGAAGATGCTGTAGCCAAAACCATGCCGGCAGACATACCCATTGCGTCCCCGGGCCGGCAGCGGTGTCGGCGACCAGAAGGCCCCGGTTTCCTCATCGCGGATATAGAAGGCCTCGCCGCTGGCATCGGACAACGGATCGTTGTGCCAGTGGGTCAGCCGGAACTCATGGGCGTTGTCCACCCAGGTATAGGCACTGCCCGCCTCGCTCACCACGGTGCCGATGTGCGGACTGGCAATCACGTTGGCCCAGGGGGCCGGTGTCGCCTGTCCCGGTGCCAGGGTGATCACGTATTCCCGTCCGTCCGGCGTGAACCCCCCCAGACCGTTATCAAAGATGAGCTCCCGCGCCACTGGGGGCGCGGGTGTCTCGGTGACCACCGGGCGCACCGGCTCCAGCCGATCCGATGGACGGCTCGCGGAGATGCGGCGCTCCACCGGCTCGATCAGGGTGTCGGCCGTATCGCTGAAGACGATGCGCGCCACCGTCTGCAACAGCACCCGCTCATCCTCCGACAACTCCTCGGCACGCCGCAGGAAGACCCCACCGGGCTTGTCCAGCATCTGCGCCTCGGGGCCTGAATTGATCAGACCCATGATCCGGTCGTGCAGGACCGCCCGATACCCCGAAAAGTCCTCATTCAGGATCACCAGATCGGCGCTCAGCCCCTTCATGCGCCAGTAGGCGTGGGCCTGCAGTACCTGCTTGACCCGGTCGATGCGATGAATATCCCCCACATGCAGCAGGACGATGGGCAGGTCCCCGGAGATGGCGAAGCGCCACAGGCCCGACTGCCCCAGTTGATTGCGGGCGATGACCCCCGGCGCGGCACGGCGCAGCGCGTTGCCGAAAACCACCGAATTGGCCAGACGCCCATAGACCTGGGCATCCACCTCGGTGGCGTTGAGCACACGCAGCACCTCCTGGCTCTGGAACCAGGCCATCTCGAAGGCGCGTTCAACAAAGTGCCGATCACAATATTTCTCCAGCAGCCCCAGGGCCGCTTCCCGGGTATCGGCCACCCCGGAGATGATCTGGACGCTGGCCGATTCATCGGGTGCCAGGGTCACCGTGCGACGAATGGCGACGATGGGGTCGAGCACCGCGCCTGCGGTGTCGGACAGGCGCCCTGCCCTTGTTCTTGCATCCATCACCACCGGGTTCACGGGCGTGCGACCGCGGCCCACGAAGCGGGCACGATCGGTTTCGAAGGACGGCGCATCCACCTGGGCCCCTGGCGCGGCCATGAGGTGAAACATCCAGGGCACCTGCTCGTCCGGCGTGCGCCGTCGCCGGGTACACAGGATGGCCTGGTGGTCAGGCAGAATCTCGGTCTGCACGAACAGATTGCTGAAGGCACGATGGGCCAGGTCGGCGGCCAGGGGCGCCAGCACCACTTCCGCATAGCTGGTCAACTCGATATGGCGCGTTCGGGAGGATTGATTGGTGAGGGTCACACGCCGGATCTCCACGTCATCCTCGGGGGAGACACAGATCTCGGTGTGGGAGTCGATGGCCTGGTCCTGTCGCCGGTATTCCGCGCGGGCCTGCACGAAGATGGCCTCGTAGTGATCCGCCCGCCGCAGTGTCGGCTGATGGGCGCTGGACCAGTACTCCCCGCTGTCGCGGTCACGCAGGTAGATGAACGTGCCCCAGGCATCGGTGGTGACATCCTCACGCCAGCGGGTCACGGCCAGCCCGTGTCGGCGGCTGTAACCGCCCCCTGCATGGGTGGCCATCACGTGGTAGCGTCCATTGGACAGCAGGTGCACCTCGGGGAGTTGCGTGGTGGTCTCCCTGAACACCCGCATGATGCTGCCCAATTCCGCATCGGGTGGCTGAGCGGAGGCACTCACCTCGGCGGCATGGGGGTGCAAGGTGCCCCCCTGCCGTGGAACACGCTCCTGTAGCAGCAACTCCGTTGCCCGCACCTGCGGATCGGCCATGAATCGACGCTGCATGGGCTGATCCAGCAGCGCATGGGCAAGGGCCAGCAGACTCATGCCCTGGTGATGGGCCATGAAACTGCGCACGATGAACCAGGACTTGCCCCGGGGCACGCGGGACGGCGTGTAATCCACCGCCTCGTAAAATCCGTATTCACCCAGAAAGCCCGTGGAGGCCATCCGTTCCAGGTTGCGGCAGGCCTCCTCGGGCAGCACCGTCAGCGCCAGCGCCGTGGCATAGGGGGCGATCACCAGGTCTTCCCCCAGTCCCCGTTTGAAGCCCAGCCCGGGCACGCCGAAGGCCCGGTACTGGTAGACCTGGCTCATGTCGGTGACGTTGTAGCAGGATTCGGAAATCCCCCAGGGCACCGCACGCTGGCGGCCATACTCGATCTGACGCGACACGGCCGCCTTGCAGGTCTGGGCCAGCAGGGTATTGCCGAAGCTGGGCATGATCAGTTGCGGCATCAGGTACTCGAACATGGAGCCGCTCCAGGAGATCAGGCTCACATCGCGCCCCTGGCTGGTCAGCAGACGCCCCAGGGCAAACCAGTGCTTCTGGGGCAACTGCCCCTGGGCAATCAGCAGGAAGCTGGCCAGGCGCGCCTCCGAAGCCAGCAGGTCGTAGCAGGCCGGATCGCGGCGCCGCTCGCCCACGTCATAGCCGATGGCCAGCAAGCCGGACGGAGCATCGTAGAGAAACTCGAAATCCATGGTCGCCAGATGCCGGCAACGCCGGATCAGGTCATCAATGATGTCCAGTTGTGCCCGGGATGGGCCCTCCGTCGCCACGGACCCACCCGCCGGCAACAGCTGAACCAGCTCGTCCCGCAGGGCAGCCAACTGCCCGTCGAAGGCCTGCACCCAATAGGCCGATGCCTCGTCGCCCGCAGGCCTGCCCTCGGCCGCCAGCCAGGCGGCTGCGGCGCCGCCCGCCTGTTGAATGTCCTCCAGGCCCTTGATGAGGTCCGTGGTGGACACGGCGTCCTGCAACCCCTGAACCCGGCGTTCCAGTTCAACCAGGGGTGGGGAGGATTCGGATCGGTGTTCGGCCAGCACCCCCAGGGTATCCAGCAGCCCCTGCAACGCCCGGGATGAGGGCACCGGCTGATGCTTCAGTTCATCCAGCCCGGCCTGCAGGGTGAGCAAGGCGCCCGCCAGATTGCCGCTGTCCACCGAGGAGACGTATCTGGGCTGGAGGGGCTTGAGGGTGCGGGTGTCATACCAGTTGTAGAAGTGTCCCCGGTAGCGCTCCAGACGCTCCATGGAGGAAACGGTGCGGTCGATCCGCGACAGGCATTCGCCGATGGTCACATAGCCGAAGTCATGGGCGGCCAGTTCCGACAGCAAGGACATGCCGATATTGGTGGGCGAGGTCCGTGAAGCCACCATGTGCCTGGGGTATTCCTGGACATTATCCGGCGGCAGCCAGTGATCCTCCGGCCCCACGAAGTCGGCGAAATAGCGCCAGGTCCTGCGGGCGGCGCGGCGCAGGAAGGCCTCCTGCGACACGTTCAGGCGCGGTATGCGGTCACCCGGCGGGCGGCTGATCCACCAGCCGATGCCGGGTGATACCAGCCACATCAACAGGAAGGGTGCGGCAAACACCCCCTGCGTGGCCCAGGCATCTCCGGATGTCCAGACCAGGGCAGCTCCCGTGGACAGCGCCAGGATCGGTGCGAGCCACATCTCCCGCAAGAAGTCGATGGGTGTCCGGCAGGCATTGCGGCGGGCATAGCTGGGCAATTGCCAGAGCAACAGGCCTCGCCGGGTAAACAGCATTCGCCCCCAGGAGCAGACGATGGCGCCCAGGGAGATCCGCACATCATAGGGCAGGAACGCCAGGGTCAACATGGCCTGGGCCAGTGGCCGTAACGCGGCCCTGCCGGTCAGGCTCAGATGTACCCGACGATCCCGGTCCTGTGGCCTGCGCCCCAGATCGATCATGGCGGGCAACAGGGCGGGCACGACCACCAGCGCCAGCACCAGCAGGCTCCAGAGCCACACCGGCCCGACGCCCAGCAGCCAGCCCCCCAGCAACAGGGCCAGCAGGGATGGGGCCACCAGGCTGCGGCGCAGATTGTCGAACAGCTTCCAGCGGGAGAGGGCCGACAAGGGGTTTGGCACCCGTGCGGGCGTGCGCCCCCGGGGGGCTGGCACGCGCGGCAGCAGCCAGCCCATCAGTTGCCAATCGCCCCGTATCCAGCGGTGGCGGCGACTGGCCTCCGCAGGATAGGTGGCCGGAAGCGTTTCAAGCAGATCCACATCCGTCACCAGCGCCGACCGGGCATAACCCCCTTCCAGCAGATCGTGACTCAGGATCAGGTTTTCCGGCAGGCGGCCATCAATGGCATGGCGAAAGGCATCCACGTCGTAGATGCCCTTGCCGACGAAGGACCCCTCGCCAAACAGATCCTGATACACATCGGAGACCTCCCGTGTGTAGGGGTCCATGCCCGGCTCACCCGCGAACAATCTGGAAAAGCGTGACTGGAGGGCACTGTTCAGGCTGATGGAAGTGCGAGGCTGCAGGATCCCGTGACCTTCGACGATGCGGCCCCGCTCGGGATCGAGGACCGGTCGGTTGAGTGGATGCGCCAGGTTACCCACCAGCTGGCGCGCCGCGTCCCGGGGCAACTGGGTGTCGGTGTCCAGGGTGATGACGAAACGGATGGAGGTCAGCCGTCCGGTATCCCCGATGATCTCCGAGAAGGCACCACTCCCCTCTCCCCTGAGGCGCGCGTTGAATTGTTCCAGCTTGCCCCGTTTGCGCTCGTAGCCCATCCACACCCGTTCGAACGGATTCCACACCCGAGGCCGATGAAACAGGTAGAAGATGCCGGGGCGATCCTCCCGATACCTGAGATTGAGTCGCTCCACCGCCGTGCGGGCCTGCTCAAGCAGGGCTGCGTCCTGGGGCTGCACCTCCTGGGGGGCATCCGGAAAATCCGTGAGCAAGGCAAAGAACAGGTTGGGGTCCCGATTACCCAGATAGCGGATTTCCAGGGCCTCCAGCAGGTGATCGATGTCCTTGGGCCCGGTCAGCAGGGTGGGCACGATCACCATGGTGCGCCGGGCCTTGGGAATCCCGCCGGAGAAATCCATCCGTGGCAGGGCCTTGGGCGTCAAGAGCAGCGTGACACCCATGTTCACCAGCGAGACGGCCGGTGACGACACCGCAATCAGCAGCGGCAGTGCCAGCAGCCAGGCCCACCCTGTGTTGAGGGTGAATCCGTCCAGAAGCAGCAGCACGCCCCCCGCACCCAGCAGCGTGAGCCACATCACGACGCCCAGATACAGGGGCAGGCAGGCCGGTCGGCAACGGCGTCCGATGCGGGATATCCAGGGCACCCGGCAGCCCACCGCCTGTTCCAGTGCCGGTCGCCCCCGGTCGATCAGGTAATACCCCACATGAGCACTGCGATCTTCTTCTCCGTGCTGGGCTGCAGCGGCACGGGCAAGCTCGATCGCCGCCCGAGCCACGTCCGGCTCCGGGCAGACGGCCTCCCGGGCCACGTCCTCCACCACGTGCCGGTAGCGATCTCGGGTGGCAAAGTCCTGAGCAGCATGCATGCCTACGGGATCGTCCCGCAGGATCCGCTCAATCACGCTGAGAGACTCGACATAATCCTTCCAGTCCATGCTGCCGATGAAGCGCAGGCTGCCAATGCTGTTGGCCATGGATATCTGGTTGGCTGCGGCCGTGCGGCCGGCTACTTCCGCCAACTGGCTGGCGGTCACGCCCTGTTCCAGCAGCTTGTGCTCCACCCAGGTCTGGATGAACGCCAGGGCCGGCCCCTGGGCCTGGAGTGCGGCGTCAAAGGCTTCCACGAACGGGGCCGTCAGCGGCACATCCGACCGGGCAAACTCGGCCAGCAATTGAATGAGCTGTTTGGGCTCCTGCTCGGCCGTCACCAGCATGCGATCGGCCCAGGCGAGGGCGGCGTCCCGCTCGCGACGACGCTGGGCAATACTCACCCCGACCCGGCGCAGATTTTCCAGCAGGGCCAGCTTCAGCATGATGGGAAAGGCCCACAATTCGCCGACCTTGAGGGGCTCAACGGACTGGTAGGCGGCGATAAACTGGGTGGCATTGTCGTGATCGACACGGCCATCCATATGGGAGATCAGCTCGAGTGCCAGGTCGTAGATACGAGGAAAACCGGCGGATGGACCATCGGCCAGTTGCGGCAGTTGTCGGCTGTATCCGCGCGGCAGGTGCCGGCGGACCTCGCTGATCTGTTGTTCAATCAGATAGAAATTGTCCAGCAGCCAGGCCTCTGCCGGAACCACTCGCTGCCCCGGCGAGGCGGCCGTCGTGACCACATCGTAGGCGGCCAGCAGGCGCCGCGAATTCTCCGCCAGCCTGGGCAACAGCCGGTCGGGTCCGGGACGAGAGGAGAGCGGGTGCTGCTCGGCCAGCGCCACGCCGTGGCGCTTGAGTTGCTCGAGGCTGAACAACTCAGCCCGCAGCAACTCCACAGCGCCCTCGTCACCCGGCGGCTGGCGCCGCCCTGCAGACCGCAGGCGGAACCTCACTTGACACGCATGTCGTTCTTCACATCCTTCACACCGCCCACGCCTCGGGCCACCTCCATTGCCCGATTGATCTCGGCCCTGGAACTGACAAATGAAGTGGACCCCATCCACTGGACCACCTGACAGGGGGGTTAAGCTCTAACCGGGGTTGTAGCTCTCAGGCGTCAGGCCGCCCGAGTCAGAGGTTGGTTGAAGTAAACCTCATCCGGTGTTGCGTCGTCCAGCCCCTGATGGGGCCGCTCGGCGTTGTACCAGGTGAAGTACTGCTTCAGATCCTGGCGTAAGTGGACGCCATTATCAAAGGCCTTCAGGTAGACGCACTCGTACTTCACGCTGCGCCAGAGCCGCTCCACAAAGATGTTGTCCTGGTAACAGCCCTTACCGTCCATGCTGATCTGGATTTTGTGGTCTTTCAGCACCTGGGTGAACGCCTTGCTGGTGAACTGGCAGCCTTGGTCCGTGTTGAATATCTCGGGTCGCCCATGGCGTGCCAGAGCCTCCTCAAGGGCATCAATGCAGAAGTCGGTGTCCAGGGTGTTCGACACACGCCAGGAGAGCACACGACGACTGTGCCAGTCCATGATGGCCACCAGGTACATGAACCCCCGGGCCATCGGGATGAACGTCACATCGGTCGCCCAGACCTGGTTGGGACGATCGATCACCAGATCCCGCAGCAGGTAGGGATAGATCTGGTGGCCCTCGCCCGGTCGACTGGTGCGCGGCCTCGGATACACGGCGTGCAGGCCCATCTGGCGCATCAGCCGCTGGACTCGCTTGCGGTTTACCGGGTGGCTCAAGCGGTTGAGGTAGGCCCTCATCCGCCGCGAACCATAGAACGGCCTTCGCAGGTATTCCTCGTCAATCAGGCGCATCAGCTCCAGGTCGCTATCCTGGGTCGGCTTGGGCCGGTAGTACACCGAAGAACGGCTGATGTCGAGCAACTGACACTGTCGCCGGACGCTGACATCAACCGCCTGCGGCTCCACCAGGGCCTGTCGCTGGGCCCGGCTCAACGACCGAGCCTGCGTGATAAAAAATCGCGTTCCACCGTCAGCTTGCCGATCTCACGGTACAGGGTGTCGATCTCCTCCTGAGTCTTCTGGGCCGCCTTGCCCCCACCCTTGCCCTCGAAGATCCCCGTCGCCTTGTCCAGCAACTCACGCCGCCACTGACTCACCATGGTCGGATGGATCTCGAAGCGGGCTGCCAGCTCCGAGGTGGTCTGTTCCCCTTTGAGGGCTTCAAGGGCCACCTTGGCCTTGAAGTCGGCGCTGTATTGCTTGCGTTTCCTGCTCATGATCAGATTCTCCTGTCGGAATGATCAGAGCTTAACCCCTGGTCCGAATCTTGGGGTCCACCTCAAAAGCCGCTGAGCTGAACCACGCCGTCAAAGGTCTCGACACTGATCTCGGTCACTCGCAGATCAGGATCGTTGAGTATCGCCGTCTTCACCTTGGTGGTGATGAAGGTGTCGTCTACATATTCTCCGGCCGATTGCTGCTTGGAAGGGGCCGCACAACTCACCACCGCGACCAGCGCGAAGGCCATGAACAATACGGACAGATACCTTAACCAGGTATTCATGATGACAACTCCTAAAGGCAGATGGAGACAGGATCTGCGTCTGTAACATGGCCATCCGTGCGCTAGCGCACACAGCGTGTGTCTTCCGTGAAGTCTGACGGCCGGAGATGCCACCTCCGACCGCCAGATCTCAAGCATTCGCCCTCCTCGACGAACTAGCGCGAATTCCCTTCCAGATCATCCTTGAGGTCCTCCTTCACATCGCCATATTCCGCCTGGACCTTGCCGGCGGCCTTCTGGATCTTCCCTTTGGCTTCCAGACTTTCATTGCCGACCAACCGGCCGGTGACTTCCTTGACCTTGCCCGTGGCTTCGTTGGCCCGGCCCTTGACCTGATTCTTGTTCATAACATTCTCCCGACGATTCACAATGATGAAGGCGTCACTTTCGGTATAGGTCACCCGTTGATCACTCACGAGCGTCCCGGCCCGCATCCCTGATGCGGTCTCCGGTTCTTTCGAGGGAATCCCCCGCACGTTCGACGGCGTCGTCGATATTCTCCCCGGCCTTCTCGGCCGGTCCCTTATCACAGGCCGCCAGCGCGATGACCAGCAAGCCCAGAACCAGGGCAGTACCCGTCACTGTTTGGTATTTCTTCATGCTCTTTCTCCTGGATTCGGCGACTTCCAGACCTGGAAGCCAGCCTCTTCACTGAAGTCAGGTTACGTTGACCCCGGCATCGCGTCTGTCTGCTACCGCACACAGCTCGATGACAGGCCATCGCGCCATGCCCCGCTTGGTGCGCCAGCGCACCGACCCCACGCCCGGCACTCAAGGACACTTGTCCAAGGCCAGGTGCTGCCACGTATGGGTGGCTTTCCTGATCGGTGATGTCCTCGAGGAGTAAGCAAATGAAACCCAAACCCATCCCATCCACCCCGAACCGGGTGGTTCGGTCCCTGCCGGTGGCGGCTGCTGTCGCGGGATTGATCACGCTGACGGCCTGCGCGTCTGCCCCACCGGCTCCCACCCACGCCCTGCAGGCCGCCGAGACCGCCATCACCAGTGCCGAACAGGCACGCGTCGCGGATTATGCGTCCGTCGAACTCAATGAGGCCCGCGAGAACCTGGCGGCGGCCCGCAAGGCTGTGCAGGAAGAGAACATGGAGCGGGCCGAGCGTCTTGCCAAACAGTCCCGCGTCAACGCCGAACTGGCATCCGCCAAGGCCGAGCTGATCAAGGCCAAGGCGATCAACGAGGAGATGGAAATGAGCCTTGAAGTGCTGAAGCAGGAAATGCAACGCGGTTCGGGAGAACGCCCATGAAAACGCCATATGCCACTCTTTCCCGACTGGTCGCGGTCACGGCAACCAGCCTGTTCCTGGTTGCGTGCGCAACGTCGATGACCGTGCCACCGGGTGCTGACAACGCCCGTACCAAACTGATGCAACTGCAGGCGGATCCGCAACTGGCCAGCCGGGCGCCGGTGGAGATCAAGGATGCGGAAGTCGCCGTGCGGGCGGCCGAAGAACCCCAGGCAGACGGAGAATGGGCCAGGCACCAGGTGCTGATCGCCGATCGCAAGGTCGAGATCGCCAGGGCCCGTGCGCAGACCCGCCTGCTGGAAGATCAACGTGCCGCATTGAGCGACCAGGGTGCCACCGCGCGCCTGGATTCCCGCACCCGTGAGGTGGATGCATCGAGGCGTGAAACCGCGGAACTGCAACGACAGATCGAAGCAAAGAACGCCAGGCCCACAGACCGCGGTCTGGTCCTGACCCTGGGTGACCTGCTCTTCGCAACAGGGCGTTCAGAATTGCGAGATGGCGCGGTGCGCAACCTCGACCAGCTCGCCGCGTTCCTCCGGGAGCATCCCGAACGCACAGCCATCATCGAGGGACACACCGACAGCGTTGGCAGCGCCAGTTCGAACGTCCGCCTGTCGGAACAGCGGGCTGATTCGGTGAAGCGATATCTGGTCCGTCAGGGTGTGGATTCCAACCGCCTGCGCACCACGGGCAGGGGCCAGGAGCATCCGGTTGCCGAGAACAATACCGCCTCGGGCCGTCAACAGAACCGGCGCGTCGAGATCATCATCTCGGACGCCAGCAGGTCATGAAAGTAGTCATTTGAAAGGAGATGCACATGGCGACCAATAAAATTCTGGCTCTTGTATTGATTGTGGTGGGCTTGATTCTGCTCTTCCTTGCATATCAGTCATCCCAAAGCGTTGGCGATCAGTTAACGGAGGCCGTGACAGGCCGCTTTACTGACTCCACCATCTGGTTCCTGCTCCTTGGCGCTGCTTCTGCGGTGGCCGGTGTTGGAATGCTGCTGTTTGGTCGATCCACATCGCACTAAATCCAGGACGATGCAATACCCTGTCAACCACAGTCCAGGCCCTGCTCGCCAGCGAACAGGGCCAAGGCCGTTTTTTGCCTCGATCATTCACTCTGCCCGGGATCGGGTGGCAGAGGTTCGGGGGCTGAACCTGGCGCGCGCGTTGTTGCCTGAATGCAACGCTCCGGGGCATCAATCGATGTGGCGTTGGGGAACATGTCGAGAAACGGCAGGCGAAAGCTATACCCATTGATGGTGACCGGCACCTCGGGGCATTGCTCCTTGATCCGGTTGGCACGGGCCTGCAGATCCGCCGAGTCGAATTTGAAATACGGGGGCCAGAAACGGGCATCCTCGTTGCGAAAGATCAGACTCTTGGAGGTTCCTGCATAAATCGTCTCGATGCGGTATTGGATGTTTTGACCGTCGCCCGTGGTGCCGGAGATCTGCACCTCCCAGGAATTAGGCCCCCACAGGAGCCAATTCGCGAACAGGAAGATACTCAAGACGACAATCGGGATAATGAGGAGCTTTTTCTTCATGGGGCGCTCGCATTAGCTGGCTACGCTAAAAGCAGGTGGAAAATTTCATATCTGGAAGCCATCCCTTTTACTGGATCCATCATGCGGCAAGTCCCTCCTCCTGTCTGTCCGTTACCGCACATGGACCGCCGGCAGGCTCTGTGTGCGGCGCCGTACCGACACGGCGTCCGGCTACGCATAGTGTGGCAGGTGCAGTACCGGGTTCACGCATCCCTGCACTGGACCCTTCCATACAGAGGAGAAGCTCATGCATCAGATCATCTATATTGTCGGCGCCATCGTGATCATCCTGTTCATCCTTGGGTTCCTGGGACTTCGGTAAGCTGGCATCGCACAGCCTCCAGGGGAAGCCCCCCTGCCAGGCTCAAGCATCTGGCGGCGGCAACGCCCTGGCTCTCTCGAAGAGGGCGAGGACGTTGCTGGTGCCGGAGCGCAGGATTCAGGTCATCTCGCTCAGGATCTGACCGATGGGGAGGGGTTTGCCCAACAGGTATCCCTGGGCATAGTCGCATCCGGCGGCACACAGCAGTTCGTGCTGTTCATCGGTTTCCACGCCCTCTGCCACCACCTTCAGTCCGAGTCCATGGGCCATGTTGATGATGCTGTGAACGATGGTGCGATCGGCCATGTCCTGGGGCATGTTGTGCACGAAGCTTCGGTCGATCTTGAGCAGATCAAACGGATAGCGCTGCAGATAAGGTATCCCGGTCCTGCTGATGCCAAACTGGCTCAGGGCGATCTTCAGGCCGCTGGCATGCACTTCGTTCATCCAGTCGCGTATCCGGCCACTCTCATCCTGAAGCAGTAGTTCGGTCACCTCGATGATGACGGACTCCGGGGATATCCTCGACAGCGACAGCTGGTGCCTCCAGGTCTCTACCGACACCCCTTCGTCACCATCAGGGGATGATTCGTTGATGGTGATCTTGAGCGGCAATTCCTGTTCGCCCAGTTGATCATTCAGCCGCTCCAGGGCGTTCAGGGACTGCTTGAAGACCCACTCATCGATCTGCCCCATCAGGCCGGCGGATTCCGCCAGGCCCAGGAACTGATCCGGGTTGAGCTGTCCACGCCGGGGGTGCTCCCAGCGCAGCAGGGCTTCGAACATGACCACCTGCCGGGTATCCAGCGCCAGGATGGGCTGGAAGCACAGGCTGAACTGGCCGCGCTCAACGGCGTCGGGCAGCTCCCGGGCCAGCGCTTCACGTTCCTGCAGCGTGGTGTCCAGATCCGGCGAAAACTGCCTGATCTGCTGCCCACCGGCCTGCTTGGCCGCATACATGGCCTGATCGGCACATTTCATGAGGCCAGCAGGATCCGTGGCATCGCCGGGACAGAAAGCCGTGCCGATACTGGCTGACAGGGCAACCTGGGTGCCCGCCACGTCGAAGGGCTGGCCCAGGGCATCGAGGATCTTTGCGCCCACCTCGTTCACGCCCGAGCCATCACTCTCCACCCCGCCCATGATGACCGTGAACTCATCCCCACTGAGTCGTGCCGCGGTATCACTGGTGCGCACGCACCCACTGATGCGATGTGCTGCTTCCTTGAGGACGGCGTCTCCCGCATCGTGTCCCAGCCGGTCATTGATCTCCTTGAATTTATCCAGGTCGATGAACAGCAGGGCCAGGAGTCGGCCCCGTCGCTGGGCCTGGCGGATACCGTGGCGCAATCGATCCAGGAAGAGCAGGCGATTGGGCAGTTCGGTGAGCGGGTCATAATTGGCCTGACGCCAGATGACCTCTTCAGCCCGGCGCTGTTCGGTGATGTCCCGGAACACGCTGATGTAGCGCGTTGGCTGGCCCTTGTCGTCCCGCAGCAGGTGCATGGAGACCCAGGCCATGTAATGCTCCCCCGATCGGCGCCGGTGCAGGATCTCCCCCTGCCAGTGACCGGTGGTGTGGAGGCTGCGGCGCATGTGTTCTTCGAAATCGGGGGGTTCCCGGTGGGCACGGATCAGTTCGACACTCTGATCCAGTACCTCATTGGCGCTGAATCCGGTCAGGCGGGTAAAGGCGGGATTGACGCGCATGATACGCTGCCTGGCATTGGCAATCATGACCGCCTCGTCCAGGGTCTCGTAGACCGAGGCCGCAACCATCAACGCCTGGCGGGACTCCACCAGATCGGTGATATCCATGGCCGCCAGCAGGCAGGTATCCGGCCCCACCTCACCAGCACAGGCCTCCACCCGCAGGATGCGCGGGATGCCGGCATGGGTGGTGATGGCCAGTTCAGCATCGCCCGATGCCTGACCGGCAAACACCTTGTGGAGCAAATCCGCCAGCCGGGGGCGGTCCTCGTCATTCACGAAGACCGCCAGGTGCCGCCCCACAAGCTCACTCCGGGTGATGTCCAGCAGCCGGGCTCCCGCCAGGTTGGTGCGACGCACCTCCCCCTGTGCATCCAGGTTGAAATAGGCCATGGGCGCATGATCGTAGAGCTGTGCGAACAGGTCCCTCGCCGCCTCCGCCTCGATGCGGGCCTTTTGCAGGGCCTCGTTCTGCATCTCCAGTTCCAGCTGATGCACCTGAAGCTCGTGCAACAGGGCCAGGGGCTCCGTGGGCGGATCAGGCATGCCCGAGACCTGTTCCCGAAGCTTTCGCTCCGCCAGCTCTCTCAGTCTGCGGACCTCATCATGATCATCTCCCTGGGTCATGGTCTGGCTCCCCGCCGGATTCTTCCGGCGCAGATTGAATACCGCGTAAACGGCTTTCCAGGGCCTTGGCCTTGGTGATGTCCGTGAATGTGACCACCACGCCATCGATCACATCGTCCAGGTTGCGATAAGGCATCACCTTGACCTGGTACCAGCGATCGTCCCGGGTGGGGATTTCCTCTATGAAATGGGACAGGCTCCGCAAGACCTCCTGCACATCATCGTGCAGCCCCGGATAGTCCAGGTCGGTGACAATATCGCTCAAAGGACGCCCCACATCGGTGGCAATGAGCTTGAAGATGCGCTGTGCCGCAGCGGTGAAGCGGCGGACGCGCAAGTCCTTGCTCAGAAAGAGTGTAGCGATATCGGTACTGTCGAGCAGGTTTTTCATGTCGCTGTTGGCCAGGGTGAGTTCTTCCACCTTGGATTGCAGTTCAGCATTCACGGTCTGCAACTCTTCGTTGAGTGACTGCATCTCTTCCTTGGATGTGGTCAGCTCCTCATTGGTGGACTGGAGCTCCTCGTTGGCCGAGCGAAGTTCCTCCTGGGAGGCCTGCATGGTCTCACGGGTCGCCCGCAGGTCTTCGCGGCTCTGCTGCAGTGCCTGCTCCATCTCCTGGATGCGGCTATCCTTGCGGTCCTTGGGATCCAGCGACTCGGTCGGAAGGCTCGGCCGGGATGGCGCGGGCTGAAAAACGATCATCAGCATGCCTTTCAGAGGCTCGGGGTCCTGGATGGGTGAGACCGTCAGGTTGATGAACTGCTGGCGATCCGCGTTGCCAACACCGATGCTCGATTGGCTGATGGACTGTTGTTCCCTGACTGCCCGGGGCAACAGCACAGCCAGTTCCTGACGCAACCCATCCCGGGCCATCACATGAATGTTCCAGTTGGCCCGCCCGCTGGCCGGCTCCAGATAGTCACCGGTACGACCGAACACGTAGAGGATGTCTCCGTCCGCGTTCACCAGCAGCCCCGGCGGGGCAAATTCCCTGAGCAGCACCTGCTCTGCCTGGGATTGCAGACTGCCTGCAGGCGCTCCGCTGGCCCAGCGCGCCTGGGTTTCCACCTCCGGTTCCGCCAGCCGAGAGCGAAAATCCAGATCCGGCACGCTGATGCGGCCCTCGGCCCGGTGGAACAGGCGGGCACGGGCATCCAGTGGGGTGAATAACTCACTGTCACCTCCCACACTTTCCGCATTACCCAGGAACAGGACCCCGTCGGGCAGCAGGCTGTAGTGGAACAACGACATGAGCTTGTGCTGGGCCGTTGTGTTCAGGTAAATGAGCAGGTTACGGCAGATCAACAGGTCCAGCTTGGTGAAGGGCGGGTCCATGATGACGTTCTGGGTGGCAAAGATCACCGTCTCGCGGATGGCACGATTGACCCGGTAGCCACCCGCCTCTTCCTGAAAGAAGCGCTGCAGGCGTTCGGGCGACACATCCGCGGCGATGTTGGGCGGATACAGGCCCTGACGCGCCCGTTCGATGGCGTGTTCGTTGAGGTCGGTGGCAAAGACCTGCAGCATGATGCGTCCACCCGGGGCGCATTCTTCCAGCACCTCCCGGAAGGCAATGGCCAGCGAATACGCCTCCTCGCCGGTGGAGCAACCGGCAACCCAGGCCCTCAGGACGCGCCCCTGGGAGGGGGGCGCCTGGCACAGGGGGGTGAGTACCTGGGCCTGCAGGCTCTCCCAGGCCATGGGGTCACGAAAGAAACTGGTCACGCCGATGAGCAGTTCCTTGAACAGCAGGTCCAGTTCCTGGGGATTGTCGCGCAGGAACTGGACATACTGGGAGAGCTTGTCCAGTTGATGCAGGCTCATGCGCCTTTCGATGCGGCGATAGAGCGTGTTGGTCTTGTAATCGGCAAAGTCGTGACTGGTGCGGGTTCGCAGCAAGACCACGATCTTTTCCAGGGCGTGGCGCTGATCCATGTCCTTATTGCTGATGCGCCGGGTGCCGATCTGCTTCTTGCGGATCAGATAGTCACTGATCCGCTCACCCATGAGGCGCACGGGGACCACCATGTCAGCCAGGCCGGCGTCAATGACGCTGCTGGGCATGCTGGCATACTGGGCCTCATCGGGGGGCTGGGCCAAGGTCATGCCTGCCTGCTCCTTGATGGCGCGCATGCCCAGCGTACCGTCGGAGCCGGTACCCGAGAGGATAACGCCCACACAGTGCCCCCCCTGATCCGCCGCCAGTGAGCGGAGGAAGAAATCGATGGGCAACCGGGTACCACGACGACCGGTGGGTTCCTGCAGGTACAGCACGCCCTTGAGCACCGAAAGATCCTTGCCCGGCGGTATGACGTAGACCTGATTGGGCACCACCGTCATGCCATCTTCCACCTGCACCACCGACAGCGGTGTCACGCGCTGCAGCAGTTCGGTGAGCATGCCCTTGCGCGTGGGATCCAGATGCTGAACCACCACCACCGCAAATCCCGGCTGTTCAGGCAACCCCCTGAGCAGATCCTCCAGGGCCTCCAGCCCCCCGGCCGAGGCGCCGACACCAACGATGGGAGGTGCTAGGGGCGAGGTGGATTGAGGTGCTCCTTGCAGGGCGCTGTCGGGAGCATCCTGCGAGGTTCGGGCCTGCGAGGATGGCTCGGGCGAATCATCGGTTGAGGTCAAGTGGGTATCTCCTGAGCCGGCCTGCCGGCGTCGATTTTACCTCCATGGTCCGCCATCCTACGCCGATGACAACGGGCCAGCCAGGCAAAAGGGCCCACATGAGGGGCGATTCACACCATCATCCGTTGTCAGCAGCGAGCCAGAAAAATCATCGGCAGGCCGGGAGATACTGCGTTGCTGATTCAGGACATGGCTCACACTCATCCCTGCAGGGATGCAGTTACACTGGAACTAAAAACACCAAGATCACCGGCAAAAGGAACCTCCCACATGCAGGAAGTGCCGGACCCCAGGCTCAACCAGCTTCTTTCCATGCTGCCGGATCAGGAATACCAGCACCTGCTCCCTGGACTCGAACTCGTCCCCCTCGAACTGGGGCAGTTGATCTATGAGCCCGGCGTCCAGATGGAGCATGTCTACTTCCCCATCAACGCCATCGTCTCCCTCCTCTACGTGATGGAGGATGGCTCCTCGGCTGAAATCGCGGTGGTGGGCAAGGACGGCCTGGTGGGGGTCGCGCTGTTCATGGGAGGAGAAACCACCCCCAGTCAGGCGCTGGTGCAAAGTGCCGGGCAGGCCTACCGGCTCAGTGGCCGGCGCCTCAAGGAGGCCTTTCATCGCGTGGGTGGACGCCGCCGGGGGGTATTGAATGACCTGTTGCTTCGCTATACCCAGGCATTGCTCACCCAGATGGCCCAGACTGCGGTCTGCAACCGCCACCACACGGTGGATCAGCAGCTGTGCCGCTGGCTGCTCCTGTCCCTGGACCGATTGCCATCCAACCACCTGGTCATGACCCAGGAGCTGATCGCCAACATGCTTGGGGTCAGGCGCGAAGGGGTCACGGAGGCTGCCGGCAAACTGCAACGGGCGGGCCTCATCGAATACCATCGCGGCCACATCACGATCCTCGACCGTGCCGGCCTGGAAGCGCGCAGTTGCGAATGCTATGCCGTGGTCAAGCGCGAATGCGATCGACTCCTTGTCAAACCCACGAAGGGCCCGCCATCCGAGGGCTAATGGGTACGCTGGCGTACAGACAGATCGCCCTCAAGGGCCGCAACATGGAACTCCAATCACCCCTTGGAGTATTCAACCATGACCCTGACAACCATTCTCCTGATCGTTCTGATACTGATCCTTGTTGGCGTCATCCCCGCCTGGCCGCACGCCAGGGGCTGGGGCTATGGTCCCAGCGGTGCCATTGGGGTTGTCGTGCTGATACTGCTGGTGCTGATACTGGCGGGACGCCTGTAACTCCGGCGGGGCGATGGGGCTGACCCGCGCCGGGCTTCCTGAAGCGTCCTGACCTCAGGCCAGCAGGGTCCGCAACCCTTCATACAACAGCACGGCGGCCAGAGCCCACAGCACCAGCCCCAGCGCCCGCACCGTCATCACATAGCCCCGCCCTGCCAGCCAGGGGCGGGCCCGGGCGGTCATCAAGGCGATGCCCACCTTGGCGCCGATGAGCAGCGCATAGAAGACCGCAATAAAACCCACGGCAACCCAAGGACCGGACTCGGACGCGCGGATGACGATGGGGCCACCCACACTGAGCCAGAACAGATAGGGATGCGGGCTGAGCATATTGGCCAGCACAGCCTTTTGCAGCGAGCGCTCCCGAGGCACCACGCCGTCGCCCGGGCCAGCCGGACGAAATCGCAGCGACTCCCACCCCAGCCAGGCCACCACGCCGGCACCGATAATCGACAACCCTCCCAGCACCTGATCCACATGAGCCAGCTGCGCCAGGATCAACAAGGTGAGCAGGATGATGGGCAGATCCGTCAGCAGCGGGGCCAGCGCCACCTTCATGCCGGCACGCAGACCGTGCTGCAGGGTCTCGGAGATCACCAGGGCCAGCAAGGGACCAGGCGCCACCCCGGCGGACAGGCCGAGCACCACAGCCATCAACAGGACAGGAGTGGATTCCATCAGCACACGCGGCCCGGATTCGGGCGCGCGCCCATGGGCGGGTCGGGTTCGGTCATGAATTCATCTCCTTTGTCTCACGTGGGGGGCGGATTCTAACCGTTCTATCATACCTACCCAAACCTGCTCAGAAGCATCTAAACAGGTTCAGTGCTGATTTCCTGCTTCACAGAGGCCGGTTTCACTCCGGTCTTGCGACCTGAGCCAGCGCCTTCCTCTCCACAGGCTGACACCGTGGAACTCACGGCGTAATGGGCAAGATTTCTTGCCGCATTCACATCCCGGTTGTGGTGTACGCCACAATCCGGGCAAATCCACTGCCGCGTGGATAGTGGCATTGCCCTCTGCACCGCTCCACAAACCGAACACATTTTGCTGCTAGGGAACCAGCGATCGGCCACCACCACCTGCCCACACCGCTGATCTGCCTTGTACGCCAGTTGCCGCCGGAACTCATGAAAGCTCATGTCGGCAATGGAGCGGGCCAGATGCCGGTTCGCCATCATGCCGCGCACGTTCAGATCCTCGATGCCGATGGTATGAAACCGCCGTGTCAGATCCGACGTGAGTTTGTGCAAGGCATCTTGGCGAATGTTGGCAATGCGGGCATGCAGCCGTGCCAGTTTCGCCTTGGCCTTGTTCCGGTTGCTGGAGCCTTTTTGCTTGCGCGACAGGCTGCGTGATAGCCGACGGAGTCGCTTGAGCACGGCGGTATGCGCCTTGGGGCCCGTCATGGTGTCTCCCGTCGAGAGCGTGGCCAGTGCCAAGACCCCCAGATCCACCCCGACCGAGCCTTGGTTTTCAGCCGGTCGCCTGGGTGGGTCTTCGGTGTCTACGGTGATGCTGACAAACCAGCGGTCGGCGACGCGGGAGATCGTCGCGGACATGATTTTGCCGGTAAAGCGCAACGACTCCCGCATCCGCACCCAGCCAAGGTTGGGGATGCGGATGCGGGAGCCTTCGACGCGGAACTGGTCGTTGGTGAGGGTGAATCGGTCATGAACGCCCTTCTTGCGAAACCTCGGGTACCTGGCGCGGCCGGCGAAGAAATTCCTGAACGCTTCGCCCAACTGGATGATTGCCATCTGCGGTGCCGTTTTGGTGACCTCCAGCATCCATGGAAACTGCTCGCGCTTGACAGCGTTCAACTGGCGACGAAGCGCCGCCTGCGAGGGTTTGGGCAGACTGCTGTCCTGCTTCCAGGCCGCGTACTGGCACTGCCATTCGGCCAACGCCCAGTTGTAGGCAAAACGTGCCGTGCCTGCCGCGCGGGCAAAATAGGTCGCCTGCCTGTTGTTGGGCGCAAGCGCAATCCTGTGGGCACGGATCATGTCGCGTCCTCCACGGCCTTCTTCACGCCGTCCAGCAGCTTCTGGTTCTTGCGCGAGCGGCTGCCGTAGAGTCGGGCGCTGAACACGGTGATGATCTCCAGCACATCTTTCGCCAGGTCTTCCTCAAAGGTCGTATCTTCACCCTGGTTGAGAATCACCACCTCGACCTCCCTGGCTTCGCAGAGGGCAAAGACCAACTCGGCCCCGAAGCGCAAAAGCCGATCCTTGTGGGTGATCACCAGTCGCCCGACTTCCCCATCGATGATGGCATCAAGCAGTCGCTTCAAACCTTTCTTGTGATAGTTCATCCCTGAACCAAGGTCGGAAATCAACTCGAATGTCCATCCCTGCTGAGCGCAGTAAAGTTCCAGCACCTGTTTCTGCCGCTCCAGATCCTCCTTCTGATCATGGCTGGACACGCGAGCATAGGCCACGGTGCGCCGCCCTGCATCTTCCTCGGCCCGGAACATCTCGGGCCGGAGTTTCGCCAGGTCGTAACGGCGATGGCCGCCCGCCGTGTGCTCAGGCACCAACCTCCCCGATGCTTCCCAGCGGCGCAGGGTCGTAATGGACACGCCCAGCGCCTTGGCGGCCTCGCCGATGCTTACCAATCTTTTCATATTGGAAAGCATAGATAAGTTATGAGTAGGTTTCAAGTGAACTGCTCGAACCCCTCTTGGCAGCACCGTCGCCCTCAGGCTCTCTTTGGGTATTACGGATACCCACGAGCTCCTGGATGATCAATACTGAGAAGCGGGCACGAACACCGAAACCGATGATCTGATCGTGCATCTAATACAACCGTGAGCCGGTTCATCAGGCTGCACCGAGGCGGGGGCGATCATGGCAGAGTGGGTGATGGCGCAGGAAACGGTCATTCGACGGGAGGATCCATCGTGAACCGGCCTGCGCTGGTCGTGGTCGTGCCGGTCCTGAACGAGGCAGCCAATCTGCCGGACCTGGCCCGAAACCTTCGCGCCTCCCTGGCACAGGACACCCACATCCTCCTGGTGGATGGCGGCAGCCAGGATGACACCGTGGCGGTGGCCGCCACGCATGGGCTGCCGCTCATCACCTCGCCCCCCGGGCGGGCCTGCCAGATGAATGCCGGCGCGGCGGCCACGCAACAACCGCTACTGCTGTTCCTCCATGCCGATACCCATTTGCCCAGGGCTGCCGATGACCGGGTACGTGACGCCCTGATGGGTAGGTCCGGCTGGGGACGTTTTGACGTGAGTATTCGCGGGCGCAGCCGGGTGCTGCTCCCCCTGGTGGCCACGCTGATGAACCAGCGCTCGCGGCTCACCGGTATCGCCACCGGCGATCAGGCCCTGTTCATGCGGCGTGAGTTTTTCGACGCGGTGGGCGGCTTTCCGAAACAGCCCTTGATGGAGGACATCGAGATCAGCCGCCGGCTGGGGCGGCTCTCGCCCCCCCGCTGCCTGCGGGCACGGGTGGACACCTCGGGGCGGCGCTGGGAGCACAACGGGGTATGGCGGACCATCCTGCTCATGTGGCAACTGCGCTGGGCTTACTGGCGGGGCGCTCCGGCGCATGTCCTGGCCCAGCGCTACCACCGCCCGGGATGAGGTCGGATATCCCCGTCAACTACCCCCGCCTGAAGGCGGGAGCTTGTGAAAGCAGGCTGGCTTGACCAGGGAGAGCGGTGAAAGCCCGCTACGTTTGCAACAGGTCGTCTAGACCCACCGGCGGATGCTGCCTCAGTCTGCCGCTCTGGAAGGCCGGGATCATGCTGGCGAAAGGTAAAACGCCGAAGGTTCCGGTCGCCGCGCAAGCGGGAGCCGGTTGCAGACATTCCCGAGGGGAGCGGGCCGCAAGGCCCTGTCACCAGACCCGTAAGGGTTCTGTTTTTGGAGAGCGTTGAAATGGCGGTTTTGGTACTGGACAGGCGTAAAAAGCCCCTGATGCCGTGTTCGGAGAAACGCGCACGGCTACTGCTGGAACGGGGTCGGGCCGTGGTCCACAAGATGCGTCCGTTCACGATCCGGCTGAAGGATCGCACGGCGGAGGCATCCACCTTGCAGCCGGTACGAATCAAGATCGATCCCGGCAGCAAGACCACCGGGGTGACGGTGATCCGCGAGGATGATTCCGACCCGGAGCAGCAGCAGGTGTTGATGCTGATGGAGGTGGAACATCGCGGACAATACATCAAGGACGCATTGACCCAGCGCCGCGCCTTTCGTCGTCGTCGGGGGCAGTTGCGTCACCGGGCACCCCGGTTCGACAATCGCACCCGGCCTCGGGGCTGGTTGGCACCGAGCCTTCAACACCGGGTGGATACCACACTGGCCTGGGTGGCGCGGTTGCGCCGACTGGCCCCGGTCACAGCCATCGACCAGGAGTTGGTTCGATTCGATACACAGGCGATGGAAGCCCCCGAGATCAGCGGCGTGGAGTACCAGCAGGGGACATTGCACGGTTACGAGGTGCGCGAATACCTGCTGGAGAAGTGGCAACGGCGCTGCGCCTACTGCGGGGCCAGGGACTTGCCTCTGGAGGTGGATCACATCAATCCCCGGAGCCGGGGCGGATCGGATCGGGTCAGCAACCTGACCCTGGCCTGCCACGACTGCAATCAGGCCAAGGGGAATCAGCCCGTGGAAGCCTTTCTGGCTGACGATCCCAAACGCCTGCAACGGATCAAGGACCAGGCCCGTGCGCCGCTCAAGGACGCGGCAGCGGTCAATGCCACGCGCTGGGCGCTGTTTCAAGGGCTCAAGGCCATGGGCCTGCCCGTGATCACTGGCAGCGGCGGTCGCACCAAATACAACCACCAGCGGTTGGGCCTACCCAAGACCCATGCGCTGGATGCGGCTTGCGTCGGTCAGGTCGCAGCGGTCACGGGCTGGAACGTGCCGACGCTGACGACGCGGGCCACGGGCCGGGGGAGTTATCAGCGCACGCGGCTCAACCGCTTTGGCTTCCCCCGTGGCTACCTGATGCGTCAAAAACAGGTGAAGGGCTTTCAGACCGGAGATCTGGTCCAGGCCCAGGTGCCGAGCGGCAAGAAAGCAGGCACGTATCAGGGCCGCGTGGCCATCCGCGCCACCGGCAGCTTCAACATCCAGACCGCCCAAGGCGTCGTCCAGGGCATTTCACACCGCCACTGCCGTCTGCTGCAACGAGCCGATGGCTATGGCTATACCTTCCAACCCAAACCACTACAGGAGGACGCGAGCAGGGCCGCGTGATCGTGCTACGCACGATGCGCTATCCCTCCCCGACCTGGACGGGGTTTCTCGCGCAAACTGATGAGCGCCATCCTGCCACAGCCGCAATCAACCACCTTCCCGGCCATCAAGCGTGGCCAACTGGAAACCCTGCAGGTGAACGTGGGCTATGTCTGCAACCTGACCTGCTTTCATTGCCACGTGAATGCCGGGCCCAACCGTCGGGAGAAGATGGATCGCGCCACCGCCGATCTGGTGCTCGATTACCTTCGCGCGACCGGCATCCACACCCTTGATCTCACCGGCGGGGCACCAGAACTGAACCCCCAGTTTCACTACCTGGTGGAGCAGGCACGAGGCATGGGGGTGCATGTGATGGATCGTTGCAATCTCACGGTGCTGGAGCAGCCAGGCCAGGCGGATCTGGCGGCATTTCTGGCGGCTCACCGGGTCGAGGTGGTGGCCTCCCTGCCCTGCTACACCCAGGACAATGTGGACACCCAGCGCGGCGAGGGGGTCTTCGCGCAGAGCCTGGCCGGCCTCCGGCAACTGAACGCGGTGGGCTACGGACAGCCCGGCAGCGATCTGGTGCTCAACCTGGTCTATAACCCGCTCGGACCCCATCTGCCACCCCCGCAGGCCCAGCTGGAGGCCGACTACAAGGACCACCTGGCCCGGGAATACGGCATCGTCTTCAATGGGCTGTTCGCCATCACCAACATGCCCATTCACCGCTTTGCCAAGCAGCTGCACAAAAACCGTGAGTACGAGGCCTACATGACCCTGCTCAAGGATGCCTACCGGGACGAAAATCTGGCAAGCGTCATGTGCCGCAGCCTGCTGAGCGTGGACTGGCAGGGCTATGTGTACGATTGTGATTTCAACCAGATGCTGCGCCTGCCCCTGGGGGCCGGCACACATCAGCGGACGCATCTGCGGGAGTTGATCCATCGGGATCTGAGTGGCGCGCCGATTAACGTCGCTGTCCACTGCTACGGCTGCACGGCCGGCCAGGGCTCCAGTTGCGGCGGAGCCCTCTGACCCGGCCGGTTTGACCTGCGCACAACGCAAGAAGCCCGCTCTATCGCGGGCTTCAAGGTTTTTCGGGGTGTTACTGGAAACGTGATTGGTGGCTACGGGTGGATTCGAACCACCGACCCCCGCATTATGAGTGCGATGCTCTAACCAGCTGAGCTACGTAGCCTTGGGAAGCGCAGGATTCTCGTGGTTTTAGCCCGGATTGTCAAGGCCTACACATTGAAGCGGAAGTGCACCACGTCGCCTTCCTTCATGACGTATTCCTTGCCTTCCAGGCGCCACTTACCGGCATCCTTGGCGCCCTGCTCACCCTTGCAGGCCACATAGTCGTCGTAGGCGATCACTTCGGCGCGAATGAAACCCTTCTCGAAATCCGTGTGGATGGCCCCGGCTGCGCGGGGGGCAGTGGCGCCGCGCTTGACGGTCCAGGCACGCACCTCTTTCACACCCGCAGTGAAGAAGGTCTGCAGCCCCAGAAGATCGTAGGCGCCACGGATCACCCGATCCAGGCCCGGCTCCTCCAGGCCCATCTCGGACAGGAATTCCGCCTTCTCGTCTTCTTCCAGCTGGGCGATCTCCGCCTCGATGGCGGCACAGACCGGGATCACCTGGGCCTGCTCCGCCTCGGCGAGTTCGCGCACACGCTCCAGCAGCGGATTGTCGATGAAGCCATCATCGTTGACATTGGCGATGAACATGGCCGGTTTGGCCGTGATCAGCTGCAACTCCCTGAGCAGCGGACGCTCCTCGTCGGTGAGCTCCACGGTGCGCGCCGGAAGCCCTTCCGCCAGCACGGCCTGGGCCTTTTCCGCCACGGTCTTGCGGGCGATAGCCTCCTTGTTGCCGGACTTGGCATTACGCACCAGCCGCGTCAGGGCCTTTTCCACCGTCTCCAGGTCTGCCAGGGCCAGTTCGGTGTGGATCACCTCGATATCGGACACCGGGTCCACGCGGCCCGCCACGTGCACCACATCATCGTTCTCGAAGCAGCGCACCACGTGGGCAATGGCGTCGGTTTCGCGAATATGGGCCAGAAACTGGTTGCCCAGGCCCTCCCCCTTGGAGGCACCGGCCACCAGCCCGGCGATATCCACGAACTCCACGGTGGTTGGCAGCACACGCTCGGGCTTGACGATACCCGCCAGCACCTCAAGACGTGGATCAGGGACCGGCACGACGCCCACGTTGGGGTCGATGGTGCAGAAGGGATAGTTCTCGGCCTGAATACCGGCCTTGGTGAGGGCATTGAACAGGGTGGACTTGCCCACATTGGGCAGGCCGACGATACCGCATTTGAGGCTCATGGGGTGTCCGGACTCCGGTCTTGAGTTCTTGTCTGGGAGGTGAGGCTAAGGACTGGTATGGAGCTGATTCATGGCCTTTTGAACCTCTCCGATGACCACCTGAGGGGTGAGATCCAGGGCCCGTTCGATGCTGTCCTGGATGGCCACATCCTCATCGGGGGCCGGTCGGCTGAGGACGAAAGGTACCACGTCATCCCGGTGCCCGGGGTGACCCACGCCCAGCCTGAGACGCAGGAAGTCCTTGCCCAGATGGGCCATGATATGACGCAACCCATTGTGGCCACCATGGCCACCGCCGCGCTTGATCCGGGCGGCACCCGGAGGCAGATCGATCTCATCGTGGACCACCAGAATGGAAGCCACGGGAATCCGGTAAAAGTCCGACAACAGGCGAATGGGCTGCCCGCTGTGGTTCATGTAGGCCATGGGCTTGAGCAGCCAGACATCCTGCCCATCGATCGTCACCCGGACCACATCACCGGCAAACCGACTCTCGGAGCGGAACTGTCCACCGTGACGCCGGGCCAGGGCGTCCACAAACCAGAACCCGGCGTTATGCCGGGTTCGGTCATATTTGGGGCCGGGATTGCCCAGCCCCGCGATCAGGCGGATCGTGTCCTGCTCACTCACGGTACGCGTCCATTCCAGATCTCAGCCAACCCCGCGAGCCCATCAGGCCTCGGGGGTTTCCTCGCCACCTTCGGACTCCTCGTCCTCGGCGGCGCTGCCACCGCGGGTCTTGAGCACGCTCACCACCGGCAGGTCGTGATCGGGGCCCTGAGCCAGGGCGGTCAGGGTCACGCCCTGGGGCATGGTCAGCTGGGACAGGTGCACGGAATCGCCCACGTTCATTTCGCCCACGTCCACCTCGATGTACTCGGGCAGATCACGGGGCAGGCACTCCACTTCCACTTCCACGGACTGGTGGCTGAGCATGCCGCCACCCTTCTTCACACCCACACAGGTCTCTTCATTGAGGAAGTGCAGGGGCACGTGCACACGCACGGGCTCATTGTCACTCACGCGCTGCAGGTCCATATGCACCAGGAAGGGCTTGTAGGGGTGGCGCTGCAGGTCGCGCACGATGGCCTTTTCCAGCTTGCCGTCGATCGTGACGTTGAGAATGTGGGAATAAAAAGCCTCGTATTCCTGGCTCAGCCAGACCGCGCTGTGATCCAGGGTAATGCTCATGGGTTCCTTGCCGGCGCCATAGATGATGGCGGGCAGTCGGCCGGCCCGGCGCAGGCGGCGGCTCGCACCCTTGCCCCGCTCCGTACGCGACTCTGCTTGCAGTTCAAAATTGACACTCATGTCTTGCTCTCCGACTTACAAAAGAAACCCCTCCCGCGACCAGGAGGGGCGATGGGGCCGGGAGAGGAACCTCCCGGCCAAAATGCATTCCCTACCGTCAGTCCACGAACAGCGAGCTGACCGACTCCTCGCGGTTGATGCGACGGATGGTCTCGGCCAGCATGCCAGCCACACTGAGCTGCTTGATACGATCACAGGCCTGGGCTTCCGGGCGCAGCGGCAGGGTGTCCGTCACCACCAGCTCATCCAGCTCCGAGTTCGTGATGTTCTCGATGGCGGGGCCTGACAGGACCGGGTGAGTGGCATAGGCCATGACCTTGGAGGCGCCGTGCTCCTTCAGGGCCTTGGCGGCCTGGCACAGGGTCCCGGCGGTATCCACCAGGTCGTCGATGATGATGCAGGTCTTGTCCTGCACATCGCCGATGATGTGCATCACCTGGGATTCATTGGCCTTGGGCCGGCGCTTGTCGATGATGGCCAGCTCGGCGTCGTCCAGGCGCTTGGCCAGGGCACGGGCGCGCACCACACCACCCACATCCGGGGAGACCACGAGCAGGTTGGGGATCTTCTGGCGCCAGATGTGCCCCAGCAGGATGGGGGAGGCGTAGACGTTATCCACCGGCACGTTGAAGAAGCCCTGCACCTGGTCGGCGTGCACGTCCACGGTAAGCACCCGGTCTGCTCCCACCGCCTCGAGCATGTTGGCCACCACCTTGGCGGAGATGGGCACGCGGGCGGAGCGCACACGACGGTCCTGGCGGGAGTAACCAAAATAGGGGATGACAGTGGTGATGCGACCCGCCGAGGCGCGACGCAAGGCGTCCACCATGATCAGCAGTTCCATGAGGTTGTCGTTGGTGGGGGAACCGGTGGACTGGATGATGAAGACATCCCTCCCACGAACATTCTCCAGCAATTCCACCTGCACCTCGCCATCGCTGAAACGACCGACGACTGCCTTGCCCAGAGGCAGATTGAGATGGTTGACCACACTTTGCGCCAGGTTGGGAGTGGCATTCCCGGCGAAGATCATCATTTTGGTTTTTTCGACCACTGTGGATCTAGGGAGCATAATTTTAGGGAACCCTAAAAACACCAAATCCCCTGCACCGGGAGGGCGCAGGGGACTCGACGATGGTTGGCTGGGCCGGCAGGATTCGAACCTGCGAATGCCGGGATCAAAACCCGGTGCCTTACCACTTGGCGACGGCCCAAGAAAACTTTCAGCGAGAGTTGGAACTCATGCGCGATCCATGCGGTCCTGCAATGCGGAGCGGTTTTGGCCCTGGGCCACAAAGCCCTGCCAGGCTGTTGGCAACCGGCTGTGAGCCTCCCGAGCAGCATCTTCTCCCGCAAAGGCGGCAAAGACACAACTACCGGTTCCCGTCATGCGTGCCTGAACACCCTGGCGCTCCAGCCAGCCAAGGGCTTCGGCCACGGCCGGATAGTGCTTGCACACGATGGGCTCACACACGTTCGCAGCCCGTCCCGCAGTAAAGTCGGCTATTTTGATGGGTTCGCAGTTTCGTGTCAATCCAGGATCGCCAAAGACGGCGCCGGTGGACACATGCACCCCGGGGTGGATCACCAGATACCAGGGTTCGGAGGGGGCAACGGGCTCGAAGCGCTCCCCCACCCCCTCCGCCCAGGCCGCCCGCCCGTGGACAAAGATGGGCACATCAGCCCCCAGACCCAGGCCCAGCTCCGCCAATTCCCCGAGGGTCAGTCCAGTGCCCCAGAGATGATTGAGCGCCACCAGGGTGGTGGCGGCATCGGAGCTGCCACCCCCCAGCCCGCCGCCCATGGGCAGGACCTTGCGCACCCGGATCAGTGCCCCGTCGCCATACCCGGTGGCCCGCTTCAGGCAGCGGGCCGCCCGCACCGTCAGGTCATCCTCCGGCGCCACATCCTCCAGCACATGGGCGGGACGTATCTGATCTCCATCGAGCGGTTCGAAATCCAGCACATCTCCGTGGGAGAGGAACTGAAACACCGTCTGCAGCTCATGATAGCCATCCGGGCGGCGACCGGTGATATGCAGGAACAGATTGAGCTTGGCTGGCGCGGGCCAACCCTTCCAGGCATCCAGGTTCATGGGTTCATCTGCCAGTCATCCATCAGTACACGGACGCGTATGTCGTCGAATTCCAGGGTCATGCGATCGGGCAGCGGCGGGCGGGCCTCGTCGCTGTAGCGCTGGTAGCGCACGGTCCATCCCGATTGCGCCAGCTGCTCGGGGCGGCCGGCCGGGTCCAGCGCATAGGCCTCCAGGGAGCCCCCGGGAGCAGGAATCCCCAGCACCCAGTAGCGCAGACCGTTCACCGGCAGCCGCCAGCCGAGGGTATCGTACACCAGTTGATCGGCGTCCCGGGCATGGTGGTCACGCCCTTCACTGTCGGTGAGGGTTACGCCGGAGGCATCGCCACGCAGGCGGGCGGCATGACGGCCGAAGGGCCCGTAGATCTGGATATCGTAGGCCTCACCATCCTGCCGCCAGCGCAGATTGGCATTCCAGCGCTCCTCATCCACGGCCACGGCCACGCGCCCCGCAAGCACCCAGTCATCCCGCGCCGACAGGACCTCCAGCCGCTGCTGCCAGGTGCGCTCAACATCCTCAACCGGCTCGGGCGGACGCACGGCACAGGCGGCGAGCAGGGCTGCCGCCAGGCATATCGTGATGAGTCGCATCATGGGTTCAGTCTTTCCTTGAGGCGCAACAGGCGTTCGTGATCGGGATCCCGCTCCAGGGCAGCCTCAAGGATATCCAGGGCCTCCTCGCGCTCACCCCGCTCCCAGAGCACCTGGGCCAGGTTGCTGGCGATCTCGCCATCCTCCATCTTGCCGTAGGCGCGGCGCAGGTGGCTTTCCGCCTCGTCCAGGCGACCCAGGCGGTACAGCACCCATCCCATGCTGTCGATGATGGCGGCATCGTCGGGGCGCTGCTCATAGGCCCGACTGATGTAATCGTAGGCCTCCTCGAAGCGATCGGTGCGATCAGCCAGGGTATATCCCAGCGCATTGAGGGCCGCGGGGTTGTCGGGATCCTGCTCCAGGATGCGATTCAGGTCTTCCTCGAGTTGGTCGATCCGATCCAGGCGCTCGGCCATCAGGGCCCGCGCATACAGCAACTCCAGGTGGTCAGGATGTGACTCCAGAGCCTTATCCAGAAGCTCCATGCCCGCCCGATAGTCCCGGGTCTCACGCAGTAGCTGGGCCTCCGAAAGATAGGTTTCCACCTGCAAACGCGGGTTGTCGCTGGTCTCGCGCAAGCGGGTGAGAGCCTCCCGAGCCTCGTTGACCTGCCCCATTTCACCCCGAAGACGGGCGGCACGAATCATGGACTCCTGGCGGTATTCCCCCCGATCCACCTCCTCGTAAAAGTCCACGGCACGCTGGGCATCCCCCGTGAGCTCGGCAATGCGACCCAGGTAGTAGCGCGCCTCACCGGCGCGCTGACCGATCTTGAGCAACTGCTCCAGATAGCGTTCGGCCTCGCTGTACTGCTCCATCTCGATATTGATCAGCCCAAGGGTATAGAGCATGTCGGCGTCATCGCCGCGCTCGGCCACCACCGCCTCGAACTGGGTCCGGGCATCCGCAAAGCGCTCTTCCTGCAGCAGCAGCCGACCGTAATTGACCCGCAGATCCAGATCGTCGGGGTAGCGCTCCACCAGGTCCTCCATGGCCTGCAGGGAAGCCTCACGATCACCGGTGCGCTGGATTGCCCGTGCCCTGAGCACGCTGGCCTCGCGCAGGTCCGGGTCGATGCGCAGCGCCCTCTCGGTGGCGGCCACCGCCGCATGGGGCTGATCCTGCTGCAGTGCCAGGCTACCCAGGGCCAATTGCACGCTGGCATCATCGGGGCGCTTGGCGGCCACCTGCTCCATGGCCTTCACCGCCGCCGCACCATGCTGTGCCCGGGAAAGAATATTCACCAACAGCCCCAGGCCGTCCCCCTCCACGGCTTCCATGCGCTCAAGCACCCGTTCCAGGTGAGGCACGGCAGCATCCGGCTGATCGTCATTGACCAGCATGGCGGCCAGCACCTGACGGGCCTCCAGGCTGTCGCCGTCCAATGCCACCCAGCGCTGGGCCGCCGGCAGGGCCTTCTCCCGGTCACCGGAGAAGAGGGCGATCCGGGTGGCCCGCTCGGCCACGCCCGGATCGTCACTTCGTTTGGCCGCGCGCAAGTAATGATCAAGGGAGACTTGCAGTTCGCCCATATGACCGGCAATCTCCCCCACCAGCAGTTCATATAAGAGATCCGCCTGACCATTGTCCTCCGGCGTCCCCATCCGCAGATCGAGATTGGGATACACTTCCGGATCGTGCCCGCCGCCCCCCTGGGTCAGGCCGGCACAGGCGGTAAGCAGGCTGGCCGCAAGAACGATGCCGGCCAGACCGACGGCGGCGCGAGCGGGAAACGATGCAAAAGACGTGGCGAAAGGCTTCATCAGGGGACAGTAACCCAATAGGTCGAAATGAGCAGGACACCAGACCGGATCGCTTGTTGCAACCCGTCGGCACGAATACCCACAAGGGGGGCGCGCCAAAGGCCCCGGACAGTGTAAACTCAACTGGACAGCGCCCGGGCACCCTGCGTGTCAGATTGAGGAAACAGCCTCACGGAATGCGTCGCCTCGTATCCCTTTGGCACCATAACGCGACCGATAAGTTCCCGGGCTCTTGGCCGACACCCATAGGATCAGGAGTTTTCCGTGCGGACTCAAAGGGTTGAAACTGGGGTAAACTTGTCATGACTTCAATGCTGGCGCAAAATACGCTATTCACCAGGTCCTCACGTGCGATGCTTTTTACTCTCGGAGTCAATCACAAATCCGCCCCCGTCGGGATTCGCGAACGGGTCGTCTTCTCACCGGATCGCATGGAGGAGGCCCTTAGCGGGCTGACCCAATCCACGCCGGTGGAAGAGGCAGCCATACTGTCCACCTGCAATCGCACGGAAATCTACTTCCGCTCCGAAGCCCACCAGCCCACCGACCGGGTACTGCACTGGCTGGGGGAATTTCACCGCCTCAAACCCAGCGAGATCCAGCCCTATATCTACCGCCACCACGATGATGACGCCGTGCGTCACCTGCTGCGCGTGGCCTGCGGACTGGACTCCCTGGTGCTGGGCGAACCCCAGATCCTGGGTCAGCTCAAGGGGGCCTACCAGAACGCCAACAGCTCCGGCACCCTGGGCCGTCAACTGGGTCGCCTGTTCCAGCACGCCTTCTCCGTGGCGAAGAATGTGCGCACCTCCACCGCCATCGGTTCCAGCCCGGTCTCCGTGGCCTTTGCGGCGGTTTCCCTGGCCAAGCAGATCTGGGGTGACATGAAGCCCCTGACGGCGCTGATGATCGGCGCCGGCGAAACCGTTGAACTGGCCGCCCGCCACCTGAGCACCAACGAGATCGGGCGCATCATCGTCGCCAACCGCACGGTGGAACGCGCCAAGCCCCTGGCAGATCAGTTCAATGCCGAGGTGATCACCCTGCAGGAGATCCCCAATCGCCTGGCAGAAGCCGATATCCTGATCTCTTCCACCGCCAGCCCACTGCCCATCCTGGGCAAGGGCGCCGTGGAGCGGGCCCTGAAGGTGCGCAAGCATCGACCCATGTTCATGGTGGACATCGCCGTACCCCGGGACATCGAACCGGAGGTGGGCAAGCTGGACGACGTGTATCTCTACACGGTGGACGACCTGGAAGAGGTCATCCAGGAGAACCTGCAGTCCCGCCGCGAGGCAGCGCGCCAGGCTGAGGAGATCATCGAATCCCAGGTGGATACCTTCATGGGCTGGCTGCGGGCCCAGGACGCGGTGAGCACCATCTGCGCCTTCCGCGACAAGGCCCACAGCATGCAGCTGGAGGTGCTGGACAAGTCCCTGCAGATGGTGGCCGCCGGAAAGTCCCCGGAGGAGGCCCTGGGCTTTCTCGCCCACACCCTCACCAACAAGTTCCTGCATGAGCCTTGCGACAGCATGAACCAGGCAGCCCGGGACGGCAAACTGGAACTCATCGACGCGGCCCATGCCCTGTTCAAGCTGCCTGAAACCGACACCAGCGGTAACAAGATCAGTTCGTGAAAGACTCCATTCGCCGCAAGCTGGAAGACATTGCCGAGCGATTTGAAGAACTGGGCGGCCTGCTCTCCGACCCGGACGTGATCGGCGACCAGGATCGGTTTCGCCAGTATTCCGTGGAATACAGCCAGCTGGAACCGGTGGTAGCGGCCTGGAACGAGTATGCCCAGGCCCGTGACGACCTGGAGGCCGCCCGCGAGATGGCCCGCGACCCGGATCCGGATCTGCGCGCCATGGCCCAGGATGAGGTGGACGCCACCCAGATCCGCCTGGCGGATCTGGAGCAGAACCTTCAGCGCCACCTGATCCCCCGCGACCCCCACGACGACAGCAACACCTTTCTGGAAATCCGCGCCGGCACCGGCGGAGACGAGGCCGCCATCTTTGCCGGGGACCTGTTCCGCATGTATTCCCGCTACGCCGAGACCTGCGGCTGGCAGATGGAAATCCTCTCGGAAAGCGAGGGTGAGCATGGCGGTTTCAAGGAGATCATCGCCCGGGTGACGGGGCGGGGCGTGTATGCACGCCTCAAGTTCGAATCCGGTGCGCATCGGGTGCAACGGGTACCCGAGACCGAATCCCAGGGCCGCATCCATACCTCGGCGGCCACCGTGGTGGTCATGCCCGAACCCGACGAGATGGAAATCCCCGAGATCAATCCCGCCGATCTGCGGGTGGACACCTACCGGGCCAGCGGCGCCGGCGGGCAGCACGTGAACCGCACCGACTCTGCCGTGCGTCTCACCCACCTCCCCTCGGGTCTGGTGGTGGAATGCCAGGAAGAACGCTCCCAGCACAAGAACCGGGCCAAGGCCATGAGTTACCTGGCCGCCCGGCTCCTGGAAATGGAAGAGACCCGGCGCCACTCGGAACAGTCCGCCACCCGCAAATCCCTGGTGGGCAGCGGCGATCGCTCCGAGCGCATCCGCACCTACAACTTCCCCCAGGGCCGGGTGACCGACCACCGGATCAACCTCACCCTCTACAAGCTGGAAAACATCATGACGGGCGACCTGGACCCGGTGATCGACCCGCTGGTCAATGAACACCAGGCCGAACAGCTCGCCGCCCTGGGTGACTGAGGCAAGACCTCAGCAAGCGCCCACGATAGGCTCTCACAATGGGCCCCTCACCTGCCCTCCCCAACGCAAAGGTGCCACCTGAGATGACCCTGACCGTTGCCCAGCTGATCACCGAAACCTGCCAGGGCCTGCAAGCGGTGGATGCCCCCCGCCTTGAGGCCCAGTTGCTGGTGGCCCAGGCGTTGGGTCGCGATCGTGCCTGGCTCTATGCTCATGGGGAGGACCCTGCTCCAGAAGACGTCATCGAGCAGGTGCGCCAGTGGGCGCTGCGCCGATCTGCCGGGGAACCCGCAGCCTATCTGCTGGGGCGTCGAGAGTTCTGGTCGCTGGATCTGAAGGTGGGCCCCCAGGTACTGATCCCGCGCCCGGACACCGAGGTCCTGGTGGAGGCAGCCCTGTCCCACCTGGACGAGGACAGCAACGCGTCCATTATCGACCTGGGCACGGGCTCCGGCGCCATCGCCCTGGCCCTGGCCACGGAACGTCCGAAGGCACGCATCACCGCCACGGACCGCTCCAGCCTCGCCCTGGGGATGGCCGCTGACAACGCCCGCCACCTGGGCCTGGACACTCGCGTCCAATGGGTCAGCGGAAGCTGGTATGCCCCGCTGGGGGACACACGCTTTGACATGATCGTCAGCAACCCCCCCTATGTGGCCGACGCCGACCCGCATCTGGCGCAACTGGATCACGAACCCCGGGAGGCCCTGGTGTCCGGCGCCGACGGCCTGGATGACCTGCGCCATATTGTGGCCGGCGCGCCGCATCATCTTCGGGCCGGCGGCTGGCTGCTGGTGGAGCATGGGGCGGATCAGGGGGCGGCTGTCCGGGCGCTGTTCCAGGCAGCGGGTTTGTCACAGGTGGGCACACTCAAGGATCTGGCCGGGCGGGACCGGGTGACCCTGGGTTGCCGGGACTGAACCCCCGGATTGGGAAGCCTGCATTTTTTGTCTTGCATATTCCGGGCAGGCCGCTAGCATTGGCCCCATGGAATCCGCAGACGACGCATACATTCGCCATCGGGAACTGGTGTTCCGGGGCCCGCAGAAAGAACAGGACCAGTTGGAGGCCGCCTGGCTGATGTTGCGGGACGAGGTGCCCGCCATCCGCGAGGTACACCGCGATGGCGACAAGAAACTCCAGGTCACCTATGACATCCGCGAGATCACCTATGCGGAACTGGAGCAGGCCCTCACCGAGGTGGGCTTCCACATGGATAACAGCCTGCTGTCGAAACTACGCCGCGCCCTGTACAACTACGGTGAGGATACCGTCCGCGACAACCTGGGCCTGGTCAAGGACGAAAGCATCAGTGGCGTGGCCCAGCGGGTGTTCGTGAACCAGTACCGGCAACAGGCCCACGGCTGCCGGGATCATCGGCCCCGACACTGGCGGGAATACCTGTAGCAGGACGGCTTCGTTCCGTTCCATCACCCCACCCACTCAACCTGGCGCCCCAGCCTCTCCACCAGGCAACGCGTTAGCCCCTCCGCAGCCTCCCCCCAACTCACCTCCACCCCCAACTGCTCCAGAGACGTGGTCGCCAGCCCCTGGTGGCCACAGGGATTGATGCGCGCGAAGGCGCTCAGATCCGGGTTCACGTTGAAGGCCAGCCCATGGTAGCTGCCTCCGCGACGCACCCGCAGCCCCAGGGCGGCCACCTTGGCACCCCCCACATACACCCCGGGGGCATCCGCACGGGCCTGGGCCTGGATACCCAGCCCCTCCAGATAATCGATCACGGTGCGCTCCAGGGCCGTTACCAGGGCACGTACCCCCGTGCCCTGACGACGCACATCCAGCAGCAGATAGATGACCACCTGACCGGGGCCGTGATAGGTCACCTGCCCACCCCGGTCCACCGGGATCACCGGGATATCGCCGGCATCCAGCACATGCTCCGGCTTGCCATTCATGCCCAGGGTGAACACCGGCGGATGCTCCACCTGCCAGATCTCGTCTGCAGTATCCTCGTCGCGCCCGGCGGTGAAGTCCTGCATGGCTCGCCACACAGGCTCGTACTCGCGCCGACCCAGGCGATGCACGCGGATGGAAGACTTCACAGAGCCATGGTCACCAGTTCGCAGGCGGTCAGGTCCTGGTAGAGGGCATCCATGTGTTGGCGGCTCTGGGCCTGTACCACCACGGTAATGGCCACATACCGGCCATTGCGGGACGGGCGGGAAGAGAAGGCCTGGCTGGACACCTCAGGCACATGGCGGCGCACGATGGCCTCCACCCGCTCATGAAACTCGGGCACCGAGGCCCCCATCACCTTCACGGGGAATTGGCAGGGGAAGGCGTCATCCAGCAGGGGAGTCTCACTGTGATCGCTCATGGGGCCTCCTGGCGCAGACTGGCCTTGTAGTCCTGATAAAGTGCATGAATGCGCTGCCACACGGGGCCAGGCGTCCCCTCCCCCACTGCCCGGCCATCCAGGCGCGTGACCGGCAGGATCTCGCGGGTGGAACTGGTGAGCCAGATCTCCTGGGCCCCGTGGAGACTGTCCCCGGGGATGCGCGTTTCCATCACCGGCAGGTCGTTGGCCTCGGCCAGCTCCACCACCAGATCCCGGGTGATCCCACCCAGCAGGGAATGATCCTTGGGCGGCGTGACGATCACCCCATCCGCCACCAGGAACAGGTTACTGGCTGCACCTTCCGTGGCCAGGCCGTTGCGCACCAGGATGGCCTCCGTGGCACCGCTGTCCACGGCCTCCTGCCGGGCCAGCACATTCGCCAGCAGGGTGATGGCCTTGATGTCACAACGGGACCAGCGGTGGTCGGGGATCACCACGGCGGCCACGCCTTGGGCCAGCACCTGCTCGTCGGGCGGCCGGATGGGGTTGACCATGGCCATCACCGTAGGCGTGATGGCTTCCGGAAAGGCGTGGTCCCGGGGCGCCACGCCCCGGGTCACCTGCACGTAGATGCTGCGATCGCCACCCGGGTTACGGGCCAGCAACTCCTCAAGGAGGGCCGCCCAGCCCTGCCGGGACAGCGGATCGGGAATACGGATCTCCGCCAGGCTGCGGGCCAGGCGATCCAGATGCTCCCCCAGACGCAGCAGGCGTCCGCCGAAGACGGGGATCACCTCGTACACGCCGTCCCCGAACAGAAAGCCCCGGTCGAGCACCGACACCTTCGCCATATCCTCCGGCAGAAACTCGCCGTTGAGATAGATGATCTTGCTATCAGACATCGTGGCTCCCGTGTGCCTGTCCGCTCAATAGCGAATCCAAAGCCAGGCCCCGTCCATCAACTGGCGGACCAGCCCCCCCTCTTCCACGGCCTCCAGCGCCACCAGGGGGCGGGTCGCGACCACCTCGTCTCCCAGCACCAGCTTCAACTCGCCATAGCCGGCACCCTGCTGAATGGGGGCTTCCAGCAGGCGGTCCATCTCCGTTTGTGCCTGCATCTGCTCATAACCGCCCCGGGGAATGCTCACATAGAAGGGCTCGGTAAGGCCCAGGGGGACGGACTTGGCTTCCCCCTTCCACACCCGGGCCTCGGTCAGGGGCTCTCCGGCCTCGTAGACCCGGTGGGTTTCGAACTGGCGGAAGGCCCAGTTATAGAGGGCCTGGGACTCGTTGGCCCGCATGCGCCCGCCCTGTTCGTGACTGGAGGCTTCGATTCCCATCACCGCCACCACCAGTCGCATGTCGTCACGCTTGGCCGAGGACACCAGATTGTAGCCCGCGGAACTGGTCCAGCCGGTCTTGCCGCCGTCCACCGAGTCATCCCGCCACAGCAACAGATTGCGGTTGGACTGGCTGATGCCGTTATAGGTGAAGCTGCGCTCGGCGTAGTACCCGTAGTACTCGGGGAAATCGTTCACCAGGGCCTGCATCAGCGTGGAGATGTCCCGGGCCGAGGTGTACTGATCCGCCTCGCTGGGCAGACCGTGGCTGTTCTGAAAGCGGGTGTCGTGCATCCCCAGGGCTCGGGCCTGGGCGTTCATCAGGTCCACGAACGCCCCCTCGGTACCGGCCACCCGTTCTGCCAGTGCCACACAGGCATCGTTGCCGGACTGGACGATCATGCCACGGAGCAGGTCTTCCACCGTGACCTTCCTGCCCACCTCGATGAACATGCGCGACGCCCCGCGCATCCCGGTACGCCAGGCCCGCTCACTGACCTCCACCTCTTCGTCCAGGCTGAGCTTGCCCTCCTGCAGTTCACGGAAGACCATGTAGGCGGTCATGATCTTGGTCAGGCTGGCGGGCTCCACCCGCTGATCCCCTTCCCGTTCGGCGAGGATGGCGCCGCTCTGCGCATCCATCACCACGTAGTTACGGGCATTGAGATCCGAGGGAGGAGACACCCTGAGGGCACTCCCCAGGGCCACCCCGGGCAGCAGGGCAAACAACAGCAAAAAGACGCTTACTCTCTGGATCATGGCTCTTCAGACACCTGGAATGATTCGATTCGGAACTGGATGGGGTGAGGCTATCATACATTCAGACCCTGGATGCCGGAGACGCTCCAGGGTGGATCGGGACGCATCCCCATGGGGCAACTTAATCGGTCACGATGCGAAAATCCGTGATGCCCATCGCCTCCAGGGTGCGCCCCGCCTCGGCCGCCCGCGACTCGTCGGCCTTCGGCCCGAGGCGCACCCGGTAAAGGTAACGATCCTCGACCCGGCTTTCGGTGACAGCCACAAGCCCCAGGCCCCGGGCCCGCAGGCGATCCTGCAGAAGCTCGGCGTTGGTGCGGCTGGCGAAGGCCCCCACCTGCACAAAGACATCCCCGGGAGGCTCATCAGCCGGCAGGGGCTGTAATATGGGTGCGGGTGTCCGTACATGGCCACCGGAACCGTTGTCGGCCCCAGCGGGCGTCGCCGCCTGTTGCATCCTGCCGGAGGCAGGATAGGGCTCCAGGGCCTCCACCTCCACACGTGCCGTGCCCTGATTGATCATGTCGATCCGGTGCGCTGCCGCATAGGACAGGTCGATGATGCGATTGTTCACAAAGGGCCCACGGTCATTCACCCGAACCACCACACTGCGCCCGTTCTCCAGGTTGGTGACGCGCACATAAGTGGGCAGGGGCAGCGCCGTATGGGCCGCCGTCATGGCGTACATGTCGTAGGGCTCGCCACTGGAGGTGCGCCGACCATGAAACTTGGTGCCATACCAGGAGGCGATGCCGCGCTCCCGGTAGCCCTCGGCCGAGGCCAGCGTGTGATAGCGCTTCCCGAATACCTCGTAGGACTCCGGATTGCCATACCGGCTGGGTGGCTCGGGCCGCGGCGTGGGTTCCTCGACGGCGGCCAGATCGGGCACTTCTCGGGGATGCGGGGCACCATCCCCGGATACGGGTCCACGCGGGCCGCCACAGGCGGTCAGCACCCCTGCCACCAGGGCCAGCAGCAGCGCGCCCGCCAACCCGGGAAGTTTCACGAACCATCACCCCGTCGCAGCTCGGCTTCCCGGGCCTCGCGGATTTCCCGGGCCAGTTCGTACACGGCCATGGCGTACAGGGGGCTGCGGTTGTAGCGGGTGATCACGTAGAAATTCTCATATCCAAGCCAGACCTGGGTACCCTCCTCTGCCTCCAGTTCAATCACCGAAAAACGGGCATCCGGATCCACCGATGAAACCGGCTTGACGCCCTTTTCCGCAAGATCATCCAGGCTGTGCCGGGCCCGGTAGGGACGGCTCACCAGTGCCTTGTAGTCGTCACCTTCCACCTGGGCGCGCACCACCACGGGATCACCCATGGACCAGCCATGACGCCGGAAGTAGTTGGCCACGCTGCCGATGGCATCGGGCCAGGAGTTGAGCAGGTCCCGACGGCCGTCACCGCTGAAGTCCACGGCGTATTCCCGGTAGCTGGAGGAGATGAACTGTCCCCGGCCCATGGCCCCGGCGTAGGAGCCTTTGGTACCGCGCAGATCCAGCCCCTCCTCCCTCACGAGCCGCAGGTAGTGGGCCAGCTCGGAGCGGAAGAAATCCGCCCGGGGTGGGTAATCAAACCCCAGGGTCACCAGGGCATCGAACACCGGGAAGCCGCCGGCATGCCGGCCATAGAAGGTCTCCACACCAATGATGGCAACGATGATGTCGGGGTTCACCCGGAAGCGTTCCTGGGCCCGCAACAGGGTGGATTCATGCTCCTCCCAGAAACGCACCCCCGCCTCGATCCGCTGACGGGTGAGGAAAATGGGCCGATAGTCCTTCCAGGGGCGGGCCTCGGCCGGCGCCGAGATCAGATCCAGCACCCGCTGCAGTCCGTCGGTGTCGGCAAACAGCGCGCGCAGTTCATCCTCGTCAAACCCCTCGTCCACCTGCTCCTGGATGAAGCGCTGCACCTCCTCGCGCTCCAGATAGGGGGGATCTCCCGCCTTGAAGCGAGGCGCGGCATCACCCACCCCGGGCAGGAGGGCAAGCAGAAGGCAAAGCCCCATGATCAGGGCTGTCGTCACACGCAGGGAAGGGCTTGATAGGGAACCGCGCATCAGGATCACCAGGGGGGTCATGGGGAAGTTCATCGGGCCAGCAGTCTGCGATGGGAGTTGATGGACATGAGAATACCGAATGCCGCCATCAGGGTCACCAGGGATGTTCCACCGTAACTGAACAGGGGCAACGGCACCCCCACCACCGGCAGCAGGCCGATCACCATACCGGTATTCACGAACACGTAGATGAAGAACGTCAGACTCAGGCTGCCAGCCAGCAGGCGGGCGTAGGTGTCCTGGGCGCGCACGGCGATGGCCAGGCCCCGCAGGATCACGAACAGATACAGGGCAAGCAGCAGGAGCACACCCAGGAGGCCGAACTCCTCGGCATACACCGCGAAGATGAAGTCGGTGGAACGCTCCGGCAGGAACTCCAGCTGGGACTGGGTGCCATTGAGCCAGCCCTTGCCATACAGCCCTCCCGAACCGATGGCGATCTTGGACTGAATGATGTGGTAACCGGCCCCCAGGGGATCGCTCTCGGGATTGAGCAGGGTGAGTACCCGTCGGCGCTGATAGTCCTGCATGAAGTGCCACAGCAACGGGGCTGCACTCAGGGCCAGAACCCCCAGGCCCAGGATCACCCGCCAGCGGATGCCCGCCAGGAAGATCACCAGCAGGCCCGCCCCGGTGACCAGCAGGGCCGTGCCCAGATCCGGCTGCTGAGCGATCAGGGCCGCGGGGATCGCCACCACCACACCGGCCACCACCAACTCTCGCAGGCGCGGCGGCAGGGGGCGGTCGGCAAAATACCAGGCCACCATCATGGGGACGGCCAGCTTCATGAACTCCGATGGCTGAAAGCGGAACAGGCCCAGGTCCAGCCAGCGCTGCGCCCCCTTGCCCACCTCCCCGAAAAACATCACCAGTATCAGCAACACCACGCCCATCAGATATACCCAGGGCGACCACTGGCGCAGGTGATGGTGGGGAATCTGCGCCAGCAGCATGAGCACACCGAAGGCCAGGGCAACCCGGACGCCCTGGCGGTGCAGCATGTCCATATTCTCGCCACTGGCGCTATAGAGCACCACGAAGCCCAGGGACAGCAAAAGGATGATGCCCCCCAGCAGTGGCAGATCCAGATGCAGGGCGCGCAGGATCTGGCGCCCCAGCCCGGTCTCGGCAGCCGCCGTATGAAACATCAGGAATCCATCTCCAGAAGAAAGTAATCCATCACCTTGCGGGCCATGGGGGCGGCCACCCGGCCTCCGCTGCCCCCGTGCTCGACAATCACCGCCACGGCGATCCGTGGGTCATCCGCCGGCGCGTATCCGATGAACAGGGCATGGTCGTGCAGGTGCAGCGCCAGCTGTTCCTCGTCGTATTCCTCATCCTCGCCCAGACCGAAGACCTGGGAGGTACCGGTCTTGCCGGCAATACGGTAGGCGGCATCCCGACCCGCCGTGTTGTAGGCCGTCCCTCGGGGTCGGTGCATGGTGTTCTCCATGGGCACGAGCACCTGATCCCAGAATTCAGGCCGGCTGACCTGTACCGGGGGCAGGTACTGGGATTCGTCGATGGTCAGTTCCCCGCCCTCTCCCTGAATGCGCCCCCGCAGCAGATGCGGGCGTACCCGCTCACCGCGCATGGCCAGGGTGCTGGTCACCGAGGCCAGCTGCAGGGGCGTGGTGAGCATATACCCCTGCCCGATGGCCGTGATGAGTGTCTCGCCGGGATACCAGGGCTGGTTGTGCGTGGCACGCTTCCACTCCCGGGTGGGCAGCAGGCCCTGACGTTCGCCGGTACTGTCGATGCCCGTGCGCTGGCCAAGGCCAAAGAGACCCAGAAACTCGGACATGCGATCAATGCCCATCTTGTGGCCCAGATCGTAGAAATACACGTCGGAGGATTGGGCGATGGCCCGATCCAGATCCACCGTGCCGTGGTAGCGCCAGTCCCGGTAGCGGCGGGAGTCGTTGGGCAGGGTGTAGTAACCCCGGGTGTACATGGTGCGTTCGGCCGTGGTGATGCCATGCTCCAGCCCCGCCAGCCCCACCACGGGCTTGAGGGTGGAGCCGGGTGGATACTGCCCGGACAGCGCCCGGTTGAACAGGGGCTGGCGCCGATGGGTGCGCAGCTCCTGGAAGACCGACCGGGGGATGCCATGGACAAACAGATTGGGGTCGAAACTGGGCATGCTGACCATGGCCAGCACCTCGCCGTTGCGCGGATCCATGGCCACGATGGCGCCCGCGTGACCCTCAAGGATCTCTTCCGCCGCCCGCTGCAGACGCACATCCAGGCTCAGCACCAGGTCGCGCCCCGGGGTGGCCGGCTCCCGCTCCAGAACCCGAAGCGTGCGCCCCTGGGCATTCACCTCCACCTTCTGGAAGCCCACCTGTCCGTGGAGCTCGTCCTCGTAGTAGCGTTCAATCCCCAGCTTGCCGATATGGGAGGTGCCGGCATACCGCCGGGTGTCGATGCGAGCCAGTTCCCGCTCGTCGATGCGCCCCACATAGCCCAGCACATGGGCCAGCGAGGCGCCCTGGGGATAATGCCGGGCCACACGTGCCTCCACGTCCACCCCCGGGAAGCGATGCCGGTTGACGGCAAAATTGGCCAATTCCTCGTCGCTGAGGTTGAGTTTCAGGGGAACGGCCTGGAATGGACGCTTGCCACGCAGCATGCGGCGAAAGCGTTCGATATGCATCTCCTCCAGATGCACCACCTGGGCGAGGCGCTCCAGGGTGTCCTCCATGTCCCCCACCTGCTCCGGAGTGATCTCCAGCTGATAGGCGGGACGGTTTTCCGCCAGCACCACGCCATTGCGGTCGAAGATCAGCCCACGGGGGGGCGGCAGGGCCTCCAGCCGCACGCGATTGTTCTGGGACAGGGTGGAAAAATGAGAATAGCTGGCCACCTGCAGGTGACCCAGACGCGCACTGACGATACCGAACAGCAGGGTGACCACCACCACCAGGATCACGACCCGGGCGAGGAAAAGCCTCTTTTCCTGGTGGTGATTCTTGATGGGTTGGCGCGCCGGCATGGACTCGCTGATTCCGGTGATACGTGCGGGAGTAAGAATGCGTGGCCGGGGCGGCCGGCCCACGACTCGCGCGGGGCGCGCGGCCCTTCACAGGACGCCACACCCCACGGAACCGATCAAATCAGCCCTTCTGCTGGAAGCGCTTGACGGAGGATTCGATCTCCGCGCGGGCGGCATCGACACCTTCCCAGCCTTCCACCTTGACCCATTTGTTGGGTTCCAGTTCCTTGTAATGCTCAAAGAAATGCTTGATCTGGTCCAGCAGCAACGGCGACACATCGTCGGGCCCCTGAATGCGATCATACTCAGGATAGAGCTTGGACACGGGCACGGCCAGCAGCTTGGCGTCTTCACCCGCCTCGTCGGTCATCTTGAGCATGCCCACGGGGCGGGAGCGGATGACGCTGCCGCTGAGCAGCGGATGCGGGGTCAGGACCAGCACGTCCACCGGGTCGCCGTCATCGGAGAGGGTGTGAGGGATGAAACCATAGTTGCAGGGATAGAACATGGGCGTGGCCATGAAGCGATCCACCACCAGGGCGCCACTGTCCTTGTCCACTTCATATTTGACCGGCGAGGCCTGGGCCGGGATCTCGATGATCACATTCACATCGTTGGGCAGGTCCTTGCCGGCGGGAATATTGTCTATATTCATGTTTCTTCACTCCAGATGGGTTGTAAACCGACGCGGCATTATAACGGCATGACGCGCTGCGGAAAGCATGAATCCGGTGGGGGTGGTTGCGCCCCAATAGCTGGAGCAGGTATAAGTCTCGGCCTATTGTCTTGAATAAATCGCTTAAAACAAGCTCTAAGCTAAAGGGGAAATACCATGCGTATCGTCCTGTTGGGGGCTCCCGGTTCCGGCAAGGGAACCCAGTCCAAACTGATCATGGAACGTTACAAGGTCCCGCAGATCTCCACGGGTGACCTGTTGCGCGCCGCAGTATCCGCAGGCACACCTCTGGGTCAGCAGGCCAAGGCCGCCATGGACGCCGGCGAGCTGGTCACAGACGACGTGGTACTGGGCATGATCCGCGAGCGGCTGGCCATGCCGGACACCCAGCGCGGTTACATCCTGGACGGCTTCCCCCGCAACCTCAATCAGGCCGGCAGCCTGGACGAGATGCTCGGCGATCTGGGCCAGCCCCTGGATGCCGCCGTGCTGATCCACGTGGACTTCGAGAGCCTGATGCAGCGCCTCACCGGTCGCCTCACCTGCGCCTCCTGCGGCGCCGTGTTCAACAGCTACACGCATCCCCCCCGCCAGGAAGGCATCTGCGATCTGTGCGGCGGTGAACTCAAGCACCGGTCCGATGACAACGAAGAGACCATCGGCAGCCGCCTCAAGGTCTATCAGGCCCAGACCGAGCCCCTGGTGGAATACTACGGGGACAAGAGCCTCCTGCACACCGTGAAGGGTGAGGGCGAGATCGAGGACATCTTCAAGGAAGTGTCCAAGGTGCTCGAGTCCGTGGGTGGCCCGAAGGCCTGAAGGCCCTGAGACCCGGACCTTGCCGGTGCCGAGGGAGCGGCACCGGACCTTCCCCCCGATGATCGGACTCGCCACCGTGTACCGACACGCCCCCTCCTTCATATTGCTTGCCTGTGTCGCCATCACCCCCGCCCTGGCGGATGAATGGGCCCTGTGCGACTACCACCCGCCCGCCCCTGACATCCCCCACCCCGATGATGGTCGACTGCGATTCGAGGCCGATCAGGCCTTTCTGGATCGCGAGGGGGTCTCGCGTCTGGAGGGGAATGTGGAGGTCTTCGAGGGCACGCGTACCTTCACCGCCGATCGCTTCGAGTACGAGCAGGCCCGGAATTATCTGGAGGCCATGGGCAACGTCACCTTCGAGGACAAGGCGGGCCTGAGTTTCGACAGCAGCGCCGGGCACCTTTATCTGGAATCCGAAAGGGGCCGCTTTGAGGATGTGGAATACTTCTTCCGCCCCCGGCACGCCCGAGGCAAGGCGAGCACCATCGAACCACGCGGACCTGACCGGTTCCGCCTCAGCAACGCCAGCTACACCACCTGCGACCCGGGCCGCCAGGACTGGCAGCTCACCGCCAGCCGGGTGGACCTGAACCAGGACACAGGCCGGGGCACGGCCCGCAACGTGTTACTGCGCTTTCACCATGTGCCCCTGCTGTACACCCCCTGGATCAACTTCCCCATCGACGATCGGCGTCAGACAGGGTTGCTGCTGCCCAGTATCGGTAATGCCGACTCCACCGGTCTGGACGTGGAGATTCCCTACTACTTCAACCTGGCCCCCAACCGGGACGCCATCCTGGCCCCCCGTTACCTGGGCCGTCGAGGCACCATGCTGGGCGCCCAGTACCGACATATGTCGGGTAGCTCCCTGGGGCGCTTCGATATGGAATACCTCCCGGATGACGATGTGTACGGGGACGACCGCAGCTGGTTCACCTGGGATCAGGAATGGCGCCCCACGTCCCGGCTCAGTCTGCACACCCGGGGAACGGATGTGTCCGATGCGGATTACCTGTCGGATTTCGGAAGCTCCCTGGATGACACCAGCACCACCCACCTGGAGCGGCGCGCCGACCTGAGCTATCAGGCCAGCAACTGGAACCTGCTGGCCCGGGTAGAGGATTACCAGACCGTGGACGACAACATTGTCGGCCCCGACCGGCCTTACAAACGCCTGCCGCAACTCCTGTACCGTGGGCACTGGCCTCAGGCCACCCAGGGGCTCGACCTGGGCATGCGTGCTGAATGGGTGAGCTTTGACCGGCGCGACAGTGTGACCGGTCAGCGCACCGACATCATGCCCGAGGCCAGTCTGCCCCTGCAGGGAGCGGCCTGGTTTCTGACCCCCCGCGTGCGGTATCGTCTCACCCACTACGACCTGGAAGGACAGCCATCAGGTGCCGACAGTCAGTTGCAGAGGGACTTGCCCATCGCCAGCGTGGACGGGGGGCTGTTTTTCGATCGCCCCATGGGCGGGGAGCGTTTCCAGACCCTGGAGCCGCGGATCTTCTACCGCTACACCCCTTACCGGAACCAGGACGACATCCCCCGGTTCGACACCTCGGAGTACGGTTTCAGCTTTGACCAGTTGTTCCGCGACGAAAGCTTCAGCGGCCCGGACCGGGTGGCCAATGCCAACCAACTCACCACGGCCCTCACCAGCCGGGTGGTGGAAGCGGACAGCGGTATTGAACGCTTCCGGGTAAGCCTGGGACAGATCCAGTATTTCGACGATCGCCGCGTGCGCCTGCGCCCGGAGGATGCGGCCCGCACCCAGGACAGCTCGTCCATCGTGGCAGAGGCAGCCTGGCGACCGGATCGCTACTGGAACGTGCGTGGCACGACCCAATGGGACCCGCATCGGGAACAAACCGAGCGCCGTACGGCTCAACTGCAATACCGGGAAGATGGCAACCGGGTGGTCAACCTGGGCTATCGGTTCCAGGAGGACCGCCTGGAACAGACCGATCTCTCCTTCGCCTGGCCCCTGTCCAAGCGTTGGGATGCGGTGGGACGATGGGCTTACAGCCTGGAAGATCATCGGGATCTGGAGATCCTGGCGGGTCTGGAGTACAACACCTGCTGCTGGGGTGCCCGGGTGGTGGCCCGACGTTACCTGACCGATGGCGTCCAGGGCGAATACAATGAAGGCATCTACTTTCAACTGATCCTCAAGGGTCTGGGCAGCCTGGGCACCGGGCTGGGAGAACTCCTGAGTGAAGGCATACTGGGTTATGAAGACGATTATTAGCATCCTGCTCGCCGGGCTCATGGCTGCCGGAGGCGCGGCCCTGGCCCAGGATGGCCGCAACCACCCCGGGGTGGTGCCGCTGGACGAGGACGGCCGCCTTCTGGACCGCATCGTCGCTGTCGCGGAAGAGGATGTGATCATGCACAGCGAACTGCTTGAGCGCATCCAGACCATCCAGCGGCAACTGGCCGCCCGGGACGACGGCCAGGCCCCACCGGCCAATGCCCTGGTGCGCCCGGTGCTGGACCGGCTGGTGCTGGAGCGCCTGCAGCTGCAGGAGGCACGTCGCATCGGTATCCGCATCGATGACATCAGCCTGAACAACGCCATTGAGAACATCGCCCGGGAAAACGGCATGACCCTGGCCCAGTTCCGCGACCGCCTGGTGGCCGATGGCATCGATTTTCGCGCCTTCCGGGAACAGATCCGCGACGAGATGGCCATCGCCCAATTGCACCGGCGACAGGTGGACAGCCGTATCCAGGTGAGCGAACAGGAGATCGACGACCTGATCGCCAGTGAGAGCGGCGCCATCGACCGGGATGTGGAATACCGGCTACTGCATCTGCTGGTCTCACTGCCCGAGGGGGCCACCCCGGAACAGATCCGCGAGACCCGGCAGCGGGCCGAACGCATCCGCGAAGAGGCCGCCGAGGGGGCCGACTTCACGGAACTGGCCCTGCGTGAATCCCAGGGACAACAAGCGCTGGAAGGCGGGGACCTGGGCTGGCGCAATGCCAACCAGGTGCCCACCCTGTTCTCCCGGCACGTGGTGCTCATGCGGGAGGGAGATGTGAGCGAGGTCATCCGATCCCCCTCGGGCTTTCATATCGTCAAGCTGGCCGACCGGCGCGCCGGCAGCCGCAGCCTGGTCCAGCAGACCCGGGTACGCCATATCCTGATCAGCCCCAGCGAGGTGGTCAGCGACCGGGAGGCCCACGACCGCATTCGCTCCCTGCGTAACCGCATCAAGGATGGGGCCGATTTTGCCGAACTGGCGCGGGCCCATTCCGATGATCGCGGCAGTGCCCTGCGAGGCGGCGACCTGGGCTGGACCGACCCCGGCGACATGGTGCCCCAGTTTGAACAGGCCATGGAGCGTGCCGAGCCCGGCTCGGTGAGCGAGCCCTTCCGCACCCGCTTTGGCTGGCACATCCTCCAGGTGGAGGACCGTCGCAGCCATGACAGCTCCCGGGAATTGATGCGTTCCCAGGCCCGGGAGATCATTCGCGACCGCAAGCGGGATGACGAGCTGGAAGTCTGGCTGCGCCGCCTGCGGGACGAATCCTACGTGGAGATGCGCCTGGACAATGTGGCGGCGGTGGATCGTGGACTGAACCGGCAGGCCCGCTGATGAGCCCGGCCAAGCCGATTCCCCGCATCGCCATCACGCCCGGCGAGCCTGCAGGGATCGGTCCCGACCTGGTGGCCATGCTCAGCCGGGAGCCCTGCTCCGCGCAGCGGGTGGTGCTGGGCGATCCACAGGTTCTGCTGGATCGGGCCGAGCAGCTGGGGATACACCTCACACTCACCCCGCTGGACCCTGAACAGCCCCCCCAGCCCAGCGCGGCGGGACAACTGCACCTGTGGAAGGGCTGCACCGTGGCCGAACCGGTGATCCCCGGCACACTGAACCCGGCCAACGCCCGGTACGTGCTGGACACCCTCACCCAGGCCGCAGATGGCTGCCTTGAGGGGGTGTTTGATGCGCTGGTCACCGGCCCGGTGCACAAGGGCGTCATCAACGAGGCAGGCATCCCCTTCACCGGCCACACCGAATTCCTGGCCGAGCGCTGCCAGGCCTCCATGCCCGTCATGATGCTCACCGCCGGGACGCTGCGGGTGGCCTTGGTCACCACCCACCTGCCGCTGTCCCGGGTGGCCCAGGCCATCACCACCGAGCGCCTGGAAACGGTACTGCGGGTGCTGCACGCGGATCTCAGGAATAAATTCGCCCTGGAGACGCCGCGCATCCTGGTCTGCGGCCTCAACCCCCATGCCGGCGAAGGCGGGCACCTGGGGGATGAGGAGATCCGCGTGATCACACCGGTGCTGGAGCGCCTGCGTGGCGAGGGCATGGAACTGACCGGGCCCCTGCCAGCCGACACCCTGTTCACTGAGCGGCACCTGCGTCATGCCGATGCAGTACTGGCCATGTATCATGATCAGGGCCTGCCGGTGCTCAAGCATGCCGGTTTCGGGGGTGCCGTGAACATCACCCTGGGCCTGCCCATCATCCGCACCTCCGTGGACCATGGCACGGCGCTGGATCTGGCCGGTACCGGCCGGGCAGAGGGGGGCAGCCTGCATGAGGCCCTGGCCACCGCCATTCAGATGGCCCACGCCCGTCACGGCAACGCACCGCCGTAGTGGAACGAACCGCCCCATGACCTTGAAACCCTGCCCCATGCAAAGGAGCCAGCCATGAACCGCGCCCCGCGCCTGATTGCCGTCACCCTCATGGGTGCCGCCCTGCTCACCACCGGTTGCACCTTCGTGAAACTCACCCCCGAGGCCCAGGAGACCCGCGTTGTCCCCGCCGACCGGGTAGCCGACTGCGAACGCCTGGGCAGCACCACCGCCTCCATGGCCGAGCGTATCGGCTTCCTCAAGCGCCCGCCCGAGCGCATCGAGCAGGAACTGGAGCACGCCGCCCGCAATGCCGCCGCCGACATGGGCGGTGACACGGTCGTGCCACGCGGCGAAATCGCCGACGGCAAACGCACCTACGACGTCTACCGCTGCCTGCGCTGATCGGATAAAGCCCCTTGAATCATGCCCCCCGCAAACGCTTTGGTCAGCACTTTCTGCATGACCCAGGCGTCATCCAACGTATTGTCGGCGCCATCGCGCCGCGCCCGGACGACACCCTGGTGGAGATCGGCCCCGGCCTGGGGGCCATCACCGGCCCCCTGCTGGAGCGCCTCGACCATCTGCATGTGGTGGAGCTGGACCGGGACCTGATCCCGCACCTGCATACCCTGGGTCCACCCGGCGCCATGACCGTGCATGAGGCGGATGCCCTGCGCTTTTCACTGGACACCATCCCTGGACCACGCCCCCTGCGGGTGGTGGGTAACCTGCCCTACAACATCTCCACGCCACTGATCTTTCATCTGCTGGATCAGTCCGTGCAGATCCGCGACATGCACTTCCTGCTGCAAAAGGAGGTGGTGGAGCGTCTGACCGCCGCCCCGGGTACCTCTGCCTATGGCCGCCTGGGCATCATGGTGCAATACCGCTGCCGCGCCGAGCCGCTCTTCCATGTGGGCCCTGGCGCCTTTCGGCCCCCACCCCGGGTGGACTCTGCCGTGGTACGCCTGACCCCCTACGAGACCCTGCCCTGCCCGGCGCAGGACGAACCGCTGCTGGCGCGCCTGGTACACCAGGCCTTCACCCGACGCCGCAAGACCCTGCGCAACGCCCTGCAGGGACTGGCCCTGCCGGAGCAGATCGAGGCAGCGGGCATCGACCCGGTACAAAGGCCCGAGACCCTGTCGGTGGAGGCCTTCGTGCGCATCGCGGACATCGTGGCTGATACGGTCTGACAGGAAACGGCCCGCTGGCAGGGGCCCCTGCTTACACGTTAAACTGAACGCTTTTCTCCGCCGTGGGCGAGGATGGAATCACATGGGTGAACATAATCCGCTGCTGCGTTTGCGCGAACTGGGCCAGAGCATCTGGTACGACTATATTCGCAAGGACCTGATGGAATCCGGCGAGCTGGCCCGACTCATCCGTGAGGATGGACTGGGGGGGCTGACCTCCAACCCCGCCATCTTCGACAAGGCCATCACCGGCAGCGATCTCTATGATGATGGCATCCGCCAGGCCCTGGCGGCAGACCCGGACATGAGCACCCCTGCCCTGTTCTATCGCCTGGCCATCGAGGATCTCCAGGCCGCCGCTGACGCCTTCCGTGGCACCCATGAGCAGACGCAAGGCCAGGATGGCTTCGTCAGCCTGGAAGTCTCCCCGGACCTGGCCTTCGATACCGAAGGCACGGTGCGCGAGGCCCTGGATCTGGCCGCTCAGGTGGATCGCCCCAACCTCATGATCAAGGTGCCCGGCACCCTGCCAGGCCTGGGTGCCATCGAGCAGCTCACCGCTCAGGGCATCAACGTGAACGTGACCCTGCTGTTCGCGGTGGCCCGTTACGAGGCCGTGCTGGAGGCCTACATCAAGGGCCTGGAGGCCCGCGTGGAGCAAGGGCTACCCGTGGATCGCATGGCCTCGGTGGCCAGCTTCTTCGTCAGCCGGGTGGACTCCGCCCTGGACGACATGCTGGAAGAGCGCATCCGCGAGGGCCGACCCGTGGAACACATGCAGGGCCGCCTGGCCATTGCCAACGCCAAGCTGGCCTATGCCCATTTCCTGCAGGTCACACAGAGCGAGCGCTGGCAACGCCTCAAGGCCGCCGGCGCCCGTCCCCAGCGCCTGCTGTGGGCCAGCACCGGCACCAAGAACCCCGCCTACAGCGACGTCCTCTATGTGGAATCCCTGATCGGCGCAGACACGGTGAACACCCTGCCCCCGGCCACCTACGACGCCTTCCGCGACCACGGCAAGGCCGAGCCTGCGCTGGAGAAGGACCTGGAACAGTCCCGGGCCCTGATCCAGGGCCTGCCCGACCTGGGCATCGACCTGGAGAGCGTAACCGACCGCCTGGAAAGCGAAGGCATCGAGGCCTTCGCCAAGGCCTTCGACCACCTCATGCAGGGCCTGGAAGACAAACGCGCCCGCCTGACCGCCTGACCCCCTTAAAGGGGACAGACACCTTTTCCTGAGAGGGGCTGTCCCCTGTCTGCAGGTTCCTTCATCATGGGTTCTGATCCCTTTCTTGGCAGGTGATGCGATGAAGATCCTGGCAGGCGACATCGGTGGTACCAAAACGCTGCTGATGCTGGCTGATGTTTCCGATGGTCGGCTGACAGCGCTGGCGCGGGAGCGCTACGCCAGTGCCGATTACCCGGACCTTGCCCCCATGGTGCGGGCCTTCCTGAGTGATGCCGGGCTTCCCCGCGATGATATCGATGCCGCCTGCTTTGCCCTGGCCGGGCCTGTGGTTCACCAGCAGGGTGTGGACCGTGCACGACTCACCAACCTGCCCTGGGAGCTGGAGTCGACCCGCCTGGCACAGGATCTTGGTATCCCCCGGGTGGCCCTGCTCAATGATTTCGAAGGCATCGGCCACAGCCTGGACGACCTGCCCGCGGAAGCACTGCATTCACTGCAAACCGGCCAGGCCGACCCGGCGGGTGTGCGCCTGGTGGTGGGTGCCGGGACGGGCCTGGGTGTGTGCATCGTGCCACCGGGGCAACCGTTGCGAGTGTTGCCCACGGAGAGCGGGCATGCGAATTTCGCGCCGGCCGATGCCCGCCAGGCGCGTTTGTGGCAGTACGTGACCGACCAGGAAGGATGCTGCACCCGGGAACACCTGCTCAGCGGCCGGGGGCTGGGGCGTATCGCCCGCTTCCTGGTGGCCCAGGGACAGACGCCGGGCGAGAGCCTGGGGCCGGCCCTGGAGGGAGACGACCCCGCCCCCGTCATTTCGCAACTGGCCCTGGAAGGCAGCGATCCCGTGGCAGTGGAGGTGGTGGCGCTGTTTCTGGCCGTCTACGGCGGACAGACCGGGGACCTGGCCCTGGGTTGCCTGCCCTTTGGAGGCGTGTTCATCGCTGGCGGCATCGCCCCGCGACTGCTGCCGCAGATGCACGAAGGCAGTTTCATTGAGGCCTTTTGCCACAAGCCCCCCATGACCCACCTTCTGGAACGCATGCCGGTCCAGGTGATCGGCGACACCGACGCTGGCCTGCTGGGTGCCGCGCGACACGCCGCCAGCTTGTGTCCTCAATCGGACAGGACGGCCTGAAAGCCATGAGCAGCCGCCCACCTGCGGCCCCTGACGCATAGCCGGCATGCAGACCGTATCGATCCTGCTCAGCCTGCTCGTTCTGATCGCCCTGATCGGCGGCCTGCTGGGCTGGTGGGTGCTCTTTCAACAGCGGGCGCTCAGGGCCCGCATTGTCCGCCTTGAGCAGATGCTGGCACCTGCGGCGGCGGAGTCCTCCACCGCGAGCCAGACCATCCCGGCGGTATCCCCCGCCCCCCTGGACGATACCCCGCCTCGACCGGCACCGGAGCACCACACCGCCCCCACGGAACCCGGGCCATCCCATCACCGCTGGGAAGCCAGGCCTGTCGAGCCAACCCCCTGGACACGCCCCGCCTGGCTGGCGCATCTGCTCAGCCACTGGATGGTCTGGCTCGGCGGCCTGTGCGTGAGCCTGGCGGGGATCTTCATGGTCAAGTACAGCATCGACGCGGGGCTGCTGGGCCCCTGGGGTCGGGTCATCCTGGCCCTGGCCACGGGCCTGGGTCTGCATGCCCTGGCCGAGTGGCTGCGTCGGCGCAAGGGGCATGACCCGTCCCTGGCCGCCCTGGCGGGGGCGGCCAGCATCACCCTGTATGGTGCCCTGCTGGCCGCGCTGCACCTCTATGCCCTGCTGGATCCGGGCATCGTCTTCGTGTTGCTGGCCGGGGTCTCCCTGCTAACCATGGCGCAGGCGCTGCTCCACGGCCCGATCCTGGCAGCCATCGGATTGCTCGGTGCCTTCGTGGTGCCGCTGCTGGTGGCCGAGGGCGGCGGCGATATCGCCATCCCCCTGATCTACAGCCTGATCATCACGACCAGCGGCCTGTGGCTGCTGCGACGGATCTTTCGCCCCTGGCTGTGGTGGGGCATCGTCGCCGGGGCCCTGGGCTGGTGGCTGTTATCCATGACCACCCCCGATGGGGACGGGCTACGCGGTCTTTACCTGGCCGCCCTGGCCTACGCCGTGGTGGCCATCCCGCGCCACCAGTGGCTGCCATGGAAGCCTCGCCCGCGCCCTGCGGGGAGGGTCGGTGGTCATGTCACACTGATGGGGCGTCGATGGGGCCCGCAGGCCCTGACGCTGCTGCTGATCACCCTGGCCTGGGGGGCCTCCATTCATCGCCAGGGTTTCGACACTCACGCCCTGGTCCAGTGGGCGCCCCTGGTGGTGATCCTCATACTGGCTGCCTGGCGGCGAGCGGAACTGCAGGCCCTGCCCTGGCTGAGCCTGGGCATACAGTGGCTGGCCTGGCTGGCCAGCGCCATGACCCTCAACCTGCTGGCCGACCAGTACCAGCTACGGGGGCTTGCACCCGACCTGGAGATACCCTTCCTGCAGTTTGCCGGCGCCATGGCCCTGCTCTACGCCGGCCTGGCCTTGTTACACCTGAAACACCGTGGTTTTTCCCATGCCTGGATGTCCCTGGCCCTGATCGCACCACTGGCCTGGGTGGCCCTGGGCTGGCTGCTGGTCAGCCGCATGGAACCGCACGCCGGCTGGGCCATGGGCCTGCTGATCGCCGGCATGGTCTATGGCGCAGTGGCTGCCCGGCGTCTTCAACGCCAGGCACGGGATTTCATCGCCCTGTGGTTCGTGCTGGCGGGCCATCTGGCCTATGCCCTGGCGGCGGCGGTGTACTTCCGGGAGGCCGGGCTGACCCTGGCACTGGCCGCGCCCCTACTGACCCTGGCCTGGCTGCGCAAACGCTACCAACTGCCCTGGCTGGAGACCCTCATCAAGGGGATCCTGCTGCTGGTGGTGGCGCGCCTGACCCTCAACCCCTGGGTGCTCAATTACCCACCGGATGTGCACTGGTCGCTCTGGACCGGTGGCGGCGCCACCCTGTTCTGCGCCCTGGCCGCCTGGCAAAGCCTCAGCCGTCCGTCCCTGCAGCGTTGGCTGGAGGCCGGCGCCCTGCATCTGCTGGTGCTCACCCTGGGTGCGGAGGTGCGTTACTGGCTGCATGATGGCGATATCTTCATCCACCATTACAGCCTCACCGAGGCCGCCATCAACACCACGCTCTGGGCGACGCTGGCCATGGTGTACTGGTACCGGGCCGGACGCCACGAGGCCCTGGCGGGACTCTATCGGGTGTGTTCCTGGATCCTGCTGGCCCTGGCGGCGGGCAGCTATGCCCTGGCGTTGACGGTACTCAACCCTCTCTGGAGCGCTGAGGTGGTCTCCGCCCGCCCCGTTGCCAATCTACTGTTACTGGCCTACGGGGCACCGGTGCTGATGGCCCTGTGGGTGGCCTGGCGGCATCATCCCAGCGCCCGGCCCGTGGCCCTGGGCGTGGCCGGCGTGGGGTTCTGGCTGTTCGTGAGCCTGCAGGTGCGTCACCTGTGGCAGGGGGATGTCTCGCTCTGGCTATCCACCGGCCCGGGCGAGTTGTATACCTATTCGGCCGTATGGCTGGCACTGGCGGCTGCCGGCCTGCTGGCCGGCAGCCTATGGCGCCTTCAAGGACTCTACCGGGCCGGCATGGCCCTGCTGGCACTGGTGATCGCCAAGCTGTTCCTGGTGGACATGGCGGGGCTGGATGGCCTGTGGCGCGTGGCCTCGTTCATGGGCCTGGGCCTGTCACTGCTGGCCCTGGCCTGGCTGCACCGGCAATGGCTCAACCGCACCGGCGCTCCCCGCAGCTGAAACAAGGGACAGACGAAAAAGGGGACAGACACCTTTTCCGCGAAGCGTAAAAGGTGTCTGTCCCCTTTTTTCCTTTTTTCTTTTTTAGTTCAGCCGCACTTGCTATCCCCGCAGTTGAGGCAGGTGAGGCAGTTGTCCATGACCACCACGGCCTGGGTGTGGCATTTGCCGCACAACTGGGCACCGGGAGGGAAGCTCTCGCGGGCCTTGGGGTCGTCGCTGGCCTGGTGCACGCTCTCTTCATACTGGGCGCGCTTTTCCTCCACCAGACGGCGCTGATGTTCGTCCAGACCATCGTCCGTGATCAGACCGATCATGCGCATGTGGCTCTCGATGGCATCGCCGATCTCGGCCACCAGGGAGGGCATGTACTTGCCCCCCTTCTTGAAATAGCCGCCGCGGGGGTCGAACACCGAACGCAATTCCTCCACCAGAAAGGTGACATCCCCGCCCTTGCGGAACACGGCCGAGATGATCCGGGTGAGTGCCACGATCCACTGGAAGTGGTCCATGTTCTTGGAGTTGATGAAGATCTCGAAGGGGCGGCGCAGCTCATGCTCCGTGCCCGGGTTCAGGATCACGTCGTTGATGGTCACGTACAGGGCGTGCTCCGATAACGGCGTCTTCAGCTTGTAGGTGGACCCAAGCAGCATCTCGGGCCGTTCCAGCTTCTCGTGCATGTGCACCACCTTGGCAGAGCCCTGCCGGGACTCTGCAGGGGCCGGGGCAGGCGCACTGGGCGCCGCAGCCGGCGGAGCGGATGATTCCGTAGGGGCGCCGGCCTGGGCGGCGCTCTCCTCGGCGGATTCTTCCCGGAAGATTCCGAAATCCACGATCGGTTTGTCAATCTTGATGGTCATGTGCCTGTGCCCCTGATTCAGAATTTACCGTAGTACCCTTCTTTCAGGGCCTCGTAGAGATTGGCGGCGTTGTGAGTCTCGCCGTCGTATTCCACTTCCTCGTTGCCCTTGGCCAGCACGACGCTGCCATCGTCCAGGACGAACCGGTAGGTGGTGTTTTCCAGGTCCTTCTCCTTGACCAGCACGCCCTGGAAGGCCTCGGGGTTGAAGCGGAAGGTGGTGCAACCCTTCAGCCCCTGCTCATAGGCATAGCGGTAGATGTCCTTGAAGTCCTCGAAGGGATAGTCCGTGGGCACATTGGCGGTCTTGGAGATGGAGGAATCGATCCATTTCTGCGCCGCCGCCTGTACGTCCACATGGGACTTGGGTGTGATGTCATCCGCCGTGATGAAATACTCCGGCAACTGCGCCCCGGGCTCCTCCGAGTACGGCATGGCCTTGGCGTTCACCAATTCCCGGTAGGCCAGCAGTTCATAGGAGAACACATCCACCTTCTCCTTGGTCTTGCGGCCCGAACGGATGATGTTGCGGGCATAGTGATGGGCGAACGAGGGCTCGATGCCGTTACTGGCATTGTTGGCCAGTGACAGGGAGATGGTCCCCGTGGGGGCAATGGAGCTGTGGTGGGTGAAGCGGCAGCCTTCCTCGGCCAGGGCATTCACCAGTTCAGGGTCCACCTCGGCAACCCGCTTCATGTAGCGGCTATAGCGGGCATGAAGCACGCGTCCCTTGAGGGTGTCACCCACCTGGATGCCGTCCTTCTCCAACTCGGGACGCAGGCGCAGCATGGCCGGGGTCACCTGGAACTCCTCGTCCATGATGGGGGCCGGTCCCTTTTCCCGGGCCAGTTCCAGACCGGCGCGCCAGCCGGCCAGGGCCATCTCGCGGGTGACCTCTTCGGTGAAGGCCAGGGAACCCTCGTCGCCGTACTTCATGCCCATCATGGTGATGGTGGAACCCAGCCCCAGGTAGCCCATGCCGTGGCGGCGCTTGCGGGTGATCTCCTCGCGCTGCTCGGGCAGTGGCAGGCCGTTGATCTCCACCACGTTGTCCAGCATGCGGGTGAACACCGACACCACCTCACGGAAGGTTTCCATGTCGAACCGGGCCTGGTCGGTGAAGGGATCCTGCACGAAACGGGTCAGGTTGATGGAACCCAGCAGGCAGGCACCGTAGGGCGGCAGGGGCTGCTCGCCGCAGGGGTTGGTGGCGCGGATATGCTCGCACCACCAGTTGTTATTCATCTCGTTGACCTTGTCGATGAGCACGAAGCCCGGCTCGGCATAGTCGTAGGTGGAGGTCATCACCATGTTCCACAGGTTGCGGGCCGGCAGCATCCTGTAGATGCGGCAGGCCACGAGGCCCTCCTCGTTGGTGATGTAGTCATTGTCCACGGGCCAGTCACGCCACAGGACCTGCTGGGGGTCGTTCAGATCGATACCGTCCTGCTCGGCCTCCTGGGGGCCCAGGGGGAAGGCCAGCGGCCATTGGTCATCATTCTTCACGGCCTCCATGAAGCCGGCAGTGATCAGCAGCGACAGGTTGAACTGGCGCAGGCAGCCATCGGAGCGCTTGGCGCGGATGAAGTCCTGCACGTCCGGATGACCGATGTCGAAGGTGCCCATCTGCGCGCCACGCCGGCCCCCGGCGGAAGAGACGGTGAAGCACATCTTGTCGTAGATCTCCATGAACGACAGGGGGCCGGAGGTGTAGGCGCCCGCGCCGGACACATAGGCGCCCCGGGGGCGCAGGGTGGAGAAGTCATAGCCGATGCCACTGCCGGCCTTGAGGGTGAGACCCGCCTCGTGGAGCTTTTCCAGGATGTCGTCCATGGAGTCGTTGATGGACCCGGACACCGTGCAATTGATGGTGGACGTGGCGGGCTTGTGTGCCCATGCACCGGCGTTGGCGATGATGCGCCCGGCGGGAATGGCGCCCAGACGCAGGGCCCACAGAAAGCGCTCGTACCAGGTCTCGCGCAGGGCCGGCTCGGCTTCCACGTCGGCCAGGGCCCGGGCGACACGCTTCCAGGTGTCGTCGATGGTGGGGTCCAGATCTTCACCGGTACGGGTCTTGAGGCGGTATTTCTTGTCCCAGATATCCATGGAGGCGGGCTGCATGGGGACCTCCCTTGAGACGACGGTTGCAAGGGCTTGGCGGGACTGGGATTTCATGGTGGCGGGATCCTTTTTGCTACTAGCTGTAGTGGTTGAATAGTGACCAACACACAACATAGTGGATGTGAGGCCGTCGAAGCTTAGGCAGTTGCCGGGGGGATTTCAAGCGGTCACAGGGGCCTCATGGGGGGTGCGGGAGAGACGAAAGCCGCGCAAACGGGCCTGGGACGCGGGGTCCAGGGATCTGGTCGGGATGGATAATTTTTTCTTATCCGACGAACGGTCGGCAGCAGGAAGGGAGGGGCAAAGGGGTGAGCGATGGCCCCGACGATCGGGGCCATCTCATACGGGTTCGACCGTGGGTCAGCCGTGGGTGATGAGGGTATTGAGGCGCTTCACGAAGCCCGCCGGATCTTCCAGCTGGCCGCCCTCGGCCAGCACGGCCTGATCCAGCAACAGACTGGACCAGCCCTTGAACCGCTCTTCATCCGTCTCCTCGCCCATGCGCAGGATGAGACGATGGCCCGGGTTGACCTCCAGCACCGGCTTGGTGTCCGGCAGGTTCTGGCCCGCCTGCTTGAGCAGCTGCTGCATGTACAGGGCCATCTCGTCCTCGGACAGCACAATGCAGGCCGGGGAATCGGTGAGGCGGTGGGAGAACTTCACCTCCTTCACCCGCTCGCCCAGGGCCTCCTGGATGCGCGGCAGCAGGTCCTTGACCTGCTCCTCGGCCTCCTGCTGGGCCTTTTTCTCTTCTTCCGTCTCGGTATCGCCCAGGTCCAGGTCGCCCTTGGCCACGGACTTGAGGGACTTGCCCTCGAACTCATGCAGGTGCGAGACCAGCCACTCGTCCACCCGGTCGGAGAGCAGCAGCACCTCGATGCCCCGCTTGCGGAAGACTTCCAGGTGCGGGCTGTGCAGGGCCGCCGTGTGGCTGTCGGCGGTGATGTAGTAGAGGGTGTCCTGCCCCTCCTTCATGCGGCCGATGTAGTCGGCCAGGGAGACGTTCTGCTTCGCCTCGCCAGTGTGGGTGCTGGCAAAGCGCAGCAGGCGCCCGATCTGCTCCCGGTTGGCGTAATCCTCGGCAGGGCCTTCCTTGAGCACGCGACCGAAGGCGTCCCAGAAGGTCTGATACTCCTCGGGGTCCTTCTTGGCGAGATCCTCCAGCAGACCCAGGACCTTTTTCACCGAACCGGAGCGAATGCCGTCGATCAGGCGGTTATTCTGGAGGATTTCACGGGAAATATTCAGCGGCAGATCGTTGGAGTCCACCACCCCGCGCACGAAGCGCAGATAGGTGGGCATGAGCTGATCGGCGTCATCCATGATGAACACCCGCTGCACGTAGAGCTTGATGCCATGGCGACGGTCCCGGTCCCACAGGTCGAAGGGAGCGCGTTTGGGGATGTACAGCAACGAAGTGTACTCCTGGCGCCCTTCCACCCGGTTGTGGGTCCAGGTGAGCGGCTCCTCGAAGTCGTGGGCCACGTGCTTGTAGAACTCCTTGTACTCCTCGTCGGAGATATCCGACCTGGAGCGGGTCCACAGGGCCGAGGCCCGGTTGACCGTCTCCCACTCTTCCAGGGCCTTGCCGTCGTCGTCCCGCTTGCGCATGGCAATGGGCAGGGGAATGTGATCGGAGTAGCGGGTGATGATGTGGCGCAGGCGGAATTCATCCAGGAATTCATCCTCATCCTTCTTCAGGTGCAGAACCACCTCGGTGCCGCGCTCGGGCTTTTCCACCGTCTCCACGGTGAACTCGCCGCTGCCGTCGGACTCCCAGCGCACGCCGTGCTCGGCGCCCATGCCGGCGCGACGGGTGGTGAGGGTGACACGGTCGGCGACGATGAAGGAGGAGTAGAAGCCCACACCGAACTGGCCGATGAGGTGGGCATCCTTCTTCTGGTCGCCCGTGAGGCGGCTGAGGAACTCCCGGGTGCCGGAGTGAGCGATGGTGCCGATGTTGTTGATCACATCGTCCCGGCTCATGCCGATGCCGTTGTCGCGCACGGTGACGGTGCGGGCATCCTTGTCGAACTCCAGCTGGATGCCCAGCTCGCCCTCACCTTCCATCAGGGCATCGTCGGAGAGGGCCTCGAAGCGCAGCTTGTCGCAGGCATCGGCGGCGTTGGAGACGAGCTCGCGCAAAAAGATCTCCTTGTTGGAGTACAGCGCGTTGATCATCAGGTGCAGCAGTTGGCTGACTTCGGTCTGAAACTGTCGGGTTTCCTTGTGCGTATCGACGCTCATGGGGGCTCCGCTGTGGGTTGAGTGAATGGGATCGCGGAGTGGTATGGGGGTGGGCGGGGGGAATTTCAAGGGCCGGACTGAGGTTTGTGCCCGCCGCCTTCGCGGGCAAGGCCCGCTCCCACAGGGAGATGGGACTCACTGAGGGATCGGACCCACTGAGGGATCGGGCCCAAAGGGAGCATGGGGCCCACTGGGGCCTGGGTGGATTGTGGGGTCTCCTGTGGGAGCTGGCCTGCCGGCGATGCGCTGCGACAGCAGCGCCCTGCCTGAGGTTTGTGCCCGCCGCCTTCGCGGGCAAGGCCCGCTCACACAGGGAACAGCTCACACAGGAGTGGCCCGGGATTTAGAAACCGGTATCGCCGGCCGGGGCTTCCGATGGATCCACCTCAGCATCCGGGTCCACCTTGCGGGCGTTCACCGGCGATTCCGGATCCAGCAGGTAGGCCATGATGTGGGAAATGGAGTCCTGCTCCAGGAAGTCGTTATGTCCCATGCGCGGCATGGAGGTGCAGGGGAAATAGGCGTGTGGGTTGTAGATCATCTCGTAGACGAAACGCCGCACCGCCTCGGTGTTGCCGCGCAGTTCGCCATAGTTGCTCAGGCTGGGGCCGATATTCCCGTAGGCCAGCTCTTCGGGATCCATCTGGTGGCAGGCATAGCAGTTGCCACCCACGGTGCGCGATGGATCATCGTAGTTATGACCGATACGGAAGCCGTAGCCGCTGCGGGCCAGTTCCCGGCCCTTCTCCCAGTCACCCAGCTGAATGCCCCCTTCCGGGTATTCGAAGCTCTCGCGGGCCATGGTGACGATGCGCGTGGCGATCTCTCCATGGGGACGGTTGCGGGTCTCGCTGCACAGGCGCTGCAACTCATCCTGCTGCATGCGTTCCCGTGCCGTGCCCCCCTCCTGCACCTCCTGAGCCAGGTTGAAGCTATCCGACTCGAAGATCAGGTAATCGGCATACTCCTCCGGGGACATCTTCGTGAAGTCCCTTTTGTCATCGTTCTGGGCACCCACCTGTACACACCCGGCGAGCAGGCCGGCGGAAAGGGCCAGGCCCATGGTGGTCGCTTGTCTTGTCTTGCTGCTCATATCGTCTCCCCCCTGATCAGCGCTTCAGATCCGGCAATGTGGCCTCGCCGCCCCGGGCCTGATCGGTCCAGTAGGAGAGGATCGCGATGGACGCATCGGAACCGAATTTCACGCCGGCCTGGCGCATCTGGTAGTAGCAACCCCGTACGCGGTGCTGTGAGCTTCTCACCACGCCGTGGCCGATGCGGTAGGCGGGCCAGGAGATGGCCTTGGACCACTCCTCCTGGTTGGTGGTGACCGGCAGGAAGGACAGGCGAATACGCTTGCGCGGTTCGCTATGGCAGGACACGCAGCCAAAGTCCATGCTCCCGGCCCGACGATAGAACAGCACCTCGCCGGCATCCCGGGTCAGCCTTTCCATGGGATGATCCATGGGCGGGTTCCAGGCCATGCCGTTGGACTGGGCCGCCACATAGGTGTAGATGGCGGTCAGGTCCGCCTCACGGGTGTCGGATGAGTGCTTGCGGGCAACGGGGTCATCCTCCTCGGTGAAGCCCTGCAGGGTCTTCATGCAGTGGATGATGCGGCTTTCCAGGTCCATGACACGGCCGGTGTCCTCGAAGTACCGGGGCATTTGTACATAGGCTCCCTCCAGCACACCGGGACCAAGGCCGAAGTCACACTGCTCCAGAGACACGTTCTTGGGGCCTCTGGGCTCGTGATACAGATCCTCCCCCCGCCACTCGGTGAGCTCCGCCGGGTTGTCATCGGCCAGCATCATGAGCTGCTCCCGGCCGGTGAGGTAGGGCGAGTCCGACGCGGCCGCCCCCCCGACCACGCTTCCGGCCAAGGCCGTAGCGACCAACCATTGCTTGATCATTTCCATCTCCTCCACGCGATTATTGTCTTGAGGCCTCCTCCCGCCCCCCTGGTGCCCGGGTGGTGATGGCAGACCTTGCGCATAGACTGCGTCCGGAGTTGGGAAATGTCAATCATTTTGGAATAACGAAATAACTATTAGTGATTTCTTATGGACAGCGGGCCGCACCGGGGGAGGCTGTGCCCGTGTGGGAGAGGTCCGTGGCCACGAATGAGGGCTTGGGGTGTTTCGGCGGCATCATCCTGGCGCCTCTTCGCGGGCGAGGCCCGATCCCACAGGGATTCAGGGGTTCAGCGGCTCAGGGGCGCGAAGCGTCAGGTGGGGTGCTTGGGGCGAGACCCTGCTCGTGGGTGAGAAGCCATTGCTTGATGTGGGGGCCGGCCCCCCGGGTCGCTCCGCCATAGCCGCCCACTCCGCCGTGGGCGGGGATGACGCGATGACAGGGGATGATGACGGGCAATGGGTTGTGGCGGCAGGCGCCGCCCACCGCCCGGGCACCTGAATCCAGTTGCCGGGCCAGCTGGCCGTAGGTGAGCGGGGCACCTGGGGGGATCAGCCCCAGGGCGGCCCACACGCGCTGCTGAAAGGGCGTGCCCTGGGGAGCCAGGGGGAGATCGAAGACGAAGGCGGGTTCCTGGAAATACTGCCCCAGTTGGTGGACGGCGTCTTCGCCCAGGCCCGGGGTCGGCGGACACAAGGCCTCCCGGGAAGACACATAATCCAGGGCCCTGAGGCCGGCGGCATCCCAGGTCAGGGCGATACGCCCCAGGGGGCTGTCGAACACCGCCCGGGACGGCATCCGGTTAACGCTCATGCATCATGGTGGTGAGTCACCCCAGATGATGAAAGATACGTTACAAGCCCCTCTCCCCCTCGGGGGAGAAGGGAGTGTTTGTAGCTGAACCTTGGTTCTTTCACGTTAATCCACCAGCAGCAGCTGCTGGAGGCGCTGACGGAGCATGATCCGTCGGCCCGGCTCGGTGGCCCGATCCAGCAGGTCTTCGTACAGGGCCCGGGCATCGTCCACCAGGCCCGCATCGGCCAGGGCCTGGGCGGCCTGGAAGCGGGCACTCAGGCCCCAAAGATCGGTGCTGTTGCCGGCCATGGCCGAGCGCAGATAGTGACGTGCCGCCTGCTCATGGGCATCCAGGGCACGATAGGAGTCTGCCTTCCAGAACCACAACTCCCGCAATTGCCGGGACTCCGCCAGCCGGGGCGCCAGGGCCCGGAACAGGTTCAGGGCCTCGTCGTGGCGGCCCACGGTCTGCAGATCGAACATCACCTGCATGAAGCGATCCCCCCGGTCGGCTTCCAGCCGACGCGCGCCCGAGAGGACGTCATACAGACCATCGATCCCTGCCTCCTCCTGGCCACTGAGGATCAGGGTACGGGCGCGACGCAGCCCCCAATCGAAGGCATCCACCCCCTCGGGGGGGCGTCGCAGACCGGCCATGAGGGCCGAGGCCGTCGCAAGATCCCCCTCCTCCAGGGCCTGTTCCACCAGCAGGTGGCGTACCGGATCCGGTACCCGCTCGGGACTGCCAAAGGGCCCTTCTCCCAGATACAGGGCATGGAGCAGTGCCTGGCCATGGCCCTCCACCCGCACCAGCTGCTCACCCAGGTGACGGTGTGCCTGCTCCCGGCCCGAAACCGAAGGGGATCTCAAGGCTACCAGGGCCAGCAGCCCGCGAGAGACATGGGGTTCGCGGGTCTGCAGTTGCGCGGCCCGTTCAAACCAGCCCGCGTCATCACCCAACAGCCACTGTCGGCGGTTGGCCTCCCGCTCACCCAGACGGGCATAGTGTTCCCAGAGCAGATCGGCGGAAAGACGAAAGGCACCATCCTCCGCCTCCAGGTGTCGCTGGGACGCCAGGGCGCGCTCCATGATAGCCAGACCCTCGGAGCTGTCACCGGCGGCCCGGGCAGCCAGTGCGGCCACCGCCTGATAGCGGGCCCCCTCCCGGGTATCCCGCCCCACGTCCCGGGCGCGGGCGAGGGCCCGCTCCTGGGAGTCGGCGGCGGAAAGGTCTTCAGCACGCAGACGGGCCAGCAGGCGCAGCGCATCTGCCTCATGCCCCTCACGCCCGTCCAGGGCATCCACCGCCTCGCGGGGGCGTTCCAGACCAAGCAGCAGGCGGGCTTCCATCAGGGCCACCCGGGCCACGTCATCGGGATAATCAAAGCGGTAGCGCTGCAGGGCGGTGAGGGCGTCCTCGGGGCGATCATCCAGGACATAGGACTCAGCCACCAGCCGACGCCAGGACCGGAACCAGCTTTCACTGGCGTTGTGGCTGCCAAACCAGATCAGGGGCCGCAGCACATCGCGGGCCTCCTGGCCACGCCCCAGAGAGATGAGGGCGTGGGCCTGCCGGGTCCGGGTCCAGATGACGAACTCCACCGGCATTTCCACCGGAACCCGGGCGGTGCGTTCCACCACCTGCTCCCAGCGACTGTTCATGCCCAGGATCTCTATGCGGGCCTGCTCCCGCTCCATCCAGCGCACGGGTTCGGCGCGGGGGTCCGGCGTCTCCCGCGCCAGCAGGTTCAGGGCCAGCTCCGCAGCACCCACACGGGCCATGGCCATGGCCTCGTCGACGACCCGATCGGCCTGGGCCGGCGTGATGCATACGAGCAGGAGACACAGCAGCACCAGACCACGCGGCATGGCGGTCACCGCACGCACGACAAAGCGTCCCGGCAAGCCGGGACGCTTTGAAGAATCCATGCGGATATAACCCAGGAGGGCCGGACTTACTTGATGTCTTCCTTGATGCGGGCGGCCTTGCCGGTGCGCCCACGCAGGTAGTACAGCTTGGCACGGCGCACCTTGCCGCGACGCTTGACCTGGATCTCGGCCACCGACGGGCTGTAGGTCTGGAAGACACGCTCCACACCTTCGCCGTGGGATACCTTGCGCACGGTGAAGGCGGAATTGATGCCGCGGTTACGCTTGGCGATGCACACGCCTTCAAAGGCCTGCAGACGCTCGCGGTTACCTTCCTTCACCTTCACCTGGACGACCACGGTGTCGCCAGGGGTAAAGTCGGGCACCTCGCGGTTCATCTGCTCGGCGTCCAGTTGCTGGATGATGTTACTCATGGTTCGACCCCTGTCAGTCACTGCTCGGCGCGGCCTGCCCATCGGCATGCTCGCGTTGATATTCTTCCAGCAGGCGGCGATCCGCCTGACTCAATTCCTGTTGCGCCAGTATGTCCGGGCGGCGCTCCCAGGTACGCCCCAGGGCCTGCTTGCGACGCCAACGCTCGATCCGTCCGTGATCGCCGCTGCGCAGAACCTGGGGCACTTCCAGCCCGTCGATCACCTCCGGGCGGGTGTAGTGCGGGCAGTCCAGCAGGCCCGTGGTAAAGGAGTCCTGGGCGGCGGAATCCTCGTCTCCCAGGGCCCCCGGCAACAACCGGGCACAGGCATCCATCAGGACCATGGCCGCCAGCTCGCCGCCGGACAGCACGTAATCACCGATGGACCATTCCTCGTCCACTTCCAGTTGGATGAGGCGCTCATCGATACCTTCATAGCGCCCTGCCAGCAGGATCAGCCTGGACCGGCCGGCCATCTCATGGACAGCGGCCTGATCCAGGCGGCGCCCCTGCGGACTCATGTACAGCACACTGGCCGGCCGGGGGTCGGCTTCCCGAGCCGCGCGAATGGCCCGACGCAGCGGCTCCACCTTCATCACCATCCCCGGACCACCGCCATAAGGGCGGTCATCCACGGTGCGGTGGCGATCCTCGGTGAAGCATCTCGGATCCCAGCACTGCAGGGACAGCAATCCCCGCTCCCGGGCCCGCCCGGTGATGCCGCAATGGGTCACTGAAGCAACCCATTCGGGAAACACGCTGATCACATCGAATCGCATGGGGATCCTAGAAATCCGGATCCCAATCCACCCGTATCCGCCCGCCGTCCAGGTCGATCTCATGGATCACCTGCTCCCGCAGATACGGAATCAGGCGCTCCCGGTCGCCACGGACCACCAGCACGTCATTGGCACCGGTCTGGATCAGGTTTTCCACCCGACCCAGAGAGATGCCATCCAGTGTCTCAACTTCCAGGCCGATCAGATCTGCCCAGTAATACTCGCCTTCAGGCAACGGCTCCAGCTGTTCCGGCCGGATAGCCAGCTGGCAGCCCACATAGGTGGCCGCCACATCCCGATCGTCCATGCCCGCAAACTTGGCCACCACCCCCTTACCCTGGGGGCGACCGTCCTCTAGAGGAACGGCCTGCCATTGCCCATTCCGCTCCATGAGCAGGGGCTCGTACTGCAGGATGCGATCACGCGGGTCGGTCTCGGAGAAGAGCTTGACCCAGCCGCGAACGCCGTGAACGCCGGAGATCCGGCCAACAACAATCGGGTCCGAGCCCACTGACCTGTCCCGTGGCGCCTTAGGCGGCAGCCTGGTTCTGCTTGTGGAATTCCTTCAGCAGCTTGGCCACACGTTCGGAGGTCTGGGCACCCTTGGACAGCCAGTGCTCCATGCGCTCGCTGTCCATGTGCAAGCGCACTTCCTGGCCACGCGCCACCGGGTTGAAATAACCCAGGCGCTCAATGTAGCCACTGTCACGGCGACTGCGGGAGTCGGTGACCACAATTTTGTAAAAGGGCGCCTTCTTGGCGCCACCGCGAGCAAGTCGAATCGTTACCATCTGCGCTTAGCCCTGCTTGTCAGGTATTCCGAGCGGGGGTTTCCCCGGAGAAACGCGGCATTATACACACGCCGCCCCTGGGCACAAGTAGGGGCGCCAAGGCGACCCCCTGCCATCCAGGGATCAGAAGGGCATGCGACCGCCCGGCATCCGGCCCTTCAGGGACTTCATCATCTTGTTCATGCCGCCCTTGGAGAACTGCTTCACCATCTTGCTCATCTGCATATGCTGCTTGAGCAGGCGGTTCACGTCCTGCACCTGCGTGCCGGAACCGGCGGCGATGCGCCGCTTGCGTCGACCCTTGATGATCTCCGGGTGACGACGCTCCCTGGGCGTCATGGAATTGATGATGGCCACCATGCGGCCCATGTCCTTGTCGTGGGCCTTGTTCTTGATGGCATCAGGCAGATCGCCGGTGCCGGGCAGTTTTTCCAGAAGGGAATTGACCCCACCCATCTTGGACATCTGCCCCAACTGGTCGCGCAGATCCTCCAGATCAAAGCTCTTGCCCTTCTTGATCTTGCGGGCCAGCTTTTCCGCCTTGTCCTGATCCACCTGGCGGGTGGCTTCCTCCACCAGGCTCACCACATCGCCCATACCCAGGATGCGCGATACCACACGATCCGGATGGAAGGGCTCCAGGGCCGTGGTCTTCTCCCCCATCCCCAGGAACTTGATGGGCTTGCCGGTGATATGGCGCACCGACAGGGCAGCCCCCCCACGGGCGTCACCATCAGCCTTGGTGAGCACCACCCCCGTCAGCGGCAGGGCGTCATTGAAGGCCTTGGCGGTATTGGCGGCGTCCTGGCCGGTCATGCTGTCCACCACGAACAGGGTCTCGGCAGGATTCAGGGCCTCATGCAGACGCCGGATCTCATCCATCATCTCGGCATCCACGTGCAGACGGCCGGCGGTATCAATGATGAGCACATCCCGATGCTGCCTGCGGGCCTGCTCCAGGGCGGCCTTGGCGATGTCCACCGGGTCCTGCCCCGCGTCGCTGGGGAAGAAATCAGCGCCCACCTCGCCGGCCACGGTCTGCAGCTGGCGGATGGCGGCGGGCCGGTAGACGTCACAACTGGCCACCATCACCTTCTTGTCCTTGCGCTCTGCCAGCCAGCGGGAGAGCTTGCCTACGGTGGTGGTCTTGCCCGCCCCCTGCAGACCGGCCATGAGGATGACCGCCGGGGGCTGGACATTCAGATTGATTTCGTCGTTGCCATCGCCCATGACGGCAATCAACTCGTCGTTGACCACCTTCACCAGGGCCTGCCCCGGGGTCAGGCTGGCCAGCACCTCCTGGCCCACCGCCCGATCCTTGACCCGGGCAATGAACTCCCGGACCACCGGCAGCGCCACGTCCGCCTCCAGGAGTGCCTTGCGCACCTCCCGGATGGTCTCCTGGACGTTTTCCTCGGTCAGTCGCGACTGCCCGCGCAGGCGCTTGATAGTGCCCTGAAGGCGATCTGAAAGGCTGTCAAACATGGAAACCTGCCTGGAACGTCAGTAAAGGCGCGGATTATATCTTGAATACATCCCCGCTGCCGAGGCGCACCAGATCCCGCTCGGGCAGCCGCCGCTGCAAATCCTCGAAGGTCTCGGACTCGGCACCGGGCTTGAGATGACTGATGCCCACCCGCGGCTGGTGCCGCAGCTTGACCAGATCCTCGGCCAGCAGGCTGGGGCAGTAGTGGCCGGCCCGCCGCCCCAGATCACGCTCCGCCTCGGGAAAGGCGCACTCCACCATCAGCAGATCCAGGCTGGCATGGTCATTCAGCGCGGCCCAGAGATCGTCATTGCTGGTGGTGTCACCGGTGAAGGCGAAAGCACCACGGTCATCCTCCACCCGGTAACCCACCGCCGGCACCGTATGCGTGGCCGGCAGCATGTGCACCCGCCGGCCATCGATATCCAGCGGACGGGTAGCATCCATCTCCTGGAAACGGACCACCGGGCGCTCACGCTCCGGCAGCTCGAAGAAATCGGGCCAGATCTGCCAATTGAAGATGTGGTGATGGATGATGCGCATGCAGTCGGAGCGGGTATGGATCACCAGGGGCCGGGACTGCAGACGGCTGAACAGGGTATCCACCAGCAGCGGCAGGCAGGCGATGTGATCCAGGTGGGTATGGGTAATGAAGACGTGCCGCAGGCGCGCCATGGTCTCCAGGGACAGATCCGCCACCCCCGTACCACAGTCGATGAGGATGTCATCATCCACCAGCAGCGCCGATGTGCGCCGACCCGCGCCGATCCCGCCACTGCATCCCAGCACCTTGATCTCCATGGTCTGCGCATCTCCCGTCCGCGGCACTGAACGCCCTGGATCGTGATCGTAGCATGGCTGCAAAGGCGCTGACCAAGCCACCGGAACGTTGCGAGACGCATGCACCTTCACCGGACTGCGATTTTATGCAATGATTCTCGGTCGAAATTTAAGGTTTGGAATCCCCGCATGCTCGTAGCCGCCTTCGGATTACTCGCCACCGTGTTCTACTTCATGAGTGGAGCCCTGCTGATGCAGCGGCTGCGCCGTGCTGCTGGCGGGGAGCCGCCCTCGGACAAGGGCCGTCTCCTGCTGTTTTCCGCGTGGGGCGCCGCCATCGTCCTGCACGCCCTGGTGCTCTACCACTTCATGTTTGGAGCCAACGGATTCGGTATCGGGGTCTTCAGTGTTGTCTCCATGACGGCCTGGATCATCGCCGTGTTCCTGTTTGTCTGGTCACTGCGCCACCCCATCCACGTGCTGGGCATCATCCTGCTGCCATTTGCTGGCGTGACCGTAGCGCTGGAGATGGCCCTGGCCGGCGGCGCACCCACCGCCACGGTGGCCGACCCCGGGCTGCGCGCCCACATGCTGCTGGCCATGATCGCCTTCAGCCTGCTCACCATCGCCGCCATTCAGGCGGGCCTGCTGGCGCTGCAGAACTACAGCCTGCACAATCATCGCCCCGGCGGCCTGATCCGGGCGCTGCCACCGCTGTCGATGATGGATTCCATGCTGTTCCACATCATCGGCTGGGGCTTCATCTTTCTCACCGCAGCACTGGGCACAGGCCTGTTCGTGCTGGAAGACATCCTCGCCCAGCAACTGGCCCACAAGGTGGTGTTTGCCATCATCGCCTGGGTGGTGTTCGCCATCCTGCTGTTCGGGCGCTTCCGCTTCGGCTGGCGTGGTCGCAAGGCCGTGCGCTGGACGCTCATGGGTTTTGCCTGGCTGGTGGTGGCCTACGTGGGCACCAAACTGGTCATGGAAGTGATGCTGGGCATCGCCTGACCCCTCCCGCACGCCTCGCCCAGGCACACGGAGGCGGCGGCAGCCCTTGACAGGCTGGCCGACGTCTCCGTGTAATGCTGAAGATGTAGAACCTCCCCCTGGGGTGCTGAAGCGACCTTGGAACACATTCCCTTAGGCGCACTGGCTGCCGTGCTGGTGGTGCTGTTTGTCTGTTCGGCCTTTTTCTCCGGGTCGGAAACCGCCTTGATGGCGCTGAACCGCTATCGCATGCGCCACATGGCGCAGGCGGGCCATGGCGGCGCACGCCGCGCCCAGAAACTGCTGGACAAGCCGGATCGGCTCATCGGCCTGATCCTGCTGGGCAATAACTTCGTCAACATCCTGATCACCCAGCTGGCCACCTACATCGGCTTCAGGGTCTATGGCGATGTGGGCGTGGCCGTGGCCACGGGCCTGCTCACCCTCACCCTGCTGGTCTTCGCCGAGGTAGCCCCCAAGACCCTGGCTGCCCTGCACTCGGATCGCGTGGCCTACCCGGCCGCGTACGTATTCACTCCCCTGCTGGTGGTGGCCTACCCGCTGGTATGGACCGTGAACCTGGTGGCCAATGCCGTGCTGCGTGTCGTGGGTGTACGTGCCCAGAACCGCGCCCATCAGGCCCTGTCCAGCGAGGAATTGCGGGTGGCCGTGAACGAGGCCGGCAGCCTGATCCCGGCCCGTCACCAGCGCATGCTGGTGAATCTGCTGGATCTGGAAAAGGCCACCGTGGAAGACATCATGGTGCCGCGCAACGAGATCGTGGGTATCGATCTGGAGGATGACTGGGAAGAGATCGAGGACCAGATCATCCACAGCCAGTACACCCGCCTGCCGGTCTTCAAGGGCAACGTGGATAACATGCTGGGTTTCATCCACCTGCGGCGTGTGTTGCCCATGGTCTACCGGAATGAATTCACCGAGGCCCAGCTTCGCGCCAACCTGCGCGAGCCTTACTTCATCCCCCAGGGCACCAATCTCAATCGCCAGTTGCTCAACTTCCAGCGCGCCCAGCGGCGCATCGGCCTGGTGGTGGATGAATATGGTGACATCGAGGGCCTGGTCACCCTGGAAGACCTGCTGGAGGAAGTGGTGGGCGAATTCACCACCGACCCGTCCGCAGTCTCACCCGAAGTACTCCCCCAGGAGGACGGCAGCTATCTGGTGGACGCCACCATCCACCTGCGGGAACTGAACCGCATCCTCGGGTCCCGGTTCCCGGTGGACGGCCCACGCACCCTCAACGGCATGCTGCTGGAGTATCTGGAGACGATCCCCGATGCCAATACCAGCGTACTCATCGACCGCTACCCCATCGAAATCGTCCACGTGAAAAGCAACGCCATCAAGACCGTGCGCGTCGGCCCGCGCCTGCCCGCCAGGGCCGGGGGCGAAGACAGCGCCAGTCCTTGAACCCCGCCCACGGCGACACACGGAACCAGGATCATGGCCAAGCCCCGCGTACAGCATCAATGCACCGCCTGTGGGGCCCTGTCCCCCAAATGGGCTGGCCAGTGCCCCGACTGCGGTGCCTGGAACACCCTGGAGGAAGTGGCTTCCCCACCGGCACCCAATGCCGCCAACGGCAGCCGGTTCGTCGGCTATGCCGGCGGCCCCGCCCAGGTGAAGCGCCTGGGCGAGGTGACCACCGAGGGCGACGCCCGCAACACCACCGGCATTTCGGAACTGGACCGCGCCCTGGGCGGCGGACTGGTGCAGGGTTCGGTGGTGCTCATCGGCGGCGACCCGGGGATTGGCAAGTCCACCCTGCTCCTGCAGGCCCTGGCCACCCTGCCCGACCTGGCCAGTCTCTACGTGACCGGCGAGGAATCACCCGAACAGGTCTCCCTGCGCGGCCGCCGCCTGGGCCTGCCCTGCGACGATCTGCGCCTGCTCACCGAGACCTGCGTGGAGCGCATCGTTGAGCACGCCCAGCGGGAGAAGCCCCAGGTCATGGTGGTGGACTCGATCCAGACGATCCATTCCGAACAACTGCAATCGGCCCCGGGCTCGGTGGCCCAGGTGCGCGAGAGCGCGGCGGTGCTGGTGCGCTATGCCAAGCAGACCGGCACCGCCGTGTTCATCGTCGGCCACGTGACCAAGGAGGGCCAGATCGCCGGCCCGCGCGTACTGGAGCACATGGTGGATACGGTGCTTTATTTCGAGGGGGATCCCGGCGGGCGCTACCGGGTGCTCCGGGCGGTGAAGAACCGTTTTGGTGCGGTGAATGAACTGGGGGTCTTCGCCATGCTGGAGACCGGCCTCAAGCCGGTGAGCAACCCCTCGGCCATCTTCCTGTCACGTCACGAGGAACCGGTGCCCGGCAGCGTGATCATGGTGACCCGTGAGGGTACGCGACCACTGATGGTGGAAGTGCAGGCCCTGGTGGCCGAGAGCCATGCCCCCCAGCCCCGGCGGGTGACCGTCGGCCTGGAACAGAACCGCCTGGCCATGCTCCTGGCGGTGCTGCATCGCCACGGCGGCCTCGCCCTCTATGATCAGGACGTCTTCGTCAATGTGGTGGGTGGCGTGCGGGTCACGGAAACCGCCGCCGACCTGCCCATGCTGCTCTCGGCCCTGTCCAGCTTCCGCGACCGCCCCCTGCCCCATGAACTGGTGAGCTTTGGCGAGGTGGGCCTGGCCGGCGAGATCCGTCCGGTGCCCAATGGCGAGGAGCGCCTGCGGGAGGCCGCCAAGCATGGTTTCACCCGCGCCGTGGTGCCCGCCGGCAATGCGCCGCGCAAGCCCATCCAGGGCATGGAGGTCACCGCCGCCAGCCGCCTTTCCCAGATTCTGGACGTGATCTGAGCCCGGCCACCACGGCAACCACAACAGTGCTTCGTGCTACCCTTTGTTTCGCGTATCATTCCACCCCAGTGAGAGGCCCAGAATGACCACAGGCGACACCCCTGACAATCCGGCCGAGTTTGAAAAGGACCTGGAAGCCCTTGAGGCCCTGGTGGGCCGCATGGAACAGGGGGAGCTGTCGCTGGAGGCCTCGCTGAAGGAATTCGAGCGCGGTATCGCGCTCACCCGCCGCTGCCAGAAGGCCCTGACCGAGGCGGAACAGAAGGTGCGCCGACTCACCGAGGATGGCACCGAGATCGATCTCGACACGCCCGAACCAGCGGGCCCGGACGGAGAAGACTGAGTGGAATCACGTATTTCCGAGCTGCAGCAACGGGTTGAAGCCGCCCTGGCCGGCTGGCTGCCCGAGCCCAACATCCTGCCTGGCCGATTGCATGAGGCCATGCGCTACTCCGCCCTGGATGGCGGCAAGCGCATCCGGCCGGTGCTGGCCTACGCCACCGGAACCGCCCTGGGTGTCCCCCTGGATCAACTGGACGGCCCCGCCTGCGCCGTGGAACTGATCCATGTGTATTCCCTGGTGCATGACGACCTGCCGGCCATGGATGACGACGATCTGCGCCGCGGCAAGCCCACCTGCCACAAGGCCTACGACGACGCCACCGCCATCCTGGTAGGAGACGCCCTGCAGGCCCTGGCCTTCCAGATCCTGGCCACCGACCCCCACATGGTGGACGATCCGGCCGCCCGTCTACGCATGGTGGAGCAACTGGCCCGGGCCTCCGGCTCCCGGGGCATGGTCGGCGGTCAGGCCATCGACCTGGGCTCTGCCGGCAAGCAACTGGACATTGCCGAACTGGAAGGCATGCATGTGCACAAGACTGGCGCCCTGATCCGGGCCGCCGTGCTCATGGGGGCCAACAGTCACCCTGACGTGGACCCGCACACCCTTGAGGGCCTGGACCGCTTCGCCAAGTGCATCGGCCTGGCCTTTCAGATCCGCGACGACATCCTGGACGTGGAAGGCGATACCCAGACCCTGGGCAAGACCCAGGGGGCCGACCAGGCCCTGGGCAAGGCCACCTACCCGGCCATCATTGGCCTGGAATCCTCCAAGCAGCAGGCCCGGGAACTGGTGGACCGCGCCCTGGAGGGCATTGCCACACTGGATGACCGGGCCGATCTGCTGCGCTGGATCGCCCGTTTCATCGTCGAGCGCATCAACTGAGGGGGGATTCGGGTTGCACACCCGGCCACCCGTCATGATAATGAAAGTTTTCCTCCGAATGGCAGTGAGATGACCCAGACTGATTCGTATCCCCTGCTCTCGCGCATCCACAGCCCGGAGGATATCCGCGGCTGGTCCACGGATGAACTCTCCTCTCTGGCAGAGGAGATGCGAGCCTTTCTGCTGGAATCCGTCTCCCGCACCGGCGGCCACCTGGCTGCCAATCTGGGTACGGTAGAACTCACCATCGCCCTGCATCATGTCTTCAATACACCCGAGGACCGCCTGGTCTGGGATGTAGGCCACCAGAGCTACCCCCACAAGATCCTCAGTGGCCGTCGCGACGACATGAAGTCCTTGCGCCAGAAGGGCGGCCTGGCCGGATTCCCCAAGCGTGACGAAAGCTGTTTCGACTGCTTCGGTGTCGGCCATTCCAGCACCTCGATCAGCGCCGCCCTGGGCATGGCCCTGGGGGCGCGCCAGCGGGGCGAGCGACGCAAGTCCGTGGCCATCATCGGCGATGGCGCCATGACTGCCGGCATGGCCTTCGAGGCCCTCAATCATGCCGGCGACGAAAAGGCCGACCTGCTGGTGGTGCTCAACGACAACAACATGTCCATCTCGGCCAACGTGGGCGCCCTCAACCGTCACCTGGCCAGCCTGCTTTCCGGCCCCATGTATTCCAGCATGCGCGAAGGCAGCAAGCGGGTGCTGAATCACATGCCCCCCATGCGCGAATTCATGCGCCGCGCGGAGGAGCATGTGAAGGGCATGATCGTCCCCAGCACCCTGTTCGAGGAACTGGGGCTGAACTATTTCGGCCCGGTGGACGGCCATGACGTGAATGGCCTGGTGAAGATGCTGCGCAACATCTACACCATGGAAGGGCCGATCCTGCTGCACGTGGTCACCCATAAGGGGCGCGGTTACGCGCCGGCCGAGGAGGACCCCTGCACCTACCACGGGGTGGGCAGTTTCGACCCCAACCAGGGCATTCAGGGCGGCAAGGGCGGCGGCTCACCCACCTACACCCAGGTGTTCGGCCAGTGGCTGTGCGACCAGGCTGAAGCAGACGAGCGCATGGTGGCAATCACCCCCGCCATGAGCGAGGGCTCGGGCATGACCGCCTATGTGGAACGCTTCCCGGAACGCTACCACGACGTGGGCATCGCCGAGCAGCATGCCATCACCCTGGCCGCCGGCATGGCCTGCGAGGGCGTCAAGCCCGTGGTGGCCATCTACTCTTCTTTCCTGCAACGGGGCTACGACCAGCTGATCCACGACGTGGCCCTGCAGAACCTTCCCGTGCTGTTCGCCGTCGACCGTGCCGGCGTGGTGGGCCCCGATGGCCCCACCCACGCGGGGAGTTTCGATATCTCCTTCCTGCGCTGCATCCCCAACATGGTCATCATGGCCCCGGCGGACGAGAACGAATGTCGGCGCATGCTCTCCACCGGCTTTCTTCTCGACCAGCCCGCTGCCGTGCGCTACCCCCGGGGCAAGGGCCCTGGCGTGCTGCCCGAAGCGGGCCTCATCCCCTTGCCCGTGGGTCAGGCGGACGTGCGCCGCCGCGGCAAGGGCGTGGCCATCCTGGCCTTTGGTACCCCACTGGCCCAGGCCCTGGAAGTGGGCGAACGACTGGGCGCCACGGTGATCAACATGCGTTTTGTGAAACCTCTGGACGAGCAGCGGGTACTGGAAGCGGCCCGGGAACATGACCTGCTGGTCACCGTGGAAGACAACGTGGTCGCCGGCGGCGCCGGCAGTGCCGTGGCCGAGTGCCTGGCCGCCCATGACATCGCCATCCGTCTGCTGCATCTGGGTCTGCCGGATCGCTTCCAGAGCCACGGCACCCGCGAGGAACTGCTGACCGACGCCGGCCTCGACACTGACAGCATCGAGGCGGCCATACGCAAGCGCCTGGGCCCCCAGGCTTGTGCCGGCGCGGCCGGTGGCGTAATATCCGACCAAATTGGTAAAGTTTAATCGCGGTGCCCAAATTTACTCTCAAGGTGCTGACCGATTTCGCGTCAGCGCACACCCTGCGGGACTATCCCGGGGATTGCGCCCGGCTGCACGGCCACAACTGGAAGGTGGAAGCCGAAGTGGAGGCGTCGCAGCTGGACAGGCTGGGCATGGCGGTGGACTTCAAGACCATCAAGGGGTTGGCGCGCGAGATTGCCGGCCAACTGGATCACCAATATCTGAATGATCTGGAACCCTTCCGGGACGTGAACCCGACCGCCGAGAACATTGCCCAGTGGTTTTTCCGCGAAATGGCGGCGCGACTCGACGCCCCCAACGTAAGGGTCAGCGCCATCACCCTGTGGGAAACCGAGAGGGCCTGCGTGCGGTACTCGGAAGACCAGTCAAAGGACTCAGCCCTATGAGCACAATCGTTCCCAAGTTGATCACGCCGGCCATCCCCGACGTGCAGGCCAGCGCCGACACCCGTGAAATCCCAATCAACAAGGTGGGCATCAAGGACATCCGTCACCCGGTGCGGGTAACTGATCGCACCGGTGCCGACCAGCACACCGTGGCCCGCTTCTCCATGTATGTGAACCTGCCCCATGACTTCAAGGGCACGCACATGTCGCGTTTCGTGGACATCCTCAATGCCCACGAGCGTGAGATCACGGTGGAAACCTTCAAGCTCATGCTGCATGAAATGGCCGAGCGCCTGGAGGCCGCCGCCGGCCACATCGAGATGAACTTCCCCTACTTCGTGAACAAGCCTGCTCCCGTCACCGGGGTGTGCAGCCTCATGGACTACGACGTCACGTTCATTGGCGTGATCCAGGATGGCAAGCCGCAGATGAACATCCAGGTGCTGGTGCCAGTCACCAGCCTGTGTCCCTGCTCCAAGGGCATCTCCGAGTACGGCGCCCACAACCAGCGCTCCCACGTGACCGTGAACGTGCGCATCAAGGACTTCATGTGGGTGGAGGAATTGATTGATCTGGTGGAGAAGGAGGCTTCCTGTGAACTCTACGGGCTGCTCAAGCGCCCGGATGAAAAATATGTCACCGAGCGGGCTTATGACAATCCCAAGTTCGTCGAGGACCTGGTACGGGATATTGCCGTGCGTCTGAACCGGGATGAACGGGTGTCCGCCTACTCCGTGTCATCGGAAAACTTCGAATCCATTCACAACCACTCTGCCTACGCCCTCATCGAACGGGACAAGGAACTGGAAGCATTGGCACTGGCCAAGGTCTGAGCCCCCAGGTCCGGACTCAGATTCAGCTCCGATCATCAGGCGGCCCGATGGCCGCCTGATGATCAAGCGGATCATTCAACCCCTTCGAACTGTTCCCGGATGCGTTCCAGCACGGCTTCGGCCTCCTGGGCATCCAGCGTCTCCCCCTGCTGATCGCGCGCCACCACCCGCACACGCTCGTCGGCTTCTCCGAGCAGGATGCGGTATTGGGTATCCCGGCGCAGGGTTGGTGTTTCATCGCGACCGAACAGGCGGCTCAGGAAGCCCCCTTCCCCGGCGTCCCGTTCCGGGCGGTAGGTAACGAAGTACGTCCCGGCACTGCGATCCTGGTCATCCACCAGCAGGGAAGCACGATCCAGCATCACCCCCAGACGACGCCACACACTCAGGAAACGGTCCTGAATCTCCAGCACCGGCTCACCATCCACCTGAGTGATGCGCAGCGATGGCGTCACATCCCGCGCCTCGGCGACGGCCTGCACGGCCTGTTCCTCCTCGGGGCCCAGGTAGCTCATGATCTGCACCAGCATACGGGCCTCGGCTTCGGGATCCGCTGGCGCCATCTGCCAGCGCACGTCATCCTGACTCACCGCCACCTCACGGGTGCTGCGGTGACTGACGAAGACCGTGGAACCCGAGTCTCCTTCCGGCTCCACCCGCACCCGGAATTGATCCCGGGTGCTGGCATCGTAGGAGTCCCCGAACACGCGACCGATCAGCCGGCGAATGCCGCCCTCGATGGGCACCCCGGCCTGCATCTGCATCCATTCGGTCTCCAGCAGGCCCTGACGCGGCTCGTCCCTGGCCAGGGGTACATCCTGCCCATCAAAAAAGGCGCGCAGCTGCGGCCACAACTCCTCCGGAGGCATGTCCACTTCCAGCCAGCGCACCGGACCATCCCGGAGCACTCGAACCCCCTCGGGGTAGCTCAGCACCCTTTCGGGACGCGCTGCCGTGTCCTGCGGGCTCTCCTGAACCTGAGTCCGAATCTCTTCGGGGGCCTCGCGGGCACTCACCCGGCCCGCCGGGGCATCGGGAACGCGAAAGGCCGGATCCACGTCGGGCGCCACCAGATCGGGTGGCACCTCCAGCGGGCGTGTCTCACCCCGGTCGGCGCTATCGCGCTCACCCAGCAGGCCGCAGCCACTGATCAAGAGGGTACCAGCCAGGACCGGCAGCAGGTGTCGGGGCTTTGGGAAAACCGATGATGCTTTCATGAATGCGAGGAACTCAGGGGAATGTGTGCAGCCTGAAGGGCTTCGCGCAAGGGCTCGCGCAGGTGCTTGGACAGGGGTGTCAGGGGCAGGCGGATCCCTGGCGGGATCAGCCCCATCTCATGGAGTGCCCACTTCACCGGGATGGGATTGGACTCCACGAACAGGGCCTGGTGCAGGCCCCTGACGGGGGCCTCGGCAGCCTCCGCAGCGGCCGGATCACCAGCCAGGGCCGCCTTGCACATCTCGTGCATCGCCCGGGGAGCCACATTGGCGGTCACCGAGATGATCCCCCGCCCACCGGCCAGCATGAAGTCCCGGGAAGTGGGATCATCTCCGCTGTAAAGGTCCAGCCGGTCACCACACAGCCCCAGCACATCCCGTGCCCGCTGAACATCGCCGGTGGCCTCCTTGAGACCAATGATATTGGAAATGCTGGACAGACGTTCCACCGTCTCGGGCAGCAGATCCACCGCCGTGCGACCGGGCACGTTGTAAAGGATCTGGGCAATGGGCACCGCATCGGCCACGGCCTTGAAGTGGCGATACAGCCCCTCCTGGGTGGGCTTGTTGTAGTAGGGCGTCACCAGCAGGCAGGCGTCGGCGCCGGACTGCATGGCCAGGCGGGTGAGCTCAATGGCCTCCGAAGTGGAGTTGGCCCCCGTGCCGGCGATCACCGGCACCCGACCCTTGGCGAACTCCACCACCTGGCGCACCACCTGGCAATGCTCACGCACATCCAGGGTGGCGGACTCACCGGTGGTACCCACAGCGACGATGGCATCCGTGCCATTGTCCACGTGAAACTCCACCAGCGCCTCCAGCGCCGCCTCGGCGAGGGAACCGTCCTCGTTCATGGGCGTGGCCAGGGCCACCATGCTGCCGTGAAACATCGAAACCTCCACACTCAATACAGGCCCACATAGTAATGTCCACCCCCTCCCCCATCAAGCGTGATGGCATGCGCTGGCGCCGCCCCCCCCACCATCACGGTGGCTTTACCCAGGGGCTCCTTGATAATCTCTGGGATCAGCCGCACCGGACTCCCACAGGATGCCCCAATCCCCGCGTCACTCCCGTAGTACCCATCTGCTCATCTCGGCCATGGGCGAACAACAGCCCGGGCTGCTCGACCACCTCACGCGGGCGATACTCGACAGTGGCTGCAGCGTTCAGGACAGTCACATGGCCGTACTGGGGAACGCCTTCACCGCCACCCTGCTGGTCTCCGGCAACTGGAACACCCTCAGCAAGCTGGACGGTGCCCTGGTCACCCTGGCCCGCCAGCAGGGTCTGGATGTGCATACTCGACGTACCGGCCCCGGGCAACGGGAAGGACACAGCCTGCCGTACTCCGTGGACGTCATCGCCCTGGACCAGCCGGGGATCGTTCACCAGCTGGTGGGCTTCTTCTCCTCCCGGGGGGTGACCATCCGCGAGATGAACAGCCAGGCCTACACCGCCGCCCATTCCTCCACCCCCATGTTCACGGCCCACCTGTCCGTGGAGATCCCCGCCACCGAGCACATCGCCTCACTGCGGGAGGATTTTCTGGATCTGTGCGATGAACTGAACCTGGATGGCGTGATCGAACCGATCAAGGGGTAATCGCCCCACCACCCCACGCTCTGGAGGAATCGCCCATGTCCCAGCCCACCCCCCAGGTCGCCGTCGACCAGCCCGTGCCGGATTTCGAGCTGCCCGCCACCGGCCATGACCAGCCGGTGCGCCTGTCGGACCTGCTGGGCGACCGGCACCTGGTGCTGTATTTCTACCCCCGGGACGACACCCCGGGCTGCACCACCGAGGGCAAGGACTTCACCGAACAGTACTCACGCCTGGAACAGGCCGGGGCCCGGGTGCTGGGCATCTCGCGAGACTCCCTCAAGTCTCACGACAAGTTCAAATGCAAGTATGGATTCCCCTTTGAACTGCTCTCGGACGAGGACGAACGGGTCTGCGAGCTGTTTGGCGTCATGAAACTGAAAAACATGTACGGTAAACAGGTGCGCGGCATCGAGCGTTCCACCTTTCTCATCGACCGCCAGGGTGTGCTGCGTCAGGAATGGCGCAAGGTCAAGGTCCCCGGGCACGTGAACGCAGTCATCGAGGCCCTGGAATCGCTGGACCGGTGACCGGCTCGCCGGGCCCGGACGAAACCAGGGCCTTCCTGTCATCGACTCCTTCCAGGGTGCATCCATGGTAAAGACGGCATGGTGAAAAAAGAGATCCACGGCAAGCGTCTGTTTGTCCTGGACACCAACGTGCTCATGCACGACCCCACCGCCCTGTTCCGCTTCAAGGAACACGACATCTACCTGCCCATGGTGGTGCTGGAAGAACTGGACCGGGGCAAGAAGGGCGTCTCCGAAGTCGCCCGCAACGTGCGGCAGGTGAGCCGCTTCATTGACGAACTCATGGGAGACGCCCGCCAGGAAGACATTGCCCGCGGCCTGCCCCTGACGGGCGTCGGCTTTGCCGATCAGGCCGACCTCAACGGTCGGGGGCGGCTGCTGTTCCAGACCCACGCCATGGCCAGCAGGCTGCCGGACACCCTGCCCGGGAACACCCCGATCACACCATCCTCGGCACCGCCCTCACCCTGCAGCAGGAACGCCCTGACCAGTGCGTCACCCTGGTCTCCAAGGACATCAACCTGCGCATCAAGGCCACCGTCCTGGGCATCCATGCGGAGGACTACTACAACGATCAGGTGCTGGACGACGTCAACCTGCTCTACGCCGGCACCCACGAGCTGCCCCCGGACTTCTGGGACAGTCACGTCAAGGCCATGGACTCCTGGCAGGAAAGCGGTCGCACCTTCTATCGCATCACCGGCCCCATCACCGAGCACTGGCATCCCAACCAGTTCCTGTATCGCACCGACGAGCCCGCCTTTCTGGCCATGGTCCGTCAGGTGAAGACCCACACGGCGGTGGTGGAAATGGTCCGGGACTACACTGGACCACGTCACACCGTGTGGGGCATCAACGCCCGCAACCGGGAGCAGAACTTTGCCCTGAACCTGCTCATGGACCCGGAAGTGGACTTCGTCAGCCTGGTGGGCGCTGCCGGCACGGGCAAGACCCTGCTCACCCTGGCCGCCGGCCTGGCGCAGACCCTGGAGGAGAATCTCTACAAGGAGATCATCATGACCCGGGTAACAGTGCCCGTGGGCGAGGACATCGGCTTTCTACCGGGCACCGAGGAGGAGAAGATGACCCCCTGGATGGGGGCGCTGATGGATAATCTGGAGGTGCTCACCCAATCCGACAGTGGCGGCGACTGGGGCCGTGCCGCCACCCAGGAACTGCTCAAGAGCCGGGTGAAGATCCGTTCCCTGAACTTCATGCGCGGCCGCACCTTCCTCAATCGCTACGTCATCCTGGACGAGGCCCAGAACCTCACCCCCAAGCAGATGAAGACCCTGATCACCCGCGCCGGTCCCGGCACCAAGGTGGTCTGCCTGGGCAACGTCGGCCAGATCGACACCCCCTACCTGACCGAGACCAACTCCGGGCTCACCTTCGTGGTGGACCGCTTCAAGCACTGGGAACACAGCGGCCACATCACCCTCCAGCGCGGCGAACGCTCCCGCCTGGCGGATTTTGCCTCCGCCAATCTGTAGCCCTGAAAAATGGCATAAAATGGGCATAAAATGGGGACAGACACCTTTTCCGAGGAAAAGGTGTCTGTCCCCATTTTATGCCCATTTTGGTTCTCCTTCTGTCAGGCGGCTTCGTCCTGGGTTTCTTCTTCCGGGATGTTCTCGTAGCGGGGCCAGGAGCGGATCACCGCCTGGATCAGGGTGGCCAGCGGGATGGCGAAGAACACACCCCAAAGGCCCCAGATGCCACCAAAGATCATCACCGCCGCAATAATGGCCACCGGATGCAGGTTGACCACCTCCGAGAACAACAAGGGCACCAGCACGTTGCCGTCCAGGAACTGGATCACCGCATAGGCGATCAGCACATAGGTGAATTCGCTGCTCACCCCGAACTGGAAATAGGCCACCAGGGCCACCGGAATGGTCACCACCGCAGCCCCCACATAGGGAATGATCACCGACACACCCACGGTAAAGGACAACAGCAGGGCATAGTTCAGATCAAAGAAGATGAAGGTGAGATAACTGGCCGCCCAGACAATGAGGATCTCGATGAACTTGCCACGCACGTAGCTGGCGATCTTCAGGTTCACCTCCTGCCATACCTCCGTGGCCAGCGCCCGATCCCGGGGCAGAAAGCCGGTGATCCACCCCAGGATGGCGTCCTTGTCCTTGAGCAGGAAAAACACCATCAGCGGCACAATCACCAGATACACCATGATCGTGGCCACATGCACCGCCGAAGCCAGGGTGAGATTCACCATGCGCTGCCCCAGGGCCACGGACTCGGCCCGGATGGAGCCCATGATCTCCCGCACCTGCTCCTCGGTGATGAACTGGGGATAACGCTCCGGTAACTGCAGCAGGATGTTCTGCCCCTGGGCCACCATGGTGGGCAACTCACGCACCAGCTGGGTGATCTGCTGACTGAGCACCGGCACCACCAGCAACAGCGTGGCCACCAGCACGGTGAGGAACAGCAGGAAGACAATCACGACGGCCGGCATCCGCGGGATACGCCAGTTCTGCAGCTGGCGCACCGCGCCCTCCAGAAGATAGGCAAAGATCACGCTGGCCAGCAGGGGCGCCAACAGCTTGCCCGCGAAGATGACGATGGCAAATCCCACCGTGAGCAGGAAGGCCAGGATCACCACCTGCGGATCGGAGAAATGCCGGTCGTACCAGCGTTTCAGCACCGGAATCATCATTGCCCGCCCTCGCACAACTCACGGTAATGCCGCGCGAACAACGCCTCCAGATCATCAATGACCTCCCGGGCCTCGCGCCCCTGGAGCATGTGCTGACTCATGAGCATGGAGGTCTCGTTGAGCAGCCGGGCCTTGTCCAGCATGGGGTAGGTACTCGACAGACGCTTCATGGCCTTGATCACCGTCTCCCCTTCCGGCCGCGGTATGGCCTGGGGCTCGGGCACCGGCACATCCTCCCGGCCCCCACGGGTGGCCAGAAACTCGGCAAAGGCCAGCAGCATTTCCCGTTCCGCGTCGGGCAAATCCCGGTACAACCGCACCAGGCGTTGCTGGGGATCCTTGCGAAGAGGGTTCATTCCAGACACGTTCAAACAGTTACTCCATCTTCAGGCTGAACACGGGCATCTTGCGACGCTCCTGCATCAGTTGCAGTTCGGTGACCAGAGCCATCACCACCTGGTCAGTGATCTTTTGCATGCCACCCCATTCACGCCGGGCCTCCACCAGCAGCTCCGTGATCCCCGGGGGTGGATTGTGTCCCTCCTCCATGATGATGTCTTCCAGCATGCCGGGTTTCATCTCAGGACGGAACAGCAGCCCGTAGGTGAGCGGATCCGGCCTCACGGCCAGCCAGCGGCCCTGGTCGTCCACCAGGATGGGCTCCAGCCCCTCAGGGAGAGTGACAGCACCATGATACAGGGTCAGCACCCGCTGGCCATCCAGGACCTCTGCCAGGGCATCTCCGGCCCCGGCAGGGGTCTTGCGGGCGGTTACAAAGCCGCTGGTGCAGGCAGGCTCCATGGAGGCCTTGCCGCCAGCCACCTGAGCCACCAGCAACCCTCCCATTCCCAGGCCGACCACCGGTCGCCGGGCCTTCTGGAAGATGCGGATCAGCTGCAACTCATCCGGCACCTGAGGATGATGGTCCTGATCTGCCGTGGGCCAGGCCCCACCCAGCAGCCACAGACCATCGAACTGGCCGGCAGACCCGGGCAGCCCCTGCCCCACAAAGGGTCGATAATAACTGAACCCGATGTCCCGTTTTTCCAGCTGGGTCTCGATCAGGCCGAGAAATTCCGAATAGGTGTGCTGAACAACCGCGTAGTTCTTCATCATCGGCTCCTGGCGCAGATGGCGGGCCAAGGCCCGCTGGATCAGACGCTGACGCTGGATGGGTTTCCGGTGGAGCCCCCGTCGTCGGAGGCCTGCCCGTCACAGTAGTTGCGGGCAAAACTGAGAAGTTCCTCCACGGCCCGCAAACGAAACTTCTGGCGCTGATGCACAAAGGCGAACTGTCGGGTCAGGCCAGGCTCCAGGGGAATCCCCTCCAGGCGCTTGAGGGCCAGCTCCTTGTCCAGGGTGGCGCGGGAGAGGATGGATAGCCCCATGCCCGCCTCCACGGCCCCCTTGATGGCCTCCGGACTGCCCAGTTCCAGGCACACGGTCAGCGCATTGCGCCCCATGCCCAGTTCGTTCAGGTAATCCATGATCACCTCCCGGGTCCCGGACCCCTCCTCCCGGCAGATGAACGGATAAGGCAACACCTCCTCCATGGTCACCGACGCCTTGCCCGCCAGGGGGTGCCCCGGGGGCACGATCACCACCAGCTGATCCATCTGGCAGACTTCCACGTGCAGATTGCGGTTGGACACAGGCCCTTCCACCACCCCCAGGTCAATGATGTTGTTCTCCACCATGGAGACGATACCCTCGGAATTGGCCACCTTCAGACGGATGTTCACCTCGGGATGCTTGCGCTTGAAATTGCCCAGCAGCGCCGGAAGCATGTACTCAGCGATGGTGGTGCTCGCTCCCAGGGTCAGGGCCCCGGAGACATCCCCGGTGATCTCGCGGATGGCATTCTCCATCTCCCCGTAGGCCTCGAAAATGCGCTCGGCATAGCGAAAGGCCGCGCGACCCGCCTCGGTGAGGCTCACCCGGTTGTGGGTACGATCGAACAGCCGGGTGTTGAAGTGCTCCTCCAGCTGACGCACCTGAAATGTCACTGCGGGCTGTGTCATGTGCAGGGCCTCGGCCGCCTTGGTGAAGGAAAGCAACCGGGCCACGGTATAGAACACTTGAAGTCGTCGGTCAGCCATTTTGCAAATTACCTATCGAAGCCTTACGGTGCCCATGGTACTCACTAATCTACCTTGGGGCACTTCATGACCACCACGGGGGAGCCTCCCGCATGAGCAAGGCCTGGAAAAAACTGGATCTGGAAGGGGCGGGGCTGCAGACGATGAATGCCCGGCTCACCCGGGAGATGCGTCGACGCCCGCTGGCCTATGGACTGGCGCTGGCCTTTCCCCTGGGGCTGCATCGTTTTTATCTGCGCGAGCCCCTGGGTGGGGCGGCCTATGTGGCGCTCTCCCTGCTGACCCTCATCCTCTGGATCTGGGGCGGCAGTGTCTGGGCCCTGATACCGCTGGGCGTGATGCTGGCCGCGGTGGTCCTTGATCTATTCTGGATGGACGGTTACATCACCCGCTACAACAAGGCCCTGCGCATGCGTCTGTTCCTCAGGCCCGGTCATGAACCGCCCAGGGATTACCGTGGTCGCGTACACAGAACGGGCATGCTGGAAGCCTATCAAAAGGAGAAGGAACAGGAGCGGGCCGGCCATCAGCCGGTGAACATGGAAGCGCTGCAGGCCAGGGACCCCCAGGGCCACGGGGATTCGCAACGCATCCCCTCCTTCAACGAGCAGGAGGCCATGCTGCGGGAACTGGCCAAGGCCCGGCAGGCACGCCGAAGCCCTGCCCAGGAGCGCACCGACACCCCCGACGGCGACGCGGGGAGTGGGCAAAAGGCCCGGAAATAAGCGGTTGCCCGAAGCTTCGCCCTATGGGTCGCCGGGACGCCAGATGCCGAAGGCTTCCTGGGGCGGCTGCTGAGCCGGAGCGGCCTGCTGCTCCCGCTGCTGTCGCTCCACGTCGTCATGCACATGACGCATGAAGGCGGCCAGCTGCTCCAGGAACTCCTGTCGCTTGGCCGCGGGGATGGGCTGGCAGCCCAGCAGGTAACCGCTGATGGCCGACATGTACTGCACGGTCACCAGGGGATCGTGACAACGCTCGTCGTGCTCCACCAGGATATCCTGGAGTTTCTGGACGAGTTCACCGGATAGTTGCAAGGATTCAGACATGGTGCCAAGGATACTCGGGGTGAATTATGCCGGGCAAGATGCTTGAGCCATCAGTCCGGGCTGCGGGCCGTTCGCAAACGGCCCGCAGCGTCGAATTCAGGCGAAACTCAGCTGCCCGTCGGCCACGTCCACCCGGATCACGTCCCCGGGGCCATAGCTCCCCTTGAGGATGCGTTGCGCCAGGGCATTCTCCAGTTGCTGCTGGATGGCCCGCTTCAGGGGGCGCGCCCCGTACACCGGGTCGAAACCCGCCTCGCCCAGGCGATCCAGGGCCGCATCGCTCACCTCCAGGGACAGATCCCGCTCCGTCAGCCGCTGGCGCAGATAGTCCAGCTGGATGAGCGTGATGGCGCGGATCTGTTCGCGGCCCAGGGGATGGAACACCACCACCTCGTCCACCCGGTTGATGAACTCGGGGCGGAAGTGGGTACCCACCACCTCCATGACGGCGGACTTCATCTGGTCATAATGCTCCTCACCGGCCATCTCCTGAATGAGCTGGGAGCCCAGGTTGGAGGTCATGACGATCACCGTATTGCGAAAGTCCACGGTGCGTCCGTGACCATCGGTGAGCCGCCCATCATCCAGCACCTGCAGCAGTACGTTGAACACGTCCGCATGGGCCTTTTCCACCTCGTCCAGCAGGATCACCGAGAAGGGCTTGCGGCGCACCGCCTCGGTGAGATAGCCGCCTTCCTCGTAGCCCACATAGCCCGGGGGCGCACCAATCAGGCGGGCCACCGAATGCTTCTCCATGAACTCCGACATATCGATGCGGATCATGGATTCCTCGGTATCGAACAGGAAGTTGGCCAACGCCTTGGTCAGCTCCGTCTTGCCCACCCCGGTGGGGCCCAGGAACAGGAAGGAGCCATTGGGGCGATTCGGGTCCGAAAGCCCTGCCCGAGCGCGGCGGATGGCGTTGGACACCGCCTTGACCGCCTCCTCCTGACCCACCACCCGCTGGGTAATGTTCTCCTCCATGCGCAGCAGCTTTTCCCGCTCGCTCTCCAGCATCTTGGAGACGGGAATGCCGGTCCAGCGCGACACCACCTCGGCGATCTCCTCGTCGGACACCTTGTTGCGTAGCAGTCGCGTCTCCGACAGCTCTGCCTGGGCGGCCATTTCCAGGCTGCGCTCCAGATCAGGGATCTTGCCGTACTGCAGTTCCGACATGCGCCCCAGATCGCTGGCGCGGCGGGCGGTCTCCAGTTCCACCCGGGCTCGCTCCAGTTCCTCCTTGATGGCGGCGGTGCCGGAAAGGGCGGCCTTCTCCGACTTCCATACCTCTTCCTGGTCGGAGTACTCCCGCTCCAGTCGGTCGATCTCCTCCTGCAGGGCGTCCAGGCGCTTGCGGGAGGCCTCATCGGACTCCTTCTTCAGGGCCTCGCGCTCGATCTTGAGCTGGATCAGGCGCCGCTCCAGGCGATCCAGGCTCTCGGGCTTGGAGTCGATTTCCATGCGGATGCGGCTGGCGGCCTCGTCCACCAGGTCGATGGCCTTGTCCGGCAACTGCCGGTCGGTGATGTAGCGATGGGACAAGGTGGCGGCGGCGACGATGGCCGGGTCGGTGATCTCCACCCCGTGATGCACCTCATAACGCTCCTTGAGGCCGCGCAGGATGGCGATGGTGTCCTCCACGTTGGGCTCTTCCACCAGCACCTTCTGAAAGCGGCGCTCCAGGGCGGCATCCTTTTCCACGTACTTGCGATATTCATCCAGGGTGGTGGCGCCGATGCAGTGCAGTTCGCCCCGGGCCAGGGCCGGCTTGAGCATGTTGCCGGCATCCATGGAACCCTCGGCCTTGCCGGCACCCACCATGGTGTGCAGTTCATCGATGAACAGGATCACCCGCCCCTCCTGCTTGGACAGGTCGCTGAGCACCGCCTTGAGGCGCTCCTCGAAATCCCCCCGGAACTTGGCACCGGCGATCAGGGAGCCCATGTCCAGGGAGAGCACGCGACGGTCCTTGAGGCCCTCGGGCACCTCACCATTGACGATGCGCTGGGCCAGGCCCTCGACGATGGCGGTCTTGCCCACGCCGGGTTCACCGATCAGCACCGGGTTGTTCTTGGTGCGCCGCTGCAGCACCTGAATGGTTCGACGGATCTCCTCGTCGCGCCCGATCACCGGATCCAGCTTGCCCTGCTCGGCCCGCTCGGTGAGATCAATGGTGTATTTCTCCAGGGCCTTGCGCTGATCCTCGGCATTGGCGTCCTCCACCCGTTGCCCGCCGCGCAACTGATCCACCGCCTTGTTCACGGCATCCTGGGTGGCGCCGGCCTTGTGCAGCAGATCAGTGAGGGCGCCCTTGCCCTCCAGGGCGGCGAGCACAAACAGCTCGGACGAGATGAACTGATCCTTGCGGGACTGGGCCAGCTTGTCGCACAGGTTGAGCAATCGACCCAGATCATTGGAGATGTGCACGTCCCCGCCGGTGCCTTCCACCCGGGGCAGGCGCTCCAGGGCCTCGCCCAGCTGGGAGCGAAGCAGGTTGACGTTCACCCCGGCCTGGGACAGCAGCGGGCGCACGGAGCCGCCCTCCTGGTCCAGCAGGGCGATCATCATGTGCACCGGCTCGATCATCTGGTGATCGCGACCCACCGCCAGGGACTGGGCATCGGCCAGTGCCGATTGAAACTTGCTGGTGAATTTATCCATGCGCATAGTGGCAAAACCCCTTGGAGATGTGTCAGATTACAACTGTACATGGGGCCACATGCCGGGCCTTTCAAGCGCCGCCTTGGCCAAGGGGCGATCTTGGGGCTTCATAACTGATCACCACTTTTCGGAGCCAAAAAAGCGGTGATGGAACATATCGAACTGATTTACGTCATAGCCCTTGGGGTCGGCGCTTCTTACACTGGGTCCGCCCCCTCAAACCTCCCGGATGGGCCGAGGTCATGCTCGCGCGGCCGGCCACGGCAAGCGGAGCCCAGGCCATGACCACTGCAGGCGCCACGTTTTCAGAGGATTACCCGTGTCATCAGCCAGCCAGCATCCGGCATCACCCGAGCAGTCCATGGGCCAGGACCGCCCGGGGCTGAGTCGTGATGTCGGCCGTGACTGGGCCCGCGAGACCTGGACGCCCGCGCCGCACCCGGGACTTCCCGCCCCCTCACGGTCCCCGCATGAGCGGGCCGTGGGCCAGTTGCTGGACGAGATCAAGAACTGGCGCTTTCGCGAGGGCGAGTTGCTGCACGCAGCCACGCCCGTGCCCGCCGTCGATCCCTTCCACTGGCTGGAGAGCAACCCCGGCGCCTCCCGGTGCCTGTGGCAGAACCGGGAACAGACCCTGACCCTGGCCGGTATCGGTGCCGCGGCGGAACTGAGCGCCGACACCGCCGAGGATTACGATCGCCTGCTGGAGCGCATCAATGACATCATCGGCCGGCAGGACACCGCCTTCGTGGGTGGTTTTGCCTTCGACGGCCGCTCCGGCGAGCGGGAATGGCATGAGTTCCCCGCCGCCCGCTTCGTGCTGCCCTCCATCGAGTTGCGTCAACGGGACGGCGGCTTTCGGCTGGCGGTGAACCTGCGCGCCAGCACCCGCCGTGAATTCGTGCGCCGCAAGACCCGGCTGATCGCCGAACTATGCCGCCTGCGTTTCACGCCGCCCAGGCCAGCGAGCGCCCCCTGGCCCATCCGCGTGACCCGGCGCGTGGATGACATGAGCTTTGACGAGTGCCAGGGGCATATTCAGCACATTCTGGAACACATCCAGCAGGGCCGCATCCACAAGGCCGTGCTGGCCCGCCGCGTTGAGCTGCAGCTCAACGACGTGCTGCCCGGCTTTGCGACCCTCAAACGCTGGCATCACACCAACGGCGGCAGTTTCTGCTTTGCCCTGGAGCATGGGCACAAGCTCTTCATGGGCTGTTCGCCGGAGCGCCTGTTCAGCCGCGAGGATCGCCGGGTATGCACCGAATCCCTGGCGGGCACCGTGCGCCGCGGCCGCAGCCGCCAGGAAGACGCCCAACTGGAACATACCCTGCTGCGGGATCCCAAACTGATCCATGAGCATGAACTGGTCACCCGTTATGTACGCGATCGCATCGCCCCCTGGGTGACCCACACCGACTGTCCCACCGAGGCCGGCGTGGTGAAGCTGGACCGCATTCAGCACCGCTACCTGCCCATCCGCGCCACCCTCAGGCCCGGGGTGATGGATGATCAACTGCTCAAGGCCCTGCACCCCACCCCTGCGGTCTGCGGCTTCCCGCGCCGGGAGGCCCAGGAACTCATCGCCCGCCGGGAGACCACCCATCGGGGCTGGTACAGCGGCGTGGTGGGCATGATCTCGCCACGGCGTTCGGAGTTTGCCGTGGCCATCCGCTCGGCCCTGGTGGAGCGCAACCGGGTGCTGTGCTATTCCGGCGTGGGCATTGTGGAAGGCTCCACGCCAGAGGCGGAGTGGAATGAACTGGAGGCCAAGATCGAGTCCTTCCTGGCCGTGCTGGGGTCCTGACAGCGGGGATGCGGGCACCCTTCAGTCACGTTAACGAAGCCTGGGCCACGCTGATCCTGGAGCGCCTGCATGACCATGGTGTGCGGGACATCTGCATTGCCCCGGGCAGTCGCAGCGCCCCGCTGGCCCTGGCGGCCGCGCGTCTGGCGGACCACCGGGACGACCTTTCCCTGCACACCCATTTCGACGAACGCGGCCTGGGCTTTCTCGCCCTGGGGCTGGCCCGGGCCAGCGGCCGACCCACGACGCTGATCACCACCTCGGGCACCGCGGTGCCCAACCTGCATCCCGCCCTGGTGGAAGCCTTTCAGACCCACCAGCCGCTGATCGCCCTCACCGCCGACCGCCCGCCGGAGCTGATCCACTGTGGCGCCAATCAGGCCATTGAGCAGCCCGGCCTGTTTGCCCTGCATGTACGCGCGCAACTGAACCTGCCACCGCCGGACACCGCCATCAGCGCCGGGTGGCTGGGCGGAGAACTGGATCAATGCCTGCGGGTCCTGCGCGGCCCCGACCGGGGCCCGGTACACATCAACGCCCCGTTTCGCGAACCCCTGTATGGCACTTCGCAGCTGGCAGACTTTGGCCCCTGGCGCTCGGATCTGCGTACCCCTCCGAACCCGACGCCCACCCCCGAGGTCGTGGCATTGCCCCGCGTGCATGCTCCGCTGGCCCTGGTGGCAGGGCAACTGGACACCGATGAGGCCGAGGCGGTGCTGGAACTGGCCCAACGAGCCGACTTGCCCATCCTGGCAGACATCGGCAGCCAGCTCAGGCTGATCGACCATCCCTGTATCGTGCCCTACCCGGACCTGCTGCCCGCCAGCCCCAACGGCCAGCGACGGCTCGCGGGCCTGAGGCAGGTGATTCAGTTCGGCGGGCGCATCACCAGCAAACGGCTCAACCAGTGGCTGGCCGGGTTTGCAGGCGAATACTGGCTGGTCAGCCCCCATTCTGGCTGCCTGGACCCGGAGCGCCGTGCCATCGCGATCCAGGCCAATATTCCTGCCCTGTGTCAACAACTGGCCCCTTCCCCGCAAAAGGACACGGGCCTGGTGGCCGCGGCCCGGGCATTCACGCCGCGCCTGGAGGCGGCCACCCGGGAGCTCTTCTCGGAACTGTCGGTGGCCCGCCGACTGAGCCAGGAGATTCCACAGGAGATGGCCCTGTTCCCGGGCAACAGCCTGAGCATCCGGCTGCTGGACGCAGTTGCCGAGCCAGGCCTTGGCCAACGCTGCGTGACCAGCCGGGGTGCCAGCGGCATCGACGGCCTGGTGGCCACGGCGGCAGGGTTTGCCCGACGCCACCCCGGTGGCCTCACCCTGCTGCTGGGGGATCTGTCCCTGCTGCATGACCTCAACAGCCTTGCCCTGACCCAGGGCAGCCCGTCCCCCCTGGTGATCATCGTGCTCAACAACGATGGTGGGGCCATCTTCAATCTGCTGCCGGCCCAGAGCCAGGGCGAGCATTTCCGGCCCCTGTTCCAGTTGCCCCATGGCCTGGGTTTCGAGCAGGCCGCAGCCCAGTTTCGCCTGAGCTATGCGGCACCAGGGAATCTCGACGCCTTCGCCGAGGCCTACCGTGCTGCCTGCAAGCGCCCAGGGGCCACTCTCATCGAGCTCACCTTCCCCTCCGACCGGGGCAGCCGGGCCTTGTCGGGGCTGATCCAGTCCATCCGCGATGATGCATCTGCGCAGCCCTGAGCCCTCAGGAAACCCCTGCCCTGGAGCAGCCCTTGTGGGAGCGGCCCCCGGCCGCGAAGGGGGTTGGGGCCACCGCAATGATGGGGCTTCGATCTTCACGGGCGAGGCCCGCTCCCGGAGGTGTTGCTGTGGCTTGGGGGGCATCATCTGATGGATGCGTTCACCCTGGTCCTGTTGCATGGCTTCATGGGCCGCAGTGACGACTGGAAGGCAGTGATCGGTCATCTGCCGGCCGGGGTTCGGTGCATCGCCCCCGATCTACCCGGGCATGGCCACGCCCCCCTGGCTCCCACCGGGGCACACCGGCCATTCGAGGCCTACTGTGAACAGGTCTGGAGCGGGCTGGAGGCACAATTGCCGGATCGCTTCGCCCTGGCCGGGTACTCCATGGGCGGACGCATTGCTGCCTGGCTGGCGGCGCAACACTCCGACCGGATCACGGCCCTGGTTCTGGAAGGCGCCCACCCGGGGCTCAACAGTCCTGCTGACCGCCAGACACGCCTGGATCACGACGAGACCTGGGCGCGGCGTCTGGAACAGGGTCCCTGGCCCCATGTGCTGGATGCCTGGTATCGCCAACCCGTCTTCGCCTCCCTGGATGACGCCCGCCGCCGGAACTTCATCGCCCTCCGCGCCCCACAGGACCCTCAGTGCCTTGCCCGGGCATTACGTGCCGGCAGCCTGGGTCATCAGCCCCCGCTGATCCCCGGGGTGGCGGGGCTGAACATCCCGCGCACCTTCATCTCCGGGCGCCAGGATGAAAAATTCTCCGCCCTGGGCGAACGCTGGTCCCAGGGCTGCCCCGGCCTTGAACTTGTCAAACTGGATGGTCTGGGGCATAACTGCCACGCCGAGGCCCCGGAAACGGTGGCCCGCATCATTCATCGCACCTGCTGTGGCCAGCAGACCGTTACCAAGAGCATGCACAGCCCATGAGTACAGCCAGCACCTCCAGCATCATCCCCGCCGCCGACTGGCAGGATCACAGTGGCGCCTTCCAGGATGTCCTCTATCACAAGGCGGAGGGGATCGCGAAGATCACCATCAACCGCCCCCAGGTGCGCAATGCGTTCCGGCCGCTCACCGTCAAGGAGATGCAGCAGGCCCTGGCCGATGCCCGCTTCGACGAGAACGTGGGCGTGATCATCCTCACCGGCCAGGGCGACCTGGCCTTCTGTTCCGGCGGTGACCAGCGGGTGCGGGGCGACTCCGGCTACAAGGATGACCAGGGCGTGCATCACCTGAACGTGCTGGACCTGCAAAAGGACATCCGCTCCTGCCCCAAGCCGGTGATCGCCATGATCGCGGGTTATGCCATCGGCGGGGGTCATGTGCTGCACCTGATCTGTGACCTGAGCATCGCTGCCGAGAATGCCCGCTTCGGCCAGACCGGCCCCAAGGTGGGTTCCTTCGATGGCGGCTTTGGTGCCAGCTACATGGCCAGCGTCGTGGGCCAGAAGAAGGCCCGGGAGATCTGGTTCCTGTGCCGCCAGTACAACGCCCAGGAGGCCCTGGACATGGGCCTGGTGAACACGGTGGTGCCCCTGGAGCAACTGGAACAGGAAACCGTGGCCTGGTGCCGCCAGATCCTGGAACACTCCCCCATCGCCCTGCGCATGCTCAAGTCCGCCTTCAACGCCGGCACCGACGGCCAGGCGGGCATTCAGGAACTGGCGGGCAATTCCACCATGCTCTTCTACATGACCGAAGAAGGCCAGGAAGGTCGCAACGCCTACCTGGAAAAGCGCAAGCCGGACTTTGGCAAGTTCCGGCGCCAGCCCTGAGTGCTCTCGAATAGGTAGCCCCCGTGGGAGCGGCCTTGGCCACGAAGTCCCGAACAGGCGAAGCCCCAGAGTATCCCGACCGTCTCGGGGGGGTGGGGCTGGGAGCGGGTGTGCGCCGCATGGAAGCGGCGCCCAAGTCTACAGGGATGTATTCACGACGTCCCGCGGACAGACTCACCCCCCCGAGACAGTCCCGCCCCGACAGTGAGCCCAGACACGGAGATCTCGGTGGGCACAGCTTCGCGGCCAGGACCACTCCCGGGAAGGCATCGGCTGCGAGGGTCCCATGAACTCAAGTGCCGACCCAGCCCTGACACGCCTCACCCTCTGGCACTACCGCCTGCCCCTGCGGGAGCCCCTGGCCCTGGGCCCGTGCACCCTGCCCCACCGGGAGGGGCTGCTCATGGAGTGGCAGGGCGCGGATCAGCGGGTCATCTGGTCCGAGATCAGCCCCCTGCCGGGTTTCAGCGATCATGACCTCGCAGCCTGCACCCACCAGTTACAGTGCCTGCTCCATGGGACAGGTTCGCTTGAGGATCGACTGAACCCCGGGCACCCCGGACTCTTTCCGGAGGTACGCTTCGGCCTGGAAAGCGGGCATCTGCAATGGTCCATCCCCCTGCCCCCGGCCCAGCCCCTGCCCCGTTGCCAACTGCTGCGCCACGACGCTGACCCGCGCACGGTCCCACAGACACCCTGCATCAAGCTCAAGGTGGGTCGTGCACCGCCTGCCGAGGATGCGCAGCGCATTCAAGGGTTGATCAGGCAGTTACGGGACGGCCAGCAACTGCGCCTGGATGCCAACCGTAGCTGGACCCTGGACACAGCCCGGGATCTGAGCAAGCGGATCGATCACCGCCATGTGGCCTTCATCGAGGAACCCCTGCTGCCCGGCAGTGATTATGGAGCATGGTTCACCGCCACCGGCCTGCCCTTTGCCTGGGACGAGACCCTGCGGGAAACCTCCGTCACCGCCATCGAGGCCCGACTGGACACCCCCGGCCTGGCGGCTCTGGTGATCAAGCCCATGCTCACCGGCCTTGGGCGCGCCGAGGGCTGGGTCCGGGCCGCCAGGGCGCGCGGGCTGGGCGTGGTACTCAGTGCCGCCTATGAGAGCAACCTCACCCTGGACCTGTACACCCGCCTGGCCGCCCACTGGGGCCTCACTGGCCCTCAAGGCCTGGACACCTTCGAGCCCTTCACCCACGCCCTCATCGAACCCATCCGCAGCCAGCCCGAACATGCTGCCCGGCCGGTACTGGGCCGTGAGGATCTGCACTGCCTGGGGCACTGGACATGACCCCTGGTGCTGATCACACCCTGCCCTGTCTGCTGGATGAGGCGGCACGGCGATGGCCCGGGCAAACAGCCATGGTCCTGCCGGGGCAGGCCCACCTGAGCTTTGCCCGGTGGTCGGAAAGCGTCACCGAGCGGTCCTTGTCACTCAAGGCACAGGGGGTGATGCCCAACCAATGGGTTGTACTGAGCGCCGACCGCAGCCCGGACACCCTGACGGACCTGTTCGCCGTGCTGCGCACCGGAGCGCGCCTGCTACCGGTGAACCCGGCCATGCCGCTGGCCTCCCTGGAAGCACTCGTGCGGGCTCATGCCATGCCCTGGTGGATTTCCACACCCGGGGCGGCGGTCCATGCTGCCCCGGGCGCTGATACGAGCCCCACCGCCGGTGTGCACCCTCCAGCCCCGACACCCACCGAAGAACTTCAACACACCTTCCCGGCAGATGACATCCGCACCGGCGTACTCACCTCCGGGTCCACCGGTCAGCCCAAGGTGGCGATGCACAGCTACGCCAATCATGTGCTGAGTGCCGAAGGGGCCAACCAGGCCATCCCCCTGGCACCGGGGGATCGCTACCTGCTCTCCCTGCCCCTGTTCCACGTGGGCGGGCTGGCCATCCTGTTTCGCTGTCTGCTGGGGGGCGCATCCCTGGTGACGGGAGGACGGGCCGAAGACGCGGATCACCTGGCAGCCACCGGTGTGACCCATCTCTCCATGGTGGAAACCCAACTGCAGCGTCTGCTGGAACAGGACCGGCCTCTGCCCCGGCTCAAGGCCATCCTGCTGGGCGGCGGGCCGGTGCGCCCTTCCCTGCTGGAGGCCGCGCGAGCGCGGGGTCTGCCCTGCTGGATGAGCTATGGCCTCACCGAGATGAGTTCCCAGGTGCTCAGCCAGTCCCCCGGGGGATCGGTCCAGGTACTGGCGCATCGGGAGTGCCGGGTAGATGAGGCCGGCGAGCTCCTGGTACGCGGCGGCACCCTGTTCAAGGGTTATCTGCGTGACGGCGCCACCGACCCGGCCACCGATGCCAACGGATGGTTTCACACCCGTGATCTGGGCCACTGGAACCACCACGGCCTCAGCATCACCGGACGACTGGACAATCAGTTCATCAGCGGTGGCGAAAACATCCAGCCCGAAACGGTGGAACAGGCGCTTCATCAGCACCCGCATGTGATTCAGGCCGTGGTGGTGCCCCGCCCGGATCGGGAGTTCGGCCAGCGGCCCGTGGCCTTTCTGAAGGTCCACACCCCCGTGGAGACCGAGGCGCTTCGCATCTGGCTGCGCGAGCGACTGCCCCCCTTCATGGTCCCCGTCGACTTCCAGGTGCTGCCCTCACAGTCCGGGATGAAGATCAGACGGCAGGAACTCACCCAAAGGGCCGAGGCCAAGGGGGCCCGGGTGCTGTATCCTGAAGGACAAACACCCTCTTGAGAGAGTGGCCCATGTGGAAACGCCCTGTCGACCTCGACGCCCTCAATGACATCACCCGGGACACCTTGATGCAGTCCCTGGGGATCCGCATCACCCGAATCACCGATGATGCGGTCCATGGCACCCTGCCCGTGGATGAGCGCACCCGCCAACCCTTCGGCCTGCTCCATGGCGGGGCCTCGGTGGCGCTGGCCGAGACGCTGGGCAGCGTGGGGGCGCATCTGGCCTCGGCACCGGGCTACATGGCCGTGGGACTGGAGATCAATGCCAATCACCTGCGACCGGCCCGCCAGGGTCAGGTGACCGGCTGTGCCCGTCCGGTGCACGTGGGCAGTCGCACGCAGGTGTGGGAAATCCGCATTCGGGACGATCAGGAGCGGGAGATCTGCATTGCTCGACTCACCACCATGCTGACGGAGGCGCCGGCCGATACCAGGAGCGCATGATCAGGGTGCCACACCCCATCGGGGAGCCGCTCCCACGGGGGCCTCCTCTGTAGGACGGGGGTGGGCTTGAGCCCCAAAGGGGCAACGGTAGTGACTGCTGCAGGACCATTAGGAGGGGAGGTTTTCATGGCAACAGACAACGAGCATATCCACGGCGAGGGCGAGCGGGACGAACGTCCCATCACCCTGGTCTTTGGCGCCAGCGGCTACATCGGCTCCAATCTGGTTCCCCGGCTCCTGGCCTCCGGCAAGGCCCGTGTGCGCGCCTGTTCCCGGCGCCTGAGCGTACTCCAGGCGCGGGGCTGGGATGATGCAGAACTGGTCGCCGCCGACGCCCTCAAACCCGAGACCCTCGCCCCGGCACTGGAAGGCGTGACAACGGCCTATTACCTGGTGCACTCCATGGGGGCCGGGAAATCTTTCGGCCAGCTGGATGTTCAGGCAGCCCGCCACTTCGCAAAGGCTGCCGCCGACGCGGGTGTCCAGCGTATCGTTTATCTGGGTGGTATCGCCCCGGCCTCTGCCCGCAGCGAACATATCGTCTCCCGACGTCAGACCGGAGACGAACTGCGGCGCGGTCCGGTCCCGGTCACCGAGCTGCGCGCCGGCATCATTGTGGGCCCCGGCTCCGCCGCCTTTGAAGTGATGCGTGATCTGGTGCTGCACCTGCCGGTGATGGTCACACCCAAGTGGGTCTCGCGCACCTCACCGCCCATCGCCCTGGACAATCTGCTGGAATACCTGCAGCGGGCGCCCGACGTGCCTGAAGCCGCCGGTCGCATTCTGGACACCGGCGGGCCGGAGTACCTCACCTATGGTCGCATGATGCGCATCATGGCCGAAGAGGCGGGGCACAAGCCGCCGTTGATCATCCCCGTGCCCCTGCTCTCGCCCAAGCTCTCCTCCTACTGGCTGCGTCTGGTGACGTCAGTGCCCACCTCCATCGCCCGGGCCCTGGTGGAAGGCCTCAAGGAGAACTACGTGGCCGAGGATGAGGAGACCCGACGCCTCATGCCCCAGGAGCTGCTGGATTTTCGCAGCGCCGTGCGCGCGGCCTTCGAAGCCGAAGCGGAAAATGCCCTGGCCGCCCGCTGGACCGAGGGCGCGTTCATGTTCCGGGACTACCGCCTGGACTACAGCTACTACGCCAAGACGGCCGGCGGCTCTGCCGTGGCCGATGCCCCCGTGGAGTCGGTCTGGTCCGTGGTCACTGCCATTGGCGGCGAAAACCGGTATTTCGCCTACAACCCGCTGTGGAAGATCCGCGAAGTCACCGACTGGATGCTGGGTGGCCCCGGTCGCAATTATGGCCGTCGCCATCCCACGGAACTGCGGGTGGGCGACATGGTGGACTCCTGGCGCGTGGTCGGGCTGGAACCAGGGCGGCGCCTGACCCTGGGATTCGGCATGCGGGTGCCGGGGGCGGGCGTCCTGGAAATCGATCTGGCGCCGGAGGGGAACGGAACCCGCATCAACGTGACCAACTACTGGCACCCCGCCGGAGTGTGGGGACTGCTCTACTGGTACGCCATGGCCCCGGCACATCTTTTCGTGTTCACCGGCATGGCCCAGGGCATCGCCCGGCAGGCAGAAACCGCAGCCCGTGCAAGCACTTGACCCCCGGGGCCGTCTTTGACATAACCCTTGCGTCATCGTGCATACTCGGGCGCTACTGCACCACAGCAAGCCCACGGGGGTCATAACCATGCCGGTCATCGATCACGACATGATCTTCCCGGCGGAACCGGATGAAGTCTTTGCCCTGATCCGCCGGGTGGACGAGTTTCCACGTTATGCCGACGCGGTGGAGTCGGTCACGCCGCTCAATGACACCACCTACCGCTGGAAGGTCCGGGCCAATGGCATGGTATTCAGTTGGGATGTGGCCATCGTTGAAGAAGAGCCTCCCCACCGACTGACCTGGAAGTCGCTCAGCGGCATCCGCAACACCGGTCGCTACCGTCTGAGCCCCGTCCCCGGGGGCACGCGGGTGAAACTGTCGATCGAGTATCATCTGCATAATCGTCTGCTGGACAAGACCGTGGGGCGGGCCGCCCGTCCCCTGGTGCATCACATCAGCGGTCAGGCCTTCGAGCGCGTGCGCCGGGCACTGATCGAGGATCAAGCCAAAAACACATCGGCCCAGGCAGGGAACACCGAAACACCCCGGCAAAACTGAAGCCTCTCCGGGCCAAGATCCCAAGGGATACCCCTGAATGGAAAAGCAGCAACGCATCATCCAGATGTTCAACGACATCTCGCCGACCTATGACCGGCTCAACCGCATCCTGAGTTTCGGGGTGGACCGGCGCTGGCGTCGCAACGGCTGCCTGGCGGCCCTCAAGGCCCATGGCCGCCCGGTAAGGCACCTGGTGGACGTGGCCACAGGCACCGGTGACCTGATCCTGTTCTGGCGGGAAGCCGGCAAGGCCAGTGGCATCACCATCGACCGCGCCACCGGCGTGGACCCGGCCATCGGCATGCTCACCCTGGCCCGGCGCAAGGTGAAGAACGCCGACTTCCAGGAAGCAGAGGCTACGGCCCTACCCATGGAAGATGGCACGGCCGACATGGTGAGCATCAGCTACGGCATCCGCAATGTGGTGGACGTGGACGGTGCACTGCGGGAGTTCCATCGCGTACTGGAACCCGGCGGCCATGTACTCATCCTGGAATTCATGAGTCACCCGGAATCCACCCTCATGGACCGCATGAGCCGCCTGTACATGAACAAGGTACTGCCCAAGGTGGGTGCCATGATCTCCAAGGACAACCAGGCCTACACCTACCTGCCGGAATCCATCCAGGCCTTCTTCAGCACGGAACAACTGGTGGAAAAACTCACCACCGCAGGCTTTGAGATGGTGCAGGTCAAGGACGACACCTTCGGCATCTCCACGCGCTTCATCGCCCGCAAGCCGGGCTGAGTGGCCACACCGGCCTGCCTTTCTGAATCACCTCATCACCGATCCAATCATCCACGGGGAATTCGCTCATGCGAGTGGCAATCATCGGGGCCGGCATCAGCGGCCTGAGCACGGCCTTCTACTTCAATCGCTCCAGAAGCGATGCGGAACTGCACATCTTCGAAGCCAACGCCCACCTGGGCGGCACCATGCACACGGTGAACAAGGACGGCTTCCTGTTCGAGGAGGGCGGTAACGGCTTCCTCAGCAACAAGCCGGACATGCTCAAGCTGGTGGAAGACTGCGAGGGCGCCCATCTGCTCATGCGCAGCGAGGACGCAGCGCGCAAACGCTTCATCTACACCGATGCCATGCACCCGTTTCCCGACAGCCCGGGCAAGTTCTTCAAGTCCGGCCTGCTCAGCTTCCCGCAGAAACTGCGCGTGGCCGGTGAGGTCTTCACACCCGCCAAGCGCGACGACAGCGACGAGACCCTGCAATCCTTCGGCTATCGCCGCCTGGGCAAGGCCTTCACCGACGTCTTCCTGGATGCCATGACCGCTGGCATTTACGGCACCACCGCCGACCGTGTCTCCGTGCAGGCCGCCTTCCCCCTGGTGGCCTCCCTGGAAAAAGAGCACGGAGGCCTCTTCAAAGGCATGATCAAGCGCCGCAAGCAAAGCGCCGGACCCGGCGGGGTGCTGATGAGCTTCAAGGGTGGCATGAACACCATCGTCGACCACCTCAAGTCCAAGATCAAAGCCCAGTGGCATACGGGACACCCCGTGGACAAGATCACCGCCACGGAGACCGGCTATCAGCTCGCGGTGGGCGGGCAGACGCACGATTTCGATCAGATCATCATGGCAGTCCCCGCCTATGCGGCAGCCCCCATGCTCTCCGACCTGGATCCAGAATTATCCCGTCAGCTGGACGCACTGGATTATTCGCCCATTGCCGTCGTCGGCTTCGGCTGGAAGGAACTGGATCACCCGCTGGACGGCTTTGGCCTTCTCACCACCGCCAAGGCGCCACTGCCCTTCCTGGGCGTACTCTGGGACAGCAGCATCTTCCCTGATCGGGCACCCAAAGGCATGAAGAGCATCCGCGTCATGCTCGGTGGCCAGCGCGCGCCCCACAAGGTGGACCAGGATCCCGAAACCCTCATCCAGGAATCCCGCGAGGGGCTGGTCAAGGCCCTGGGCATCGACAAGGCCCCGGACGCCACCATCGTGAAGCGCTGGCCCAAGGGCCTCCCGGGTTACCCCGTAGGCCACATCGAAGCCGTTGATCGCATCATGGAGCAGGCCAGCCAGCACCGCGGCCTGCACCTGACAGGCAACGCCTTCCGAGGCATCGCCATGAACGACTGCGTGCGCAACGGCCGCCTCACGGCGGAGCAGGCGGCTCTGGTGGGTCGCGCGACCTGAGGGGCAGCGACCCTCACCCCAACCCCTCTCCCGCCAGCGGGAGAGGGGCTCAAGCAGGGGGATGCCCAGCCCTCCACCTCTTGCTCCCTTCTCCCTGCAACCCTCAACTCCCTTCTCCCCTGAGGGGAGAAGGGCCGGGCATGAGGGGAGGCGGCGGGCACAATGCCAGAAGCGTCGGAAGGGATGTGGCTGGATGTTTTTTACCCTGACGGCGGGCACGCAGCCTGAGGCCCCCCCAACCGCCGGGCATAAAAAAACCCCGACCGGGTAACCGATCGGGGTTTTGGGATAAGAGCCTGGCAGTGACCTACTCTCGCATGGGGAAGCCCCACACTACCATCGGCGCTGAGCAGTTTCACTTCCGAGTTCGAGATGGGATCGGGTGGTTCCTACTCGCCATGGCCGCCAGGCAAACTGGGTGTGATCCTTTTGGATCACCAATTCGGGAAAGTTCCAGGCTATGTTGTCATGTCATGTTGTGATGACCGCACACCCTCAAACTGCTTGGGTGTTATATGGTCAAGCCTCACGGGCAATTAGTACGGGTTAGCTTCACACATTACTGCGCTTTCACATCCCGCCTATCAACGTTGTAGTCTTCAACGACCCTTCAGGGGCATCAAGTGCCCAGGGAGATCTCATCTTGAGGAAGGCTTCCCGCTTAGATGCTTTCAGCGGTTATCCCGTCCGTACTTAGCTACCCGGCAATGCCACTGGCGTGACAACCGGAACACCAGAGGTACGTCCACTCCGGTCCTCTCGTACTAGGAGCAGATCCTCTCAAATCTCCGACGCCCACGGCAGATAGGGACCGAACTGTCTCACGACGTTCTAAACCCAGCTCGCGTACCACTTTAAATGGCGAACAGCCATACCCTTGGGACCTGCTTCAGCCCCAGGATGTGATGAGCCGACATCGAGGTGCCAAACACCGCCGTCGATATGGACTCTTGGGCGGTATCAGCCTGTTATCCCCGGAGTACCTTTTATCCGTTGAGCGATGGCCCTTCCATACAGAACCACCGGATCACTAAGACCTGCTTTCGCACCTGCTCGACGTGTCTGTCTCGCAGTCAAGCACCCTTACGCCTTTGCACGCACTGCGCGATGTCCGACCGCGCTGAGGGTACCTTCGCGCTCCTCCGTTACTCTTTGGGAGGAGACCGCCCCAGTCAAACTACCCACCACACACGGTCCCTGTCCTGGATAACAGGACGAGGTTAGAACTCCAAACATGCCAGGGTGGTATTTCAAGGTTGGCTCCACCGAAACTAGCGTTCCGGCTTCAAAGCCTCCCACCTATCCTACACAAGCAGGTTCAAAGTTCAGTGTGAAGCTGTAGTAAAGGTTCACGGGGTCTTTCCGTCTAGCCGCGGGTACACTGCATCTTCACAGCGATTTCAATTTCACTGAGTCTCGGGTGGAGACAGTGCCGCCATCGTTACGCCATTCGTGCAGGTCGGAACTTACCCGACAAGGAATTTCGCTACCTTAGGACCGTTATAGTTACGGCCGCCGTTTACCGGGGCTTCGATCAAGAGCTTCGCTTACGCTAACCCCATCAATTAACCTTCCGGCACCGGGCAGGCGTCACACCCTATACGTCCTCTTTCGAGTTTGCAGAGTGCTGTGTTTTTAATAAACAGTCGCAGCGGCCTGGTCTCTGCGGCCCCCAGCAGCTCCAGGTGCAAGACCCTTCACCACCAGAGGCGTACCTTCTCCCGAAGTTACGGTACCATTTTGCCTAGTTCCTTCACCCGAGTTCTCTCAAGCGCCTTGGGATTCTCACCCTGCCCACCTGTGTCGGTTTCGGGTACGGTCACTCTATACCTGAAGCTTAGAGGCTTTTCTTGGAAGCTTGGCATCGACCACTTCGCGCCACATGGGCGCTCGTCATCACGTCTCAGAATTGTGCCACCGGATTTTCCTGGAAGCACTCCCTACACGTTTAAACCGGACACCAACTGCCGGCTGATCTAGCCTACTCCGTCCCCCCATCGCAGTATAAAGCGGTACAGGAATATTAACCTGTTTCCCATCGACTACGCATTTCTGCCTCGCCTTAGGGGCCGACTAACCCTGCGCCGATTGACGTTGCGCAGGAAACCTTGGGCTTTCGGCGGATGGGGTTTTCACCCATCTTATCGTTACTCATGTCAGCATTCGCACTTCTGATACCTCCAGCATGCCTTACGACACACCTTCGCAGGCGTACAGAACGCTCCCCTACCACTTGACCATTAGGTCAAATCCGCAGCTTCGGTACATGGCTTAAGCCCCGTTGAATCTTCCGCGCGGGCCGACTCGACCAGTGAGCTATTACGCTTTCTTTAAAGGATGGCTGCTTCTAAGCCAACCTCCTGGCTGTCTGGGCCTTCCCACATCGTTTCCCACTGAGCCATGATTTGGGGACCTTAGCTGGCGGTCTGGGTTGTTTCCCTCTCCACGACGAAAGTTAGCTCCCGCCGTGTGTCTCCCATGCTCGCACTTCCTGGTATTCGGAGTTTGCAATGGTTTGGTAAGCCGGGATGGCCCCCTAGCCATAACAGTGCTCTACCCCCAGGAGTGATACATGAGGCACTACCTAAATAGCTTTCGGGGAGAACCAGCTATCTCCGGGCTTGATTAGCCTTTCACTCCTATCCACAGCTCATCCCCTAATTTTTCAACATTAGTGGGTTCGGGCCTCCAGCGGGTGTTACCCCGCCTTCACCCTGGCCATGGATAGATCGCCCGGTTTCGGGTCTAACGCAAGCGACTAAAGCGCCCTATTAAGACTCGGTTTCCCTACGGCTCCCCTATACGGTTAACCTCGCCACTCACGTTAAGTCGCTGACCCATTATACAAAAGGTACGCAGTCACCCCATAAAGAGGCTCCCACTGCTTGTACGCACACGGTTTCAGGTTCTATTTCACTCCCCTCTCCGGGGTTCTTTTCGCCTTTCCCTCACGGTACTGGTTCACTATCGGTCGGTAGGGAGTATTTAGCCTTGGAGGATGGTCCCCCCATGTTCAGACAGGGTTTCACGTGCCCCGCCCTACTCAGATTCATCAACATGGCCTTTTCGTGTACGGGGCTATCACCCTGTATCGCCGGACTTTCCAGACCGTTCCACTAAAACCATACTGACTTTTGGGCTAATCCGCGTTCGCTCGCCG